>CAYGNN010000001.1:0-54244 GCA_964351165.1 uncultured Phycisphaeraceae bacterium
GCAGGGGCCAGGCGGTGGTCGAGGAAGGCCTCAGGGCCGGCTGGGTCAACGCAGGCATGGACGATCTCGACAGGGCCGGCGACGCAGGTGTCGCCCTCGGCCATGACCTGGGCAACACCGGGGTGGGCGCTGTCGGTCGTGCGGAAGACGTTGGGGATCTCGAGGTCCTTGTCGTGGGCGAAGACCTCTTCGACGGTCATGATCGCCTGCAGGACCTCCTGCCCTGTGGAGGGGGCGGTCGCGTAGAGGGCGACGCGCTCGCCGACCTTGGGGGCATCGGCGCTGTCCACGCTGAGCAGGATCGGGATGGGCCAGATGTCGCCGGAGGCGAGCTTCATGTCCTTGCAGACGGACTCGAAGTCGGCCTTGGCCATGAAGCCCTTGAGGGGGCTGAAGGCGCCCATGCCGATCATCTCCAGGTCGCAGGACTGCTTGGCGGAGAGGTCGATCCGCTGCAGCGAGCTGGCCTCGCTCTTGAGGGCGTCGCGCTTGGAGTCATCGGCGATGCAGTTGACGAGCTCGCCGCCGTGGGGGGTGATCAGTCCTGACATGGTTCTCGCTTCCTTGGTAGGGCTTTGGTGGGGCCTGGTTTGGGCGAAGTCCACCCGCGCCCGGGGCTGGTCATTGGGGGTCGTTCGGTCACGTTGGCCGGTGATTGGTTGAGCCCGGCCAGAATCAGGACGATAGGATCGAACCGACCGCTCCCAGACGACGTTTGATGGTCGGCACTGTAGGACGCCTCTCCCTCTGGGGCAGGCGAAAATGACCATTTTTCACGCTGATCGGCGTGGCGCCAGGCCGCCCCGGCGACCTGATTTTCAGCACCAATTGGAGACTTCGATGGCTACCCCCAAGCGAGCACTCATCACCGGCGTCACCGGCCAGGACGGCAGCTACCTCGCCGAGTTCCTCCTGGGCAAGGGCTACGAGGTCCACGGCATTATCCGCCGCTCCAGCTCGTTCAACACCGAGCGCATCGACCAGATTTATCAGGACCCGCACATCGCCGGCGCCAAGCTCAAGCTGCACTTCGGCGACCTCACCGACGCGAACAACCTCGCGAAGCTCATCTCCGAGATCGAGCCGGATGAGGTCTACAACCTCGGCGCCCAGAGCCACGTCCGCGTCTCATTCGACATGCCGATCTACACCGTGGACTCCGTCGCGATGGGCGCGATGAAGCTCATCGAAGCGGTCCGCGATCAGCAGCAGCGCACCGGCAAGCAGATCCGCTACTACCAGGCCTCGTCGAGCGAGATGTTCGGCAAAGTCATGGAGACGCCGCAGAAAGAGACGACGCCCTTCTACCCCCGCTCGCCCTACTCGTGCGCGAAGGTCTTCGCGCACTGGATCGCGGTCAACTACCGCGAGAGTTACGACCTGCACGCCAGCAGCGGCATCCTCTTCAACCACGAGAGCCCCCGCCGGGGCGAGACGTTCGTCACGCGGAAGATCACCCGCGCCGTCGGCCGCATCAAGCTGGGCCTGCAGGACAAGCTCTACCTGGGCAACCTGGACGCCAAGCGCGACTGGGGCTTCGCCGGCGACTACGTCGAGGCGATGTGGATGATGCTCCAGCAGGACACCCCCGACGATTACGTCATCGCCACCGGCGAGACGTACAGCGTCCGCGAGTTCTGCATCGCCGCCTTCGAGTGTGCGGGCCTCGACTGGGAGGACTATGTTGAGTTCGATCCCAGGTACCTGCGTCCTGCGGAGGTCGAGCTGCTGCTCGGCGACCCGACCAAGGCCAGGAAGGCGCTGGGCTGGGAGCCCAAGGTCGGCTTCAACGAGCTCGTCCGCATGATGTACGAGTCGGACATGGAGCTGGCCGAGCGCGAGAAGACCCTCAAGGACGCCGGCCACGCCATGCCGGCGCACTCCGGGCACGATCAGTAACACTTCCCGCCCGGCCTCGGGCGTTCAACGACGACGGAGTTTCGAGTGACGGACCTGACCAAGCAACGGATCGTGGTCACCGGTGGCGACGGCTTCCTCGGGCGCGTGCTGTGCCGGACCTTGCGTGATCGGGGCGTCCCCGATGACTCCATCTTCGTGCCTACGTACCCAGAGTACGACCTCACGGAAGTGGAGGCGTGCAAGGCGCTGTACCGCGACGCCTTCAATGGCGAGCCGGTCGATCTCGTGATCCACCTCGCCGCGGAGGTGGGGGGCATCGGCGCCAACCGCGAGAACCCAGGCCGCTACTTCTACGCCAACATGGCGATGGCCCTGCACCTCATCGAGCAGTTCCGCGCGATGGGGCTGGGCGAGACCGGCAAGTTCGTCCAGATCGGGACCATCTGCGCCTACCCCAACCTCACGCCAGTCCCCTTCAAGGAGGACGATCTGTGGAATGGGTATCCGGAGGTCACCAACGCGCCGTACGGCATCGCCAAGAAGGCCGCGTGGCAGATGCTCGACGCGTACAAGCTCCAGTACGGCATGAACTCGTCGTACGTCCTCCCGGTGAACCTCTACGGCCCAGGCGACAACTTCAATCCGAACTCGAGCCACGTCATCCCGGCGCTCATCCGCAAGTGCTGCGAGGCGATCGACGCCGGCGCTGACCACATCGAGTGCTGGGGCACCGGCAGCGCGAGCCGCGAGTTCCTCTACGTCGATGACGCGGCCGCCGGCATCGTCCGGGCCGCGGAAGTCATGGACGACCCGACCCCGATGAACCTGGGCGCGGGATTCGAGATCACGATCAAGGACCTCATCGAGCTGCTGGTCGAGCTGACCGGCTTCGAGGGTGAGATCCGCTGGGACCACACCAAACCAGATGGCCAGCCCCGACGCTGCCTCGACACCAGCCGCGCGAAATCGCTGCTGGATTGGGAGGCGAAGATGGACTTCCGCGAAGGGTTGAAGCGTACCATTGAGTGGTGGCGCACCGTCGGGGCGCCGGCGCAGGAGGTCCGCTCGTGAAGATCTGTGTGACAGGCGGCACCGGGTTCATCGGACGCTGGATGTGCGAGCGCCTCCTCAAGGACGGGCACGAGGTCATCCTCTTCGATCTCTGGGAGCCGGACTGGGAGCTCGAGTCCGGCAGCACGTACTTCTACGGCGACATCCGCGACAAGAACGCGCTCATCGAGGCGTGCGAGGGCTGCGACGCGGTCTTCAACCTCGCCGCGGCGCACCACGACTTCGGCATCGACGAAGAAACGTTCTACGCCGTCAACGAGCACGGCTCGCAGATGGTGTGCGAAGCGGCGGACGAGTGCGGCATCACCGACATCGTCTTCTACTCCACCGTCGCGATCTTCGGCGACGCCCCGGAGCCCCACACCGAGGACGCGCCCACCGCGCCCAACAACCCTTACGGCGCCAGCAAGCTCGCAGGCGAGAAGGTCTTCGAGCGCTGGGCGGCGCAGGGCGGTGATCGCAAGGTCGTCGTCATCCGGCCGACGATCACGTTCGGGCCGCGCAACTTCGCCAACATGTACTCGCTGATCCGCCAGATCGATGGCGGCAAGTACCTCAACGTCGGCAACGGCAAAAACATCAAGAGCCTCTCGTACGTCGAGAACCTGGTGGACCTGACGGTCTTCATCTGGAACAAGCAGGGCCGCGAGAGCGTCAGCACGCTCAACTTCATCGACAAGCCGGACTTCACGGCGCACGAAACCGCCAACACGATCTTCCGCTCGCTGGGCAAGAACCCGCCGAAGATCAAGGCGCCCCTCTGGTTCGCGGTCCTCGCTGCAGGACTCCCCTTCGACATCCTCATCAAGCTGACCGGGAAGAACTTCCCGATCTCCTCGATGCGTCTGAAGAAGATGTGCACGCAGACCAAGTTCGAAGCGGAGCGCGTGCAGTCCAGCGGCTACCAGCCGGTCTGCTCGCTCGAGGAAGGCATCGACCGCATGGTCAAGTGGTACAAGGCCGAGGGCCAGTCGCAGGAAGCGGTCTGGCGCCGCCCGCCGAAAGAGACGCAGTTCCGCGCGTCGAGCAAGCCGCAGAAGGTCGGCGCTGCCTGCTGATCCCCGTATCAACAAATGTGATCTGATCGGTTGTCAGGCCTGGTCTGGGTTCAGACCTGGTCCTGCTCGACCTTCGCCTTGGCCGCGGCCCGGTTGAGCACCTTGGCGTAGCTGTGCGCGGAGATCGCCCTGGTGAAGCGCTCCTCGAAGAGGACCCGGGCGTTGGCGCCCTGCTCGGCGCACTTCTCGGGGTTCGCCATCATCTCGCGGATGCCGTTGGCCATGCCCTCGCCATCGCCGATCTCGAACCAGCGGCCGATGTCGCGCTCCTCGACGATGTCGCGGAGTTCGGACTTGCTCTCGGAGATCGCGATCACAGGGCAACCCATCGCAACAGACGAGTACAGCTTGGAGGGGTAGCTCATGCCCTCGACGCCCTGCGCGATCGTCACGAGCGACGCGTTGCACGCCGCGAGCGAGTCGCGGAGCAGGTCGAAGGGCTGGTAGGGGTGCAGCGAGGTGTTGGTCAGGCCGCGTTGCTTGACCTGATCGAGCAGCCACTGGCGGTTGCCGCCGGAGCCGACCCAGACGAGGCGGAAGGGCTCATCCAGCAGCAGCTCCGCCGCCTTGAGGATCGTCTCGTACTCGTAGCACAGCCCCAGGTTCCCGGAGTACATCAGGGTGAAGGGCTCGACGAGGTTCTGCGCGTTGGCGAACTGGCTCTCCGACTTGGGCATCGGTTTCAGCAGCGAGCCGTCCGCCCAGTTGGGGATCACGTGGACCTTCTCAGGGTCGATCCCGTACTCGGTGCAGACGAGTTCCTTCGCCGCCTGGCAGAGGACGATCGTTTCTTTCGAGCGCCGGTACGCGAATCGGTTCGCCTTGTGCCAGATCTTCTCGATCATCCCGCCGGACTTGATCGCGCCGACCCACACCGCCAGCTGGGGGTACGCGTCGTGCAGCAGCACGACGTAGTTGTGCCTGCGGAAGAGCGAGACGAACGCCCCGATCACGCCCAGGAAGGGCGGGTTCGTGGTGTAGAGGTACACCTTCTTGGGGCTGGACGTGAAGAGCATGCGCAGCGCCAGCTGCGTGATGAACGTCAGGTAGTTGATGCTGCGGCCGACGTAGCTGTCCTTGCGGAAGCGCGTCGTCCACATCCGGCGGACCTTCACCCCATTGAGGCGCTCCTTCAGCGGGCAGTCCACCCAGGAGTCCTTGGGGCCATACGAAGGGCGGCACGTCGTCGCGCTGACGTCGTAGCCCAGCTTGACCAGCTCCGTCGCGAGCTCGTGCAGCAGGTACCCGGTCGAGGCGACGTCCGGGACGTAGTACTGGTTCAGGATGACGATGGGCGCCATCGGCTGCGGCTTGCTGCCCTCGCCCTCTTTGACTTCCTGCACCGTCTCGGCGTGCGCAATCGGCTGCGCCGCGACAACATTCGGGTCACTGGTTGTCGTCGGGTTCGCGCTCAATTCCGATATTGATCCGTTTCAAGGTGCAAGGGACGCTACCACGTATCGTCATTTTCGTAGCCTGTTTCGATCAGAAATCCGCCGATCGAGGCTTTGTATACCGCTTTCGTCGTGTCGTCGAACTGGTTCTTCCAGTCGCCGGCCTTCCCCTTCCGGGCGAAACTCTTCGAATCCCCCTCGCCCGGTTTCCGGCCTCCGGTCATCCGCTGGAAGCTGTTCCGGTCCACGATCTCGCGGATCCGCTCCTCGCTCGTGTCGAGTCCGAATAACGTCGCGACCTGACGCATCGTATCCACAGGCGCCTCCAGGATCTGCTCGTACCGCAGCTCCAGGGTCGTCTCAGGGTCCCGGTTCTGCCGCCACGATCGGATCCAATCGACGTACGCCCCCAGGCTCCGCTCGGCGAAGACCCGCAGGCCCTCGTTCAGATCCACGTCCTTGTAATGCTTGTATTCAGGGTGCCACTTCGTCCGGCGGACGTAGAAGTAGTTGCTCACCGCGATATCGCGCAGGTCCCGGTACAGCACCACGCACCGGACGCCCGCCTCGCGGAGCACCTTGACGTTCTGGGGCGAGCCGTGCGAGTGCAGCTTCATCACCGCCAGCCGCCGATCGAACCGATCGAAGACCCCATCCGGGAGGTCGAAGTCGTGGCTCCCGCCGGTGCGGAGCTCGTGGACCTCCGCCTCCGGGATCCGGACCTGATTCTCGAACCCAGGGTAGCTGGCGATCATCCGCTCCAGCCAGGTCGTCCCGCTCTTGGGGAGCCCCGCGACGAAGAGGATGTTCTGTTCGTACGCGCTCCCATGCTCGAGCCAGGCCTGCCGGCAGGCGCGCATCTGCAGCCAGTAGCTCGGCCGGATGGCGAGCCTCTTCATCGCGATCGCGGCTGGCGCCGGAAACCGCGTTTTGATCGTCCTTTTGATCGAGGCTGTGAGGGGCATGGGATGGCACTATCGGCGAAGCGGTGCAGCGAACCAAGCAGGATACCCCCCGGAACGCGAACGGTAGAGCCCCGCGTCCCGTATGCCGATGAGATGAAGGCATCCGCCCCTCGCCCGCGTCCACGCCCGATAAACTGGACCCCTCCCTGTGACCGCCGCCACCACCGAAACCAGACCGGGTCCCCCAGCGGACGACACCGCGGCCGCCGCCCTGGCGCGCTCGGCTTCCGATCCGTCGGTCCACCCGGAGGGCTCGGTCGTCGGGTTCTTCACGACGAAGCAGAAAATCGGCCGCCTGCTCTGGGGATTCGTCCAGGCCACGCTCTTCCGCTGGTCGCCCAGGAGGGCGAACAACTGGCGGGCGATGCTCCTGCGCTGCTTCGGCGCCAAGGTCGGCCGGCCAAGGGTCCTGCGCAACACCGCCCGGTTCGAGGTCCCCTGGAACGTCGTCATCGGCGAGGGCGCCAGGATCGGTGATGGCGCGTACTTCTATTCGCTCGGCACGATCACCGTCGGCGACCACGCTGTCATCAGCCAGTTCGCGCACCTGTGCGCCGGGACGCACGAGCACGAGTCCACCGCGTTCACGCTGGTCCGCGTCCCGCTCTCGATCGGCGACTACGCCTGGATCGGGACGGACGTGTACGTCGCGCCAGGAGTCACGATCGGCGATGGGGTCATCGTCGGCGCGCGCTCGAACGTCGTGAAGGACCTCCCCGCCTGGCGCATCTGCGTTGGGAGCCCCGCCAAAGCGATCCGTCCCAGGATCCTCCGCGACCACACCACCGGCAAACGCCTCGACACCAACACCGACGAGGTCCCTGAGCCGCCGCAGCAGGGCGAGACCGCATGACCGGCGAAGCGCTCGACATCTCCAACAAGCCCTCGCCGCACGGCTTGAAGAACAAGCTCGGCCGCCTCACCTGGGGCATCGTGCAGGGGACGCTCTTCCGCTTCTCGCCCAGGCCCTGCAAGAAGTGGCGCGTCTTCCTGCTGCGCTGCTTCGGCGCCAAGGTCTCGTGGAAGGCGCGCATCATGCCCAGCGCCACCATCTGGGCGCCGTGGAACCTGGAGATGGACGATTACGCCACGCTCGGTGACGGCGTCATCTGCTACTGCGTCGATCGCACGCGCATCGGCCGCCAGTCCACGATCAGCCAGTACTCCTACCTCTGCGGCGCTACGCATGGTTTCGAGGACCCCAACTTCCCGCTCACGCCGATGCCCATCACGATCGGCGCTGATTGCTGGGTCGCCGCGGATGTCTTCGTAGCGCCAGGCGTGACGATCGGCGATGGGACCGTCGTCGGTGCGCGCTCGTCGGTCTTCGGCGACCTGCCCCCTGGCAAGGTCTGCATCGGCTCGCCCGCCAAGCCGGTGCGCGACCGCGTCATCGCAGGAGCGACGGACTGATGCGCTCCAGGCGATGCCCTGTCGAGTGCGTGACGCCGGCTGAAGGCCAGTGGTTCGTCGGGTACTACGACAAACGCCCCTGGAGCGCCGACGGGAATCGCCTGCTCGTCCACCGCGCGCAGATCCTCGACCGCGTCCCGACGGAGAGCGACCTCGTCGAGATCGGGGTGATCGACCTCAGCGATCCGGGATACCCATTCTCCCCGATCGCGCAGTCGACACTCTGGAACTGGCAGCAGGGGGCGATGCTCCACTGGCTCCCCGGCGATGCGAACACCGTCATCTACAACTGCCGCATGGGCGATCCAGGGACTGACGACCTGAACGTCTGGCAGCTCGGCGGAGGCGTCGTGCACGACCTGACCACCGGCGAGCGGCGCACGCTCGAGCGCCCCATCTACACGCTCAGCCCCACCGGCGACACCGCGCTCTCGCTCAGCTTCGCCCGCCTGCACGAGACCCGGCCGGATTATGGGCACGCAGGCGTCGAAGACCCGACCGTCGAGGACGCCGCCCCCGACGACGACGGCGTCTACCGCATCGATATCGCAACAGGCGAGGCGACGCTGATCCTCTCGATCGAGGACGTCGCGCACTTCGATCCTCCGGAGTTCTCGAAAGACCGCAAGCACTGGGTCAACCACCTGATGTACAACCCGTCCGGTGATCGCTTCTGCTTCCTGCACCGCTTCTGGCGCGAGGACGGCAACATCCACACGCGCCTCTTCACGGCGAATGTCGCCGATGGCTCAGACCTCCGCCTCGTCTTCGAGGGGATGATCTCGCACTTCGATTGGATCGATGACCACACGCTCGTCGCCTGGGCCGGGCAGCGGAAGCTGCTCGCGCCGGACGCGTCTGGGAAGAAGGGCCTCCGCCACCACGTGCTGCGGAGCCTCAAGCCGATCTATTACGCGATGGGCAAGCCCCGCTGGCTGATGAGCAAGGTTGTCGGCGATTCGTACATGATCCTCCGCGACGACGATCAGCCCAACGAGCAGTTCGCCAGGGGTGTGCTGACAACCGATGGGCACTGCACGCTCTCGCGCGATGGCCGGTGGATGCTCACCGATGGCTACACCGACCGGATGAACAGGCTGCCGCTGTATGTTCTGGAGATGGAGACCGGCGCCGCGACGCGCGTAGGGCGGTTCCCGACACCCAGGCGCCTCGATGGCCCGACGAGGTGCGACCTGCACCCCAGGTTCAGCGACGACGCGAGGACGGTGTGCATCGATTCCGCGATGGGGGGGCAGCGGAACGTCTATCTGGTCGATGTGTCGCAGGTGACCAGCCAGGCTGCGAACGAAGGGAGCGGGGCGTAACACGATGCCGGTGTCGATCTTCATCCAGACGCTCAACGAGGAGGACAACCTCCCCTCGTGCCTCGACAGCGTGTCGTGGTGCGACGACATCGTCGTGCTCGATTCGCTCAGCACCGACACCACCAAGCAGATCTGCGAGGACCGGGGCTGCCGATTCTTCGAGCGCGCCTACGACGGCCGTGGCCCCCACCAGAACTGGGCGATGGAGAACATCGACTTCAAGCACAAATGGGTCTTCTACCTCGACGCCGACGAGCACATGACCCCCGAGCTCCGCGCCGAGATCGAGGCGATCGCCGATGACGAGAACGAACGCCGCGTCGCGTTCTACTGCGGCCGCCGCAACATCTTCATGGGCAAGTGGCTCAAGCGCGCGATGCCCCCAGGGCAGATCATGCGGTTCTTCCAGCCCAGGCACATCCGCTTCGCCCGCCTCGCCAACCCGACCCCGACCATCGATGGCGAGCACGGCTACCTCAAGCAGCACTTCATCCACTACAACTTCAGCAAAGGCCTGACGGAGTGGTTCCAGCGCCACAACAGGTACTCCAGTTACGAGGCGACGGAGACCGTCAAGGCGCTCCGCGAGAACCCGGTCAACTTGGGTGACCTCTTCGCGCGCGACCGCATCAAGCGCAGGTACGCCCTCAAGAACCTGAGCTTCCGCATGCCCGGAAGGCCCTTCTTGAAGTTCATCTACATGTACTTCCTGAAGCTGGGCCTGCTCGATGGCCGCGCAGGGCTGACGTACTGCACGCTCCAGGCGATCTACGAGTACCAGATCGTGCTGAAGGTCCGCGAGATCAAGCGCCACGAACGCGGCGAGACGACCTGACCAGACAACGTCTCAGGATCATTGCTGAATCAGTCGCAGAACGTGCCGAACTGCGCCAGCAGGATCCCAAGGTCCGCCGTGTCGATGAACCGGTCGAGGTTCAGGTCCGTTCTGGCGCCGACCGATCCGAAATCGGAGAGCAGCAGGCCGAGGTCCGCGGTGTCCACGACGCAATCGCCGTTGATGTCCGCGGAGAGCTGCCGATCGATCGCCTGCAACTCAAATCGCGAGATGACCTCGTACCCGAGCGTGGAGAGGTGCGCGCCGGTCGGGAAGTCGTACCAGCCGCTCGAGAGCATCTCCGGCTTCGTCGCCAGCCGGTAGTGGTTCACGAACGCGATGTTGGGCGCATCGGCGGTGACCTCGCTCAGCGCCTGCCGGAACCCATAGGGGTCGGGCTCCGGCTCGAGCCGCTCGTGGCAACCGACGAGCAGGAAGACCAGCTCGCTGTGGTCCCACCCTGCGAGCGTCCAGACCTCGTTGATCTGCGCGATGATCTCCCGCGTGTTGTCCGCCACCGCAGCGCCGGTCCCGCCTGGCTGCGGCGCATCCGGGCCGATCGAGAAATCGAGCTCGGTGAAGTCATTGGCGCCGAACGCGATCCGGACGAGGATCTTCTTGTCGCCGGCCTGCTTGTCGCGGATCCGCTCGAAGAACGTCCGGAGCTGTTCCTCCGGTGTCGTGCGCAGCGCCATGGCGCAGTCCCGCGCCGTCGCGCCGCCGACTCCGAAGAGCGTGCTCACGCTCTGCCCTGCC
The DNA here is from genome assembly GCA_964351165.1 of uncultured Phycisphaeraceae bacterium. GTDB lineage: Bacteria > Planctomycetota > Phycisphaerae > Phycisphaerales > UBA1924 > JACKHE01. Next base: position 10,678 of record CAYGNN010000001.1, read on the forward strand.
AGCTGATCGGTGTCCTCGACCCGCATGTAGAGCGCGTGCACAGGACCGACGCCGTCCGGAGCGCCGCTCGCGAACCATCGGAAGCGGATGTCGCCGGACGTGCGCACCGCAGCAGGGAGATCGATGAACGACGACGCGATCCCGAACGCCCCGGTCTGCGGCGAGATCGGCGCGTGCGTCGGGCTGAACCCTCCCGGCTGCGAGATCCCAGGCTGGAAGACCGCGCCTGGCGCGACGTCGAACGTGCCGTAATCAAAGTGGAACCGGAGGTTGCTCTCGATATCGAAGTTGTTCTGCGACCACTTGGCGTTGTGCGTGCTGAACCGCATGCCGATGTTCGAGCCGCCGGCGATCATCTGCCCATCCGGGAGGTACGCGTAGGGGGTGACGTCCACGCCCTGCGATGGGAAGCTGTACGCCAGCAGCGGCGACGGCGCGCCGCTTGGCGGCATGCTCGCCGAGGCCATCGTGTTGAGCGCGATGCCGATGTCCTTGTTGTCGCCGGCGCCCAGCAGGGGGGTGGCGTACATCGGGTAGCGCTCGCCCAGCGCGACGGTCCAGCCGTCCTGCCAGCCGACGCTGCTGAAGAGCTGGTTGCTGTCGCCCAGCTGCACGATGTCGATCCGCCTGGTCGCCGCTTCCGCGAGCAGGTCGCGGACCACGCCGGCGTTGGCCGTGATGGGGCCCTCGCCATCACCACCGGCGTGCGACGGCGCAGCAGCGCACAGCGCCGCGAGCAGGCAGGCGGAGACGGTGCAGCTCGTGACAGATCGGTGCATGAGAAAGCGGTTGGGATTCAACGTGTGGTTCGGCAGGTTCACGGATCATTTCTTCGATCCGATCCAGACTGGTATACAGCCGGAATGCCCCAGTTCAAGGCTGATTCTGCAACTTCGCCAGCTGCGCAGGGCTGATCGATCGGTCGGGAACGCTCCCTGCATCGAGCTGGACCACCACGAGGTCATCGAAGCCCCGGAGGTCCTCGATCCGCTGCACCGGTGCGAGGCGGACGCGCAGCAGGCGCTTCTCCAGACCGAAGACCGCCATGGCTGGTCCGTCGTCGTTATCGAGGATGGCGCGCCGGACGAACTCCCGCGTGGAGTCCCGGTTGCATTCGAAGAGCAGGAACCGGAGGCCCTCGCGTCGCAGCAGCGAGGGGATGATCCGTTCTTCAGCGCCCTCGACATCCACCTTCGCGCCGAACGCACCGGCGCCCGCCGTCTCGTCCAGGAACGCGTTGATCTCGCGCACGCGGACGCGCACCGTTGTACCGTCTGCGTTCTCCGGCTGATCAACGAGGCTCGCGGCGCCGGTGTGCCTGGCTGCGAGGCGCAGCTCGAACTCGCCGTCCTCATCGAGCAAGCCGATCTGGTGCACCGTGCTGCTGCAGCGCAACGCGGTTGAGGCGTTGCGGATCCCCTCGCACAACTCCGGTTGTGGCTCGACAAAGTGAACCGCGCCGGATTCCCCGACCGCCGCGGCGCAGAGCAAGCCCACAACGCCGTGGTTGGCGCCGATATCGAGCAGCGTGTCGCCCTCGCGCAGCAGGGCCCTGCAGGTCCCGACGATCTTGGGGTCCACCGTGCCGAAGAAGAAGAGCATCCGGCCGTTGAAATCGCTGAGCCGCACCGGCAGGGTGGCGCCCGAACGCAGCCTGGCCGTCACCGGCTCGTCGAACCGATCGAGCCGGAAGATCCGCAGCAGGTAGTAGCAGACTTGCCCGTGCCTGGTTTTGATCGGGGCGAGCCGCAGCGCCAGCGCGATGGCTCGCAGGATCGGCATGCTTGCGGTGGGGCGGCTCATCTTCAGGATCTGTTCCGGTTCGTTACAGACGATCAGGGTGCACCGGCGCGCTGGTTTGCTTGAACTGCCCACCGGCGAGCACGACGATGTCGTGGAACTGCGTGAGGTCATCGTCCTTGCTCAGGGGGCGCAGCCGGACGGTCCAGAGGTTCTTCTCGATCCCGAAGAGCTGCAGGTCGCGTTCCTCCGCGGCGCTGTGGACGATGTCGCGCACCGAATCCCGGTTGCACTCGAAGACCGCGAAGCGGAACCCATCGTGGCGGAGGATCGCAGGGAGGATCTTCACTTCCGCGCCCTCGACATCGATCTTCGCACCGAACGAACCGGACCCGACCGTGTCATCGAGGAACGAATCGATCTTCCGCGTCTTGACGGTGATTCCTTTCCCGTCGCCATGCTCAGGGGTATCAGCCAGGCTGGCGGCGCCGGTGTGCCCACCCTCGAGCTGCAGCGTGAACTCGCCGTCCTCGTCCCACAGGCCGATCTGGTGCACCGACGCGTTGCTCGCGCCGACCGACTTGATCGCGTCGCCGATCACGCCGCACAGCTCCGGCTGCGGCTCGACGAAGTGGACGCTGCCGCCGCTGCCGACGCGGCCGAAGCACTGCAGCCCCACCGCGCCGTGGTTGGCGCCGATATCCAGGAACGCGTCGCCCTCGCGCAGCAATGACTTGCACGTGCAGACGACCTTGGGATCGACGGTCCCGAAGAAGTACAGCATGCGGCCGTTGTAATCGCTTAGCCGCACGCGGAGCGTCGCGCCGCTGCGCAGCCTGGTGGATACGAGGTCGGTGTGCCGATCGAGCTTGAAGACCTTGCGCATCAGGGTGCTCACGCCGCCGAGCCTGGTCTTGATGGGCGTCAGGCGCAGCCCGAAACCGATGAGCCGCAGCAAGGGCGCCGCGATGGTGGGGTGGGTCATTGCACAGGCTCCGATGCTCGGGCGCCGGCCGCGGTGCGCTGGGGCCGGTCGTTGTCGTTGGGTTTGGAAGTTGGGCCGGTGCGCACCAGCTCGCGGATCGCCGCCGCGGCCTGCTCGCACACAACGCCCCAGTTGGTCCGGTCGGTGAAGTCCGCGAAGGCCGATCGCGCGATCGCCGCGTACTGCGCCCGGTCCTTGAAACAGGATTCGATCCGATCAGCGTACGCCGAGGGGGGCTCTTCCGGCGGGAGCGTCCATCCGGTGACGCCCTCGCGGATCGCATCCCCTGTGCCGCCGGTCCTCGTGGCGATGGAGGGCAACCCGAAGGATGACGCCTCGCAGAAGACGATCCCGTACGCCTCCGCCTGCGTGGGGAGCAGGAAGAAGTGCGACGACGCGAAGAGACCGTCCAGCGTGGCGCGCTGCGCCGGGTCGCGTTTGTCGAGGTAGCCGTGCAGCGTGACCCACGATGGCAGGTCGATTCCAGCCGGAGGCTGCACCCCCACGATGTGCATTGCTACATCGATCCCGCGCTCGCTGAGCAGGCGCGCCGCGTCGAGCGCGATGCCGCCCCCCTTGCGTTCCCAGTCCACGCCGACCCAGAGCAGCCGGCAGGTGTCCTCAGGGCGCGCTTCGATCAGGCGTTCGATGTCGTCCGCTGTCCGGTCGCACGCAACACCAGCGCCGCGCGAGATCAGCCGCACCTTCTCGCGGGGGAACCCATACGCGTCCGCCGCGGTGGCGCGCGCCCATTCCGATGGGAAGATCGCCATGTCGATGCGATCGAAGAGCGACTGATCACAGGCGTGGCCGTCGCGCTCGGTGCGTGCGGAAAGGTTCGAGTACTTCGCGTAGTAGTTCAGGAGCCCTGCGAACGTGCAGTCCGTCCACAGGACCATGGGCAGGTCCGTCCGCAGGTAGGCCAGCGGGAGACCGCCAGCGCCAAGCACGACCTGTGCATTCGATTGTTCGAGCGCCCGCTCCACCTGCCTCGCGTAATTCCGGAGGAACCCCGGATCGCGCTGCGGGTGGTCGTTGAGCCCCCGGACCTTGGCGTTCCACAGGTACCGGAGGATGTTGATCGGGTTCCGCTGCGGCTTGAGCGGCCCGATCCGCTCGATCGTCAGCCCCGCCTGCTCCAGGCCCTCGGCCATGTGGTACCCGGTCCCGGACGCCTTGCGGATATCCCGCGAGTCGTAGGGCGACACCATCGCGACGATCAGGTTGTCAGGCTTTTCGGGATTCACCAGAGACTCAATCGGCACAGTCAGGGAGCGGCATTGGCAGGGAAGAAACGGTTTATCCGATGACCATGAAGGCTCGATAGTGCAAGGGTAGCGTCTCCGTCTCCCCATGAGCACGAGGCGTCCGCCGCTCCGCGCCCCTCCAAAGTACCATCCAACCTGTGCGAATCGTCCAATACACCAAAGGGCTGAACGTCGAATCCGGCGGCGTCGTGCGGGCCGTGCTGAACCTCAGCCGATCCCTCGCCGAGTCGGGGCACGACATCGTCCTGATGACGCCCAACCCAGGCGATGCGCCCCAGGCGTGGATCGATGGCGAGCCTGGCGTCCCGAAGATCGTCCCGCTCCCGCCGACGTCGCGCCCGCTCAACCGCCTGAACGCCGAGGCGAGGCGGATCGCCGCAGAGCACATCGAAGCGGCGGACCTCCTGCACATCCACGCGGTCTGGCACCCGAGCAACACCCAGCTCGCAGGCATCGCCCGCGCGACCGGAACACCCTACGTCCAGAGCCTCCACGGCATGCTCGACGATTGGTCCATGTCGCTGAGCACCACCAAGAAACGCGTCTTTCTTGCGATGGGGGGACGCCGAACATTGCAGGGCGCCGCGGTCGTCCACTGCACCGCCGAGGCGGAGCGCGAGCAGTCGATGCCTCGGATCCCCGGCGCTACATCGTGCGTCGTGCCCCTGGCGATGGACCTCGCGCCCTTCGAATCGATGCCCGCCCCTGAGGTCGCGCACGCCGCCTTCCCAGGCGCCCACTGGAACGGTGATCCGGTGGTGCTCTTCGTCGGCAGGCTCCACCCGGTCAAGGGCGTGGACCTGCTGCTCCAGGCGTTCAAGCGGACCCTCGATGCAGGCATCGCCGCGAACCTGCTGATCGCCGGCTCCGGCGATGCGGACGAAGAACGATCCCTGAACAGTCTCGCTCAGGAACTCAGCCTGGGCGACCGCGTGGCCTTCCTGGGTCATATCCGGTCGGAGGCAAAGATTGCGCTCTACGGCGCAGCGGATCTCTTCGTCCTCCCATCGCTCCACGAGAACTTCGGATTCGTGCTCCCTGAGGCGATGGCCGCCGGGACCGCCTGCTGCACCACGCCAGGGGTCGCGATCTGGAAAGAACTCGAAACCTGCGGCGGCGCCCTGATCGTGGACCGCGATCCCGGATCGATCGCGAACGGCCTCTCCGAGTTGCTCGCGGATCGCCCCAGGCTCGACGCGATGGGTGCATCCGGCAAGGCCTGGGCATTCGAGAACCTCGCCCGAGACCGTGTCGTAGCAGCATTCGAGGCGATGTACCGCCAGGCGATGGGAGCATCGTCAGGGGCGGAAACGCCGCCATCGAGAGGGGCCTGAGGACGCCAAAATTACTGGAAGTCCCCGTTCTTCCTGCCGATGATCCGTGCTGAGACCGGCCCCGGTCCCAGAACCCACTCCCAGGGCCCCCGGCAGGGATGACGCCCGTTCAGAGATCGATGCGCCCGCCGTGTTCAACGATGTCACACCCGAAATCCTGGCCGCGATCGTCATCGGGTTCCTGTTCATCCATACAGCCCTGGTCATCGTCTCCAAGTGGGTGAACCCGCTCTTCGTGATCGTGATGGGGTACATCGCCCTGACACCGATCGCGGTCTCCGAATTCGGCTTCGCGAACCTCGCCAAGCTGGGCCGGGTCTACTTCACCGTGCTCCTGCTCATCACCGCGGTCTTCTTCAAGAAAGGCTGGCGGCTGAAACCGACGACCGTCGCGTACATGTGTTTCGTCTGCCTGTACGTGCTTGGCGCCCTCTGGAGCGATCAGGTCATCGGCGCCTTCATGTACAAGGGGCTCTACTTCACGCTCGCGCTCGCCGGCGCTGCGATGGCGGTCGGCGTGGACGGCCCCTGGGACTACCGCAAGGGGATGCGGCTGATGACCATCTCCGCGATCGGGTTCGCCGGGATCATGCTCGCGGAGCTGGTCCGGAACCCTGCTGCGATCAGCTCCGTCGGACGCTTCCAGCCCTGGGACATCAACCCCAACCGCGTCGCGCAGATCGCTGCGCCGCTGCTGATCATGTGCGGCTACGTCGCGCTCAACGACCACAACAAGCGCTGGAAGATCGTCGCGTGGAGCACGATGGCGATCCTCTCGATCATCATCATCTACACCGGCAGCCGCGCCGGGCTCTTCATGTGCTTTATCGGCGTCTCGGTCGCCGCGGTCCCGCTGGTGAAGCGGCCCATCGCGCTGATCGTCTCAGGCCTGCTGATCTCAGCGATCGTCTTCGTGGTGATGGCCGTCGTCGATTCAGGCGAGGCCACCGAGCGGCTCTTCACGTTCAACCTGATCGAATCCCGAGAGGGCAAGCTGCAGGACGCGTTCGAGCTCATCGGCGAGTCCCCGGTCTTCGGGAAGGGCTGGGTCTACGAGATGGTCGGCGCCACCGACAAGGGTTCCACGATGAACCTGCACAACATGTACATGCAGATCCTCTCGGAGATCGGTTTCTTCGGAGGGCTGGTCTTCGTCGTGGTGATGCTCGTCGCGTTTACCAGAGGCCTGCTGCTGCTCAAGCTCCTGCGTGAGTCCCGCGGCTACTGCACCGACATCGCGCACCACTGCGTCGGCATGACCCTCGCCGTGCTGGGGCAGGGCGTCTCCGAGTCGTCCACCATGATGGGCTCGACCGTCAACGGACTGATGCTCACCTTCGGCTTCGGGATGATGGAGCAGACGATCTTCTTCATCAAGAGGGAGCTCGACAACGAGCAGACCGAGGGCTGGCACGCCTGGGACGAGGGCGGCGACGACTTGTGGGACGACGAAGGCGGCGCGTATCCTGACCCGGACGGCGGGTACAGCGATCACTCCGGCGGTCATGAGTACGACAACGAGCACACCGACGGCGACGAGCATGATCACGAACTGGCCTACCACTAGCAGCGCGACCACCAACCATGGCCAGTGAGCTCAAACGGCACGCCGTCCGCATCTTCGCCAACTACATCCGCCTGGTTTCCGGGTTCGTCATCGGCATCGCCATGGTCCCGATCCTCCTCCGCTCGACCGGCGAGGATGGTTTCGGCGTCATCGGCCTGCTCGGCGGCGCGACCGGCATCCTGCTGATCATCCGGGAGGTCGTCACCAACAGCCTCACACGCGAGGTGGGCGCCGCCTACCACGAGGGCGAGAATTCGTTCCGCGAGACCTACGCCTCCGCGACCGCGCTCTCGATCGGGGTCGGGTTCCTGACCTTCCTGCTCTACCAGGGGCTCATCTTCGCGCTCCCGCTGCTGAAGATCCCCGACCACCTGATGCACGCCGCCATGTGGATGATCATCATCCAGTCCTTCGAGGTCCTCTTCCGCATCGCGACCGCGGCGCAGTTCAACCTGCTCCTGGTGCAGGAACGCTTTATCGCGCACAACATCGCCAACTTCGTGCGGAAGATCGCCGACCTCGCGACCGGCATCACCGTCCTGCTGACGTACCAGCAGATCAGCCCCAGCGCCGTGCTGATCCTCTACGCGATCGTCGTCTCGGCGCTCAACGTCCTGCTCCAGATCATCGTGGTCGGATGGCTGTGCTCCGTGGACCGCAGGGCGATCCCCAGGTTCAGGTCCGCCAACAAGACCGCCGGGCGGCGCATCTTCCACACCGCCAAGTGGAACATCGCTGTCGCCTGCGCCACGACGCTCCATCTCCGCATCGACGTCATCCTGATGAACCTGCTCTTCGGGATCGTCGGGACCTCGGTGATGGTCGTCGGCATCCGCCTCACCGGGTACATGCGCCAGCTCGTCTTCGGCATGACCGATGGGCTCGACGCGGTCGCAGTCCGGATCCACCACGAGGGCGGCGCGGACGCCATGCGCACGCTCATCCGGCACACCACACGCATCCACGCGATCGTTGTCGTCCCGGCGGCCGCGTTCCTGCTCTGCTTCGCAGAGCCCATCATCCGCGTCTGGATCACGAGCTCGCTGGATAATCCGGAAGCCTTCATCCGCGACGCCACCCTCGTCATCCAGGCGCTGACCATCGGCTTCGCCTCGCGCGCCATCGCCGATTCCTGGATGCACCTCATGTACGGCGCAGGCTTCGTCCGCAAGTACGCGCCGATGATCGCCTTCGGCGCTGCGCTGAACCCGCTGCTTGGTCTCCTGTTCTACTGGCTGCTGCCGGAGCAGATCCGAATCACGTCGGTCGCCGCAGGCACGAGCGCCGTCTTCTTCGTCGTCCACTTCATCGGCTTGCCCATCATCCTCCGCCGCACGCTGGGCGTCCCGGTCCGCGAGGCGTACGCCCCGCTCATCCGCCCGACGCTGCTGGTCCTGATCGCGCTCCCCGCCGCGCTCATCTTCCTGTTCAAGGTCGAGCGCTGGAACATCTGGTGGCTGCTCGCCACGATGGCCACCTTCGGCGCGGTGTACGGCGGGCTGATCCTCTCCTTCGCGATGGACCGGTCCGAGCGCTCGCTCTTCCTCAACGCGCTGCGCCGCCGCCTGCCGACCTCCATCGGCGGGACCAGGGGCCGCGAGCGGTTCCCCGAGCAATCCCCCGAACAGCCAGTCGATTCGTAACCGCGGAGCGCTCCGAATGAACCGCCTCGTCACGCACAACACAGACGGCGTTACTCCAGGCACGCTCCCGCCGCTCCAGCGCGAGCAGGGGAAAACGCGCATCCTCTTCATCAGCAGCGTGATCCTTGGGTTCAAGCGCTACGCCGAGAGCCTCGAGCGGTTCACCGCAGACCGCGACGACATCGACGCGGTCCACGTCCGGATCAGGAACCCCTTCCCGATGCGCGTCGCCTCGATGACCTGGCCGCTCCCCAGAGGGTGGGACTTCCACAGCTACCGCTACCTGATGCTCAGCGACTGGTACATCCGCCGCTGGTTCCGCAGCGCGATCGACCCCGACCGCTTCGACCTGATCCACTGGATCACCCAGGGCAACGCCCGACCGATCAACGCGATCAAGCGCCGATCCAAAGTCCGCCACGCTGTCAACATCGATACGACCTCGATCCTCGACCTCTCCGAGTACGGCTATTCGCCGCTCGCGCGCAAGCCGTTCATCCGGGAAGAGCGCCGCATCTTCGACCTCGCGGACGCCGTCGTCTGCAGGAACCATTGGGCGACCCAGTCGCTCCGCGATGATTTCAACCTCCCGGAATCGAAGATCATCGCCGCCCCCAACTCGATCGACCTCCCAGAGGCGCACCGATGGGACAATGTCGACCGGGGCGTGCCGCACGACAGCCTCCCCCGCCTGGTCTTCGTGGGCAACGACTGGGCCCGCAAGGGCGCCGACATGCTCCTGCGTGTTCATCAGCAGCGCTTCGCCGGTCGCGCGGAGCTGCACTTCATCGGCGATCGCCACGAACGCGACGACAACGCGAAGAACGTCGTCTGGCACGGCAGGCAGGACCACCTCCGCGTGCGCAACGAGCTGCTCCCCTCGATGGATGTCTTCGTCTTCCCGACCGTCGAGGACATGATGCCCTGGGCAACGATCGAAGCCGCCGGCGCAGGGCTCCCGTCCATCGCCTCCCGCGTCGCCGCGATCCCCGATGTCATCCTCCACGAACAGACCGGCCTGCTGCACCCACCCAGGGACGAGCAGGGACTGGCGGACGCGATCGAGACCATGATCGGCGATCCCGCCCTGCGCGAGCAATACGGCAGAGCGGCCCGCGCGCACATCGAGCAGGGTTTCAACGCGAGCCGGACCTACCCCATGCTGCTCGACCGCCTCTGCGAGATCGCCGGCGGTTAATCCGCAGGCGGAATGACGAGCGGGATGTTCAGATCGATGCGCACGAGCGAGTGATCCCCCCCCTGCACCGGCGCTAAGGTGTGCCAGTCGCTGACCGTGATCCCATCACTGACGAGCGCATCATCGATCGCAAGCCGAGCAGGCCAGGGCAGACTCCCTGGCCAGGTGCCGTCGAGGGCGAGCAGCGGCTTGGCGCGGCGCATCCCAGCGACATCGCGCAGCGATCGGCTCCTGGCGCCAGTCGGTGTGGAATTGAAATCCCCGCCGAGCACGATCGGCAATCCCATCGGCGCCAGCTCGTCCCGGATCATCGCGCCGAGCTGCTTCACCGCCTCGTTCCCGTCCTCCCACGCCTGCTGGCTCCTGGGCGAAGCCGGGTGCGTCGCGATCAGGATGAAGTGCCCGCCCGGTCGTCGCACCACCGCGATGCTGGGCGACATCCCTGGGTTCCCATCGCCCGATTCCGCCTGCGTGTAGTGCAGGACGATCGGCTCGAGCGGCCACCTGCTGATGACCGCAGGCTTCGCCGCCCAGGGGCGCTGCGGCACGCTGTGGGGGTACCGTTCTCTGAACGCATCGCTGCGCAGCAGCGTCACCACCTCAGGGTTGGGCTCGACGATCGTCATCACGTCCACGTCCATGCCGTCGAGCAGCGCCACGACCTCAGCGCGGCCGGCGCCCCGGTTGAAGACGTTCATCGTCAGCATGCGGACCTGCTCGCCGGCCACCGGCGCTGACCCCGGCGCGCGGCCCTGGGTCAGCCCGGCCAGCTGCACAGCCAAAGCCACGATCAGGACGACGCCAACAACCCAGCGGCGCAAGGCCAGCGTCAGCGCGAGCATCAACAGGGTGACGAGCAGCAGCTGCGCCGTCAGGTTGGCGATGAGGTCGATCCGCCATCCAGCTGCGCCGAACATCCAGGCCCCGCTCGCGGCGAGCACGCACAGCCCCAGAACCGCGAGCATCACCGTCAGCGATCGACCGAGAATGCGCGCGCGAAGCGAGGCCTTCGTATCGGACGCTGCGTTGTCGTTCGGTGCGTCGGTCATTGCGAGAAAAACGTGAGCGAGGATGGGTGCAAGCGGAAACCTCAAAGAACAGGGGTTTCGACCGGAGATGCGCCGCGAAAGCGCACCGATCGGCGCCCGAGTCAGGATCGGCCCGGGCCGTGGATCCCCTCCAGATTGCCCATCGTCAGTCGAAATACAGGGGCCGGACCTGATCCAGGCGCCCATCGATCCGATCCTCACTCTGGACCTGTACGGATACGACGGAGGATCGCTCAAATGAAGCCGAAGCACAACGTCACCATCGGACTCGCTGTTGGATGCCTGCTGATCGCCGGGACGGCGATGGGGAACTCCAGAGACCGCCGGGGCGACTCCGGCGCCGGAGACAGCGGCGGCAACAACAACGGCAGCCAGCAGGCGCCGCAGGGCTCCGACTCCACAACGGCGGATCCGATCTACTTCAACGCGCTCACCGGCATCCACGCCGGCGATGTCGATCTCTCCGGCGCCCCGGTCTCGGACGAGATCGTCGTGGTCTACCAGCACAACTTCGGGATCTACCCTTACATCAACAGCTCCGAGGTCCACTTCAACGGGAGTGTCCCGCAGAACATCAACATGCAGGAGCACCTCCGCGAGCTGGCGATCGATATCGAACGCTACATCCCGGACCCCGATTTCGACGGCTTCGTCTCCATCGACTACGAGGAATGGCCGCCCTTCTGGGAAGACTGCATGGAGCGCTACCGCGAGTACTCGCGCGAGCTGGTCCGCGAGGCGAACCCGAGCTGGGACGACCTCAAGGTGGAGCGCAAGGCGAAGCGCGAGTTCGAGAAGGCCGCCAAGAAGTACATGAAGAAGACGCTCAAGAAGTGCCAGCAGCTCCGCCCCAAGGCGAAGTGGGGGTACTGGGCGTACCCGAAGGAAGCGCACCACGACAACAACGCCAACTGGCTCTGGAACGCCCAGGACGCCTTCTTCCCCGACCTCTACATGCCGTACCGACTCCGCCCCGATGACGCGACGGACATGATCCTCGGCGAGATCGGCGAGAGCTGGTACATCACCAACCGCCTCGAAGGCCGCGTTGGGTACGCCAGGGAACTCGCAGGCAACAAGCCGGTCCTCGCCTTCACGTACCCGAGGTACGAGAACCGCAACCCGAACCAGTGGATCCGCCTGCGGCCGCTCACGCCGTCCGACCTGACGATGTGCATGGAAGGCCCGCTGAACCACGGCGCTGACGGCATCGTGCTCTGGGACAACGTCCCCCAGCCCTCTGTCGCGGACGCGTTCCAGATCTATTACGACGACATCATCGCGCCAGAATTCAACCGCGTGCTCCAAAGCCGCGGCCTGCCGTTCGGCCCGGCCGATGGCGTGATCGATCCCGGCGAGAACGACGAGGGTGACTCCGAACCGATCGCCGGTGTCGATGATGATGTCACGGATGTGAACGAGGGCGACGACGTCCGCCGCGGCGGCTGAACCGGGCCGCTGGGATCAATCCCTGGCTTCCAACGCAGCCAGACGCTGCGCATACCACGACCATTGCTGCCGGAGGCCCTCCTTGAAGGGGGTCTCCGGTTTGTAATCCAGCTCGGCGCTGCTCCGCGTCAGATCGGCGTACGTGCGCTCGACATCGCCCATCTGGCTCGGCTGGTGCTCGATGATCGCCTCCTTGCCGACCGCCTCGGCGACCGACGAGATCATCTCATCGAGCGTGACAGGGCTGCTCCCGCCCAGGTTCCAGACGCGGTAGCCGTGCGCATCGATCCGGTCCATCGCCGCGAGCACCCCATTGACGATGTCGTCGATGTACGTGTAGTCCCTGCTCGTGTCGCCGTTGCCGAACATCGGGATCGCCTCGCCTGCGTGGATGAGCCGCATGAATTTCGCGATCGCCAGGTCCGGTCGCTGCCGGGGGCCGAAGACCGTGAAGAACCGCAGGCACGCGACCGGCGTGTTGTAGAGCTGGTGGTGGACGTGGCACAGGTCCTCCGTCGCGCACTTCGTCGCGGCGTAGGGGCTGATCGGCTTGCTGATGTCGTCCTCCTCGGAGAACGGCACGCGCGAGGCGTTCCCGTACACGCTGCTCGATGACGCGACGACGAGCCGCTCCGTACCGACCGCGCGCGCTGATTCCAGGATGTTGGTGGTGCCCTCGACGTTGACGCGCGCATAACCGGCCGGGTCCTCGATGCTCGGCCGGACGCCGGCGCGCGCCGCGAGGTGGATCACGCTCGTCGGGCGGTGCTTCTCGAAGACATCGAGCAGCGGCGCCTGCTCGCGGATATCGACATGCTCGAACACAAAGCGATCACCATCGCCGGTCGCGCGGACCTCTTCGAGGTTCGAGCGTTTGATCGATTCGTCGTAGAAGGGATCGAAGTTGTCGATGCCGACAACCCTTGTCTGCGCATCGCGCGCCAGCAGCGCCTCGCAGGTGTGCGAACCGATAAACCCAGCGGCCCCTGTGACAAGCACGGTCTGTGGTTTGGCGGACAACGGATCGTCTCCCTCGGTGCTCGCTTAGTCCGGTCGATGCTATCTCAATGTCGGTCGGAGCCAAGCCGGGATCGATTGCAGGCAAAAAATAAGCAGGGCGCCATCGTGAAACAGCGCCCCGCTGGAGGAGAGAGAGATCCGTTGCAGCATACCGCTTATCGGGTTGATCGGTCGCAGGCGATTGAATTTCGGAGCGCTGTGCAAACCCGCCTGACGCCACGCATCAGGTGTTTTCCCCATCACCATCGATGACATGCGGCGGATCAGCCTGTATTCAGCCAAATACCAGCGGCGCGAGAAACACGCACACGATCCCGGTGAGGATCACCAGCGGCGCCCCGAATCTGAGGAAATCGAAGGGCTTGTAGCCGCCCGGTCCCATAACCATGAGATTCGTCTGGTAGCCGATGGGGGTCATGAACCCTGCCGATGCAGCGATCGCGATCACCGCAGCGAACGGCATGAATGGCCAGTCGGCGCCGGCGCGCCACGCTTCGAGCGCGATCGGGAACATCAGCACCGCCGCGGCGTTGTTCGTGACGACGTTCGTGAAGAGCGCCGTGATCAGGAATAGCACACCCAGCACCGCGTACAGCCCCATCGGCTGCGCGACATCCAGCATGATCCCTGCGATCAGCTCCGCCAGTCCAGAACGCTCCATCGCAGCGCCCAGGCCGAACGCAGCGCCGATCGTCAGGAAGACCTGCCAATCGATCGAGGCGCGCGCCTGCGGCCCGGTGCAGCAGCGCAGCGCGATCATCGCCAGCGCCGCGATCAGCGCGACGGTCATCGTGTGCGACGAGAAGATCGTCATGCCCAGGATCAACCCGACCAGCACGAGCAGCGCCGCCCACGCCAGGTGGTGCCCCGGCGCTGCGGAAGAATCGAGCTCGCTGACGAGGTAGAAATCGTTGGAGTCGGCGTGCGCGCTGACGAAGTCGCCCGGCGCTTCCAGCAGCAGCGTGTCGCCGGCGCGGAGCCGGATGTCGCCCAGCTTGCCGGCGATGCGTTCACCGGAGCGGTGTGCCGCGATCACGACCGCGCCGTACCTGCTGCGGAACTCGCCTTCCCGGATCGAGATCCCGAGCATCGGCGACGACGACGAGACGACCGCCTCGATGAGCTTCGCGCGGTGGCGGGGGGTCAGCCCCTTGCGAAGCTCCTCGCTGGTGACCGGCTCGATGCCCTTCATGCGCAGCAGGTCCGCGACGGACTTCACGTTCCCAACGAAGATCAGCACGTCCCCGCCGTGGAGGATGGTGTTGGGATCCACCGCCAGAATGTGCTCGCCCTCGCGCTCGATCCTGGAGAGGTACAGACCAGGCAGGTGCCGCAGGCCGGCCTGCTCGATGGACTGCCCGCCGATCGAGGCGTTCTCCGCAACACGGACGGAGGTCATGTACTGCCGGGGGTCCTCGACGCTTGGCATCTGCGATTCGGTGTTGCGCAGCAGTTTCCGCCCCGCCAGCAGCATGTACGCGACGCCGACGAAGGTCAGCGGGATGCCGATCCACGCGAGCGTGAACATGCCCAGCTGCGGCAGGTCGTACCCCTGCTCGTTGTGCTGCTGGATCATGCCGTGGACGACCAGGTTCGTGCTGGTGCCGATGAGGGTGCAGGTGCCGCCCAGGATCGCTGCGAAACTCAGCGGCATGAAGAGTCGAGACGCCTGGATGTTGTTCCGCGCCGCCCAGTCCTTCAGCACCGGCAGGAACATCGCGACGATCGGCGTGTTGTTCATGACGGCGCTGGCGCCGGCGACCGGGAGCATGATCCTGGTCTGGGCGCCTGCGGTGGTCTTGGGTCGCCCCAGCCCCCACGCCGTGATGGAGGAGAGCGCGCCGGTGTGCCGCAGCCCAGCAGCGACGATGTAGAGCAGGACGACGGTCCAGACCGCAGGGTTGGCGAACCCTGAGATGGCCTCCGCCGTGTCGATCACGCCGAACGCGAGCAGGATGGCGAGCCCGAAGAGCAGGACCAGGTCCGCGCCGAAACGCCCTGCGCCCAAACCGACGACGATCGCCAGCAGCACACCGCCGGTGATCCAGACGTCCGCGTCACCCCACGATGGGTCCGACGCAGCAGGCGAAGGCGCCTGCTG
This sequence comes from uncultured Phycisphaeraceae bacterium, assembly GCA_964351165.1. Taxonomy (GTDB): domain Bacteria; phylum Planctomycetota; class Phycisphaerae; order Phycisphaerales; family UBA1924; genus JACKHE01. The sequence goes on from CAYGNN010000001.1 coordinate 26,032, forward strand.
CGCGAGCGTCAATGCCTGGCCCTGGATGGTGTTGAAGAGTTGGAGCATCAGCGTGCAGGGTCATCCCAACATCGGCGCAGAAACCGCGCTACATGACGCCGCGCTGGTCAGTCGGCGTCCAGATCGACCCGCATCCCGAGGGAGTCGATCGCCTCGATGATCGAGCCGTGGAGGCCCGGGGCTGCACAAACGATGCCCCGGTTCATCTTCAGGGTTGATCCGTGCGAGAAATCGAGCCCGTTGTCGTTGATGTCGCTCACCGGGCGGCCGGCCTCGGTCGCGATGATCATCCCTGCCGCGTGGTCCCAGATCTTCTCGCGGTAGCCAGGCCTGGTCGGCATCCGGAGGTACGCGTCCGCCTGCCCCCTCGCGACGACCGCGTACTTGCACTGGCTGTCGAGCCGGACGGAGTCGTACCCATTGGGCGCGATCCGCTCCATGATCTTCGCCGTCGCGTCGTGCTTGGAGTGCGCCGCCTCGACGGATTCGCACATCCGGATGGGCTCGTTCTCGTCGCGTTCGAGCGGCCTGAGATTGACGCCGGCGTCGTCCGGCTTGTCGGCGCGCTGCTCCCAGACGCCGGTCCCGCCGTACGCGGAGTACATCGTGCCGACCGGGTCAGGGTCGTCCATCGGTCGCGAGAAATCGGCGGAGAGGTTGGGGCACCCCAGCACACCCAGCACGACGTGCTCGTGATCGATCCACGCGAGGCTGACGGCGTACTGCTGGCCGCGGAGGAAGCCCTTCGTCCCGTCGATTGGGTCGAGCGTCCAGAACGATCGCGCCGCGCCGTCGTCGTTGCCGATGTCGATCGCGCCCAGGACATCATCGGTCGTCGCGTCGGTCCACACAGTGCGCACCGCCTCGACCACCTCGCGCAGGCGCTCGGCGTTCTCCGGCGTGCGGAGTGAAGCGGAATCCTCTTCCGCGACCAGCCGGAACGGTCCGATCGCCTCCGTCATCCGGTGCGCGATGACCGCCTGGCTGGCGAAGTCCGCGATGGTGACCGGGCTCCGGTCGTCCTTGGTGATCGAGCGGATGCGCTCGAGGTCCTTCTGGACGACTCGGCACACGGTCGAAGCCTCGGCGACCGCCCTGCGTGCGGCGGTCAGCGCGTGATCCAGATCAACCATCGGGCGTATCTCCTGCGAGGGCGCGCCGCGGCGTCGGGCGCCGAACGGCGCGGTGTCGTTCAAGGTGTGTTCGTCGGTCCGCGTTACGCGGGGCGGATAGCGCCGGTCTCGACGAGGTAGTCGATGCACGCCTCGACGCACTCTTCGAGCGACTTCTCGGCGGTCTTGAGCGTCAGCTCCGCGTTCTTGGGCGCCTCGTACGGATCATCGATCCCTGTGAAGCCCTTGATCTCACCGGCGCGGGCCTTCTTGTACAGGCCCTTGGGGTCGCGCTCCTCGCACACCTCCAGCGGGGTGTCCACGTACACCTCGACGAAACGCAGGCCGGCGGCCTGGTGCAGCTCGCGGCTCGCGTCGCGATCGGAGAGGTAGGGGCTGATGAAGCTCGTGAGCGTCACCGCGCCGGAATCGGCGAAGAGCTTGGCGACCTCGCTGATGCGGCGGATGTTCTCGGCGCGATCCTCGGCGGAGAAGCCCAGGTTCTTGTTGAGGCCGAAGCGGATGTTGTCGCCGTCGAGGCGGTAGCAGTTGTCGCCGCGGTTGATCAGCGCCTGCTCGAGGGCGGAGGCGATGGTGCTCTTGCCGCTGGCGCTGAGGCCGGTGAACCACATCGTCAGACCCGTCGTGTTGAGCGCGGCCCAGCGCTCGTCGCGGGCGATGTCGCCCTCGTGCCAGGTGATGTTCGTCGCTTTCTGCTGGGTCATCCGCGGGTCTCCTCTGGGATCAAAAACGCCCCCTCCGGGGCGCGGTTTCTGTAGGAGCGACGGTAGCGGTGGAGCGTGATCCGGACCAGTCTCCCACGCGGATTTATGGGTGTTTTCCCGGCGAGAACAGTGTCCCCGGCTCAGCGGCTCTTGCTGAAGACACGCTCCACCCGGCGTTCCGCCCGGCGGCTGCCCATCAGCACCAGCGGGTCGTCCAGCGGGCGGTCCCGGCTGATCCAGACCAGGCCGCTCAGGTCGTCGCTCGAATCGGCGATCCAGCTCTTCAGCCGCTTGATGGTCTTCGGATCATCAGCGGCGCCCAGCCCGATCTCGTGCAGCGCCGCGCCGGCCAGCTCGATGTCGTCGTCGGAACCACCGAGCCCGACAAGCTGGTACCCCAGCTCCTGCAGCCGCTCCAGGGATTCCTCGATCGATTCGGTCGTCGCCTCGTCGGCGCTCTCGTCGTGCGCGTTGATGACGAGCAGGCGGCCGATCACCGGCGCCGCAGGGGGTTCAGGGGTCTGCGCCGAGGCGAGCAGGGCCTCGCGGACACCGTCGTTGGGCGGCGCTTCGCCGGCGCGGAGCCAGGCCGGCGCCTTGATCGTAAAGGTGTTGCCCTCGTCCTCGACGAAGGTCAGGACACCCTTGTCCTCGTCGTAGATCCCTGCGTCCTCGAGCGCCTCGACGAGCTGGCCGTGCATCCCGCGGAGGCCGCCCAGTTCCTTGAGGTCGTCGAAGAGGCGCATCGCGTCCATCGACTCGCCGTTGAGGGTGAGGTTGATCTCGTCCTGCGTCGCCCGGTCGTTCGCGGCGTTCCGCGCGTCCTTGTCGATCGCGAGGTTCACAACCGCAGCAGCGCCGCCAACGCACGCGGCGAGGAAGATGAAGAGCGCCACGGCGACGCCGGGGTTGACCTGCTTGTGGCTCTTGTCGCGCGCGCGCCGCTTGCTGTGGACCTTGTCCCTGGCGGCGTGCGCACGCTTCCGCGCCGCTGCGGCGCGGTTCCTGGCGTTGCGCAGCTGCACGTCCGCCGAGGGGCGCGAGCCGCGCGGTGTTTCCTTGTTGATCAGCGGTTCGTCGCTGCCCTCGCGCCAGGGGCGCCAGCCGTCAGCGTTGCCCTCGTCATCGACAGCAGGGCCTGCAGGACCAGCGGGGCTGGCAGGGCGGTCCGGCTTGGGAACGTACGAACCGGTCCACCAGTTCACGAGCGACAGCTTGGGCTTGGCGCGATCGCCGCTGGGCGATGCGGCAGCAGCGCCGGCTGCGGCCGCAGCAGCAGCAGGGGGGGGGACGGTCTCCGCGGCAGGACGCGCCGCAGGGCGCGGAGGCTCGGGGACCGCCTTGGGCGCGACCGGCGTGCCTGCAGCGATCGCCACGCTCGCATCGTCCAGCGTCGGGTCGTCGTGCGCCGAGGCATCGACGCCGCCCTTGACGCTGGGCAGGTCCGCCGGCATCAGCTTGAACATGTCGTCCGCCGCGAGGACCGCTTCCAGGTCGGCGTACATCTCGTACGAGGACGCGTACCGCTGGTTGTACTCCGCCATCGAGCGGCGCACGACCCAGCGGATCGCCTCAGGGCAGCGGTTGTTCAGCAGCGACATCCCGCCGTGCGCCGGGAACTGGTTCTCCAGCAGCGAGTACAGCACGGCGCCTGTCGCATAGACATCAAACTTGGCGCCATCGACCTCGTGGACCTTCACGCCCTTGAGCGCCATGCGCACCATTTCAGGGTCGCGGAAATACTCAGTGCCGTGCGTGGTGAGCGTCATCGCGCTGCGCAGCGGCGTCACGAGGCCCAGGTCGACCAGGTGCGCCTCGCCATCGGAGACGATGATGTTGTCCGGCTTGATGTCCTTGTGCCAGAGCCCGGCGCGGTGGTACGCGGCGATGGTCTTGAGCAGGTCGGAGACGTACCCGATCGCCTCGCGGAGCTTGGCGTCGTTCAGGCCGTTGCCCTCGGAATCCTCGTGCAGCTTCCGGCCGACCACGCCCAGGCTCTCGCCGGGGACGTAGGGCATGACGTAGTGGAAACGGTGCTCGGTCAGCTCGTGCTCGAGGACGAGACCGATCTTCTTCGCCGCTTCGAGCGCGCGGCTCTCGCGGATGATCTGCGGCAGGCTGGAGCCGTCCTTGAGGCTGAACGACTTGATGATGACCTTGTCGATGCCTGGGGCGCCCTGCCTCGCGAAGACCGCCAGGCGCCGCTCGTCGGGTTCTGCGATGTACAGCTTGGCGCCGGAGCCGCCTGTTGGCAGCGAGCCGACGATCTTGTATCCCTCGAAGGAGCCGGTCTTGCGCGACGGCTTGTCAGCGCCAGGGACGTGCGCCATCGCCTGCGGGACGCGCTGCTCGACGCCCTCGAGCATCGGACGCAGCAGCAGCAGGCGCGCCGGGTGCCCCAGGAAGACGCGGTAGAGCGAACGGCCGAAGGCGTGCATCTCGTCCTGGATGGAGCGGCCGAAGTGCCCTGCGGCGGACCAGCGCCCGATGATGATGTTCAGGATCACGAAGGGGACGAAGACGGCCATCGTGATGATCGCGCCCAGCGCGCGGAGCGAGTCCCCGATCACGCCGCCGATGAAGCGGAAGACGTGCGCGAACGCCATCCCGATCAGCTTGAAGGTGGGGGCGACGATGAAGACCACGACCACGACCAGCAGCGCGATCGCTGCGGCAGCCGCCAACATTGCAAGGAGGATTGACATCCCGAAACTCCTGGCCGTCCATCCGATCGCGATCTGACCCGAGCGTGTCAGCGGAGGGCGGCGTCGTCCGTGGACCGGCTATTCCATCATTGCCGCCTGGTCCCGGCGCCGCAGCTCCTGCTGCGTGTGATAAATCTCGGCGATCGCCTCATCAAAGAGGGCATCGTCGGCATTGGTCGGATTCAGGGCGAGCCCATTTCGCTCCGCCTCGTCCCGCTCGTCCTCGGTGAACGAATACGTGGCGATGACCTCGCACAACTGCTCGCGGACCATGTCCCGGACCTTGCTCAGCCGGCGGCTCACGGTCGGCTCGCTGGTCCCCAGCTGCGCCGCGACCTCCTTGCCGCTGATGCATTCGAGGACCCGCATCCGGTAGATCGTGAAGTCGGTGAACTCGCAGCCGCGTTCGACGATGCGGATCGCCGCTTCCACCTTGGCGCGGAAGACCGCCGCTTCGTACTCGCCATCTGGGGATTTGGCCCCTGGATGATCGGCGTACATCCATGATTCCTCGAGATTCAGGGCCTTCACGCCCTTGCCTCGCTTGAGCGCCATCCGGCGGTCGATCTCGTCGCCCAGCGTGTGCTTGGCGATCGCGAGCAGCCACGTCGAGAACCGGGCGCCGCGGTTGGGGTCGTAGGTTTCGATCGAATTGGAGAGCGCCGCGAGGGTCTCCTGCGAGAGGTCGCGGACCGTTTCAGAGCCGATCCGCCCCTTGCCCCACTTGGAGAGTTGGGCGCGGATGACCGGGCCGAAGGTCTCCCACAACTCGAACCACGCCGCTTCGTCGCGGCATCGGAGTCGGCCGATGAAGTTGGTGGTGAGGTTGTTGAGCATGACCGTCCTGGCCCCGATCGAAGTAGAGTCCCGACCCGTCCGATAGCCGCGCGCCCGGCCTGTGGAGGCCCGGTCTGCGGGAGCGCAACCGGCGCCCATCACCGAGGATAAGGCCAATTCCAGCATGCACAGGATACGCCCAGCGGCGCCCTGCGGCGTGTCCGGATTGTGATTTTGGGGGACGGGATCCCCCCGGACCGCCTTGTAGGGGCTCAAGAGGCGTTGCTTTCAGGACCCGCCGGCGCCCAGGCAGGTCGGAAGAGGCCGGGGCGCACTTTTTTCGTGTTCTTTTGGTTCAGGCGCCGCCCGGCATGAAATCGGCCGGGACGCGCCCCCAACAAGTGAACCGGAAGGCGCCCCGAACGAGTGGTTCGGATCGGGGCCCCACGAAACCACTTGTTAGAGAGGTATGAACTATGGCCGGCATCGTCAAGACAGTGATCCGCCTCGGTGTGATTGGCGCCCTGGTGACCGGCGGAGCGGTCGTGATCGCCGGTCCGCACCGCGTCGTCGCCCTGGGCCACCAGATGCAGTCGAAGATCGTCAACGTGATCGACGCGAACATCGATGACCCTGTCGCCCTGCGTGCGCAGCTCCGCGACCTGCAGGCGCAATACCCGGAACGCATCGCGGAAGTCCGCTCGCAGCTCGCCGAGCTCGTCGAGCAGGTCCGCCAGATCCACCGTGAGAAGGCCGTCAGCGAGAAGGTCGTCACGATGGCGACCGCTGACCTCGAGGACCTCTCCTCGCTGCTCGCTCGCGCCGAAGAGGCCCGGACCGAGTTCGCGTCCGACGGCTCCTACCGCACCGTCTCGATCTCGTTCAACGACGAGTCGATGAGCATCGACGAGGCGTACTCCAAGGCCAACTACATCACCGAGCTCGTCCGCTCGTACGAGGGCCGTTCGATGGACGCCGCCAACGACCTGGCGAACCTCGAGCGCGATCAGGAGCGCCTGACCTCGCTGCTGGCCAAGCTCGAGTCGGAGCAGACCCAGTTCCAGGCGCAGCTCGCGCAGCTGGATCGCCAGATCGACTCCGTCGCCCGCAAGGAGCGCATGGTCGATGTGATGGAAGAGCGTGCCGAGCGCATCGACGAGCTGAGCCGCTACCACGTCGCCAGCCTCGACCAGTTCAAGTCGGTCCTCGCCAAGAGGCAGGCCGAGCTGGAGAGCCGCATCTCCTCGATCTCGCAACGCGAGCACCAGATCGACTACGAGGACAAGGCCGCGTTCCAGATCGACACCGCGACTTACGGCGCCTTCTCGACCTCGACGCACACCACGATCCGCAAGCCCCGCACCAACGGCGCCAATGTTGAGATCCGCATCGAGAACGAGAGCAAGAACGACTGCGGCGCCAAGGAGAAGGTCTCCGGCCCGGTCGCTTCGAGCCGCTGAGTTTCCCACAACTGCATTCGCTCGGTCCGCCTCTGCAAGGGCACCTCGGATCAAGCGTCTCCTCACGACACCCGCCGCCGGGACCGCTCCAAACGGTCGCCGGCGGCGGTGTCGTTTTGCGTGCTGGACGCACGCTGCGCCGACACACCGGCGCGCACCGGGTACGCTGCACGCGTGCCCCCTGTCACCGACGATGCGTATGTCCTCCGGCACTGGCCGTACTCCGAGACGAGCCAGACCGTCGCCCTGTTCGGCCGCGACCTGGGCGTCATCCGGGGCCTCGCCAAGGGCGCCAGGCGTGAGAAGGGCGCCTTCTCAGGCGGCTTCGAGACGCTCGACCGAGGGCAGATCGTCACGATCATCAAGCCGAACGCCGACCTGGCGATCCTGACCGAGTGGGACCTGACCAGGCGGCCCACGTCGATCTACCGGAACCTGCAGGCGCACCACGCGGCGCTGTACCTCGCGGACCTCGTCCGGCACACGCTCACCGACGCTGATCCGCACCCTGCGCTGTGGGATTCGATGGACGCCGCGATGACCGCGCTCGATGGGGGGGCGGACCCGATGCGCGTCGTGCTCCGATTCCAATGGGTGACGCTGGGCGAGACCGGCCACCGGCCGGACCTGCGAGAACTGGCGGCGGTAGGTCCAGACGCCAAGGTGCTCGGCTTCGACCCGGCCGCAGGTCGGCTGCTGCCAGATCCAGGCCCAGATCATTCAGGACCAGAGGTCTGGCGCATCCGCTCGTCCACGCTCACGCTCCTCCGCGGCATCGATCAGGCAGAAGAGCGAGAGGCCGAGCAGACGCCCCAGGGCGCGAGGGCGGATTCGAAGGCCGATTCGCTGCTCAGGGCCAACCTCTTCCTCGCTTCGTGCCTGCGCTACGTTCTCGGACGGGAACTCCCCACGATGACGGCGCTCTTCGGGCAGGGATAACACCGGCGCGTCGAGGAATCGCAGGGCCCATCAGCACTTTCTTCAGATCAAGTGACCGGGATACCGGGACGATGAAGTCGGCAGCCGGCGCGGTCGCTGTACGACGCCCGGCGATTGTGTAGCCAGATAGCGGAGCTGCCAGCAGCGCCGTCGCCAGAGGTGATCCCGTTGAACGAACGGCTCCTGGAAAAGGTGCTCGACTGCCCCAAGATCCCGTCGCTGCCAGCGATCGCGCTGCAGGTGATCGATCTGACAGCGGACGAGAACATCACCATGGCGCAGCTGGCCGCCACGATCCAGAACGATCAGGGCCTCGCAGGGAAGATCCTCAAGACGGTCAACTCCGCGTTCTATGGGTTGTCCAAGCCCTGCACCACCCTCGCGCAGGCGCAGATCATGCTGGGGCTCAACGCTGTCAAGACGCTCGCCCTGGGCTTCTCCCTGGTGAAGGTGGTCAAGGACGGCGAAGAAGAATCCTTTGATTACGAGACCTACTGGCGAAGGGGCCTGTATTCAGGGATCGCCTCGCGCATCATCGCGAACTCCACGAGGGTTGCCGATCCTGAGGAAGCGTTCCTCGGCGGGCTGATGCAGGACATCGGGATGATCGCGCTCAACGCCGCGATCGGCCCTTCGTACGCGAAGCTGGTCAACAGCGTTTCCCACGAGCGGCTGCTCCGCGCCGAACTCGAAGAGATGGAGATCACGCACCCGCTCGTCGGCTCGATGCTCGGCGCCCGGTGGCGGCTCCCGGACTCGATGAAGATGTGCATCAAGCACCACGCGCAGCCCTCGACCGCGCCTCCGGAGTATGCGCAGATCGTCCAGTGCGTCGGGATCGGCAACCTCGCCGCGGCGACGCTGATGGCCGAAGACCCGGTCAAACCGATGCAGCTGTACCTCGACAAGTGCGAGCAGTGGTTCAGCATCCCGAACAAGCAGGCGGAAGAGCTCCTCGACGAGATCGTCAGGGGCGCCAAGGAAGTCTCGAAGCTCCTCGAGTTGCCAGGCGGCCAGTTCCCAGACGCCGCGGACATCATCGAGAGGGCCAACGACCACCTCGTGGACATGGCGCTCCGCAACGATCAGGAAGTGGAAGAGGCCGCCAGGCGGAACGCGATGCTCGAGCAGGCCGTCCTCAAGGACGAGCTGACCGGCCTCGCCACGCTGCACAAGTTCACGACCGATCTGCAGGCCAGGTTCGAGACCAGCCAAGCCGATGAGGACGGCTGGTTCTCGCTGCTGATGTTCGACATCGATTCGCTGGGCGAGATCAACGACCAGCTCGGCCGCGAGGTCGGAGATCGTGTCATCAAGGGCTTCGCCGAGCAACTGGCCGCAGCCTTCGAGCCCCGGAAGAACCCGGTCGCGAGGATCGGCGGCGACGAGTTCGGCGTCATCCTCGGCGGGATCACCAAGCTGGAAGCCGCCAGGAAGGCGGAGGAATTCAGGCAGATGATCGCCGATTCGCCGCTGGAGATGTCCGGCTGCGACGCGGCGCCCGCGGAGCTGAAGATCAAGGTCAGCGTCGGCGCGACGACCCTCGATCACGACACCGCCGAGGTCTTCACTCGGATCGAGCAACTCCTGCACGCGACAGACTCCGCGATGCGGATGGCCCGCAAGAGCGGGGGCAACTGCGTGAAGGTCTTCTCGCCCCGCCGGAAGGCGGCCTGAGCCCGGCCCAAGGGTGAAATCGCAGGGGGGCAACTCCCTCCAACCCATGGTGGCGATGGGTCCACCGCCCCGATACGATCAGGCTTGGAATCGGTGAATCCCACCGCACGCGCGTTGTCCTGCGCCTATTTCTCTGACCGACCGGCCACCGACCGGAGCCCTCCGCCCTTGCCAGGAACCGAGCCCCCAACCAGCAACGTTCGCGCCATCTTTGGCGAGGCGGCTCAGCGTTCGTCGATCGCGCACCCCACCCTCGACGAGTTCCACCTCACCGTGGAGGAAGCGGGCAAGGGCGAGCCGGTCGTCTTCCTGCATGGATTGCTGGGCCTGAACGAGCATTGGATCCCCGCTGTCGAGACACTCTCGAAGCGCGCCAGGTGCATCATGCTCGAGTTCCCATTGGCCGAGATCCCGCACAAGCTCTGCTCGATCGACGCGGTCACCGCGATGGTCAAGCGCGAGCTCGCCGGCCTCATCGATGGCCCAGCGATCTACATCGGCAACTCGCTCGGCGGGCACCTCGCGCTGCGCCTGGCGCTCGATCACCCGGAGGCGGTCCGGGGCCTCGTCCTCGCCGGCTCCTCCGGCCTCTTCGAGCGCGAGATCGTGGTCGGCCGAACGGCGCAGCACCGACCAAGCCGCGACTGGCTCCAGCAGAAGATCGAAGAGCTCTTCAGCGACCCGGCGAACATCCCGGATGGGATCGTCGATCGCGTCTACAACGAACTCTCCAACCGCCGCGCCGCGCGCGCGCTGGTGCGGCTCTCTAAGAGCGCCAAGAGCGACAACCTCGCCGCCCATCTTTCCGAGATCCAGGCGCGCACGATGCTGCTCTGGGGCCGCGACGACACCGTGACGCCGCCGCGCGTCGCCGAGGAGTTCAAGGACTTCCTCCCCAACGCGTTCATCCACTGGCTCGACAACGCCGGCCACGCGCCGCAGATCGAGCAGGCCGCCGCCTTCACGAAGGCGATCGATGATTTCCTCAGCGAGTTCGACTCCTACGACACGTCGAAACCGAGGCAGGAGGTCGCGTGATGGGATGGACCGCCCTGATCGGGGCGGGCCTGAACGCCGGGCTCAGGCTCCGCATCGACGCGCTCAACGACACGCAGCGCTGGTCCCTCGGCGCCGGCCGGATCCAGCGCGAGCAGCTCCGCTGGCTCCTCACCCGCGCCGCGGATACCGAGTTCGGACGATCCAACGACTTCGCGCGCCTCGCGCAGCTCGATGACGACGAGATCGTCCCCGCCTACCAGCAGGCCTTCGCGATCTCCGATATCGAGGCGTACCGCGCGATGCTCGCCAGGATGCGCGAGCAGGCGGAGCCCGACCTGCTCTGGCCAGGTGTCGTGCGCAACTGGGCGCAGACCAGCGGCACCACCGCCGGCGACAAGTTCATCCCCGTCTCCGACGAGATGCTCGCGCACAACCGCAAGGCGGGCTTCGACATCTTCGCGCACTACGCGCGCCGGGGCTGCTCCCTCGCGGACCTCTTTGGCGGCAAGCTCCTCTTCCTGGGGGGCTCCACCGCCTACGACACCAACGAGCACGGCATCAACACCGGCGACCTCTCCGGCATCGTCACCCCGATGATCCGCTGGCCCATCTCCGCGGCGCACCTGCCAGGGCGCGAGATCGCGCTGATGTCCGACTGGCCTGCGAAGATCGACGCGATGGCCGAGGTCTGCCTCCGCGCCGACGTCCGCTTCATCAGCGGCATGCCCTCGTGGTCCTCCGTCCTCTTCGAGCGCATGCTCGATCTCGACCGCGAGCAGGGGGGCAGCGCAGCGACCATCCGCGACCTGTGGCCCAACCTGCGGCTCTTCGTGCATGGGGGTGTGAAGTACGCGCCGTTCGAGCCGCGCATGCGCGGGTTCTGGTCCGGTGATCCATCAGGCGATGACATCCCCCAGCGCCTGGAGGTTTATCCAGCGAGCGAGGGCTTCATCGCGATGCAGGACACCCCAGGCGATCCAGGCCTGCGCCTGCTCACCGATCACCGCGTCTTCTACGAGTTCGTCCCGCTCGAAGAGATCGACAGCCCCGACGCGCGCGCCTTCACCTGCGAGCAGGTCGAGCGCGGTCAGCGGTACGTCGTCGTGATGAGCACCTGCGCAGGCCTCTGGCGATACATCATCGGCGATGTCGTCGAGTTCGACACGATCCCCCCCGATGGACCTCCCAGGCTGCGCATCGTCGGCCGCCACCGCCACTTCATCAACGCGTTCGGCGAGAACATCATCGTCGAGCACATCGAGAACGCCGTCGTCGAGGCGGCGCGCGCCGTGGACGCCAACATTGGCGAGTTCACCGCAGCGCCGGTGTACCCAGGGCCGAGCAACCCTGCTGGTTTGGAACTCGCGGTGGAATGGACGCCGGCGGACGCCGAACAACTGCGTGTGTTCCAGGGCGCCTTCGACCGATCGATCAAAGCGCAGAACGTCGATTACACGACCAAGCGCACCGATGACCTGGGGATGGCGCCCCCGACGATCACGCCGCTGCCCATCGGCGCCTTGCACGACTGGATGCGATCCAAGGGCAAGCTGGGGGGCCAGCACAAGGCGCCCCGCTGCGCGAACCACCGCGACATCATCGACGGCGTGCGCGCGATCGCAGGCGTCTCCGAACACGCTTCGATGCCGCAGCACGCAGCAGCAGGGAGCGCCCGGTGATCCGCAGGCTCGCACGCTGGATGCAACGCAGGCGATGGTGGATCCTCGCCTACATCCTGCTGCTGGCCGCCTCCAACATCTTCGTGCTGATCCCCGGGACCGACGCGTGGACGCCCCCCGATTCCAGGGTCGCCGCCGGCGCCGAGCGCATCGACCTCGAAGTCCCGGCGATGCGCGATGGCGGCGCGATCCCTGAACGCAGCACTACGGTTTCCGTGCTGCGCTGGACGCCATCGACGCAGCAAGCGAACCCCAACCCGGTCATCCTCCTGCACGGCTCCCCAGCCGGCGGCGCGACGGACTACGCGAAGCTCGGCCCCAAGCTCGCCGAGCGCGGCTACGACACGATCGCGATCGACTTCCCAGGGTTCGGCCATTCTGACGCCTGGGTCCCCGGCTATTCCATCATCGCCAACGCGCGGTACACGCTCGCCGTTATGGACAGGCTGGGCATCGACCGCGCGCACGTCGTCGGCTGGTCACAAGGCGGCGGCAGCGCGATCTACGCGACGCAGCTCGCGCCGGAACGCACCGCGACGATGACGCTCATGGGCGCCATCGGCGTGCAGGAAGCGGAGGGCTCCGGCGATTACCACTTCGAGCACGTCAAGTACGCGCTGGGCTACGCCGCGGTCGTCGCGCTGCCCGAATTGATCCCGCACTTCGGTTTGCTCGGCCCCCGCGGCGTCCGCCACGGGTTCATCCGCAACTTCTACGACACCGACCAGCGACCGCTCCGCGCGATCATGGAGTCGATGACGACGCCCACGCTCATCCTGCAGGGGCGCCACGACCCGCTCGTCCCGGCGTGGTGCGCCGAAGAATCCCACCGGCTCATCGGCCCAAGCCGCCTGGTCATGCTCGACGCCAGCCACTTCTTCCCATTCGGCGGCTTCACCGGAACGCCAGAGCAGCGCGAGGCGAAGCTCAACCAGACTACGGAGCTCCTCGCGGGTTTCTTTGAACGGCACACAACGCCAGGCGTCCCGGCGCTCGTCGGGATCGCTGACTTCGCGCCGGTCGATCCAACGAAGGAGATCGGCTCGCTCGGGCCCTTCGAACTCGTTCGCGGCACACACTGGGCGGTGCTGATCCTCTTCATCATCCTCGCGACCTTCATCAGCGAGGACGCAACGGTCATCGCGGTCGGACTGCTCATCGCGTCCGGTCGCCTCGACTTCGGTGTCGGCCTGCTCGGCTGCTTCATCGGGATCACCGTCGGCGACGGCGCGCTGTACATGATCGGTCGGTTCGTCGGCCGCCCGGCGCTGCGCTGGCCCTTCGTGCGGAAGCTGCTCCCGGAGTCCTCGCTCGAACGATGGGGCCGCTGGTTCGACAAGCACACGATCGCCGCGGTCTTCATCGCCAGAGCAGCGCCAGGGACGAGGCTCCCGACCTACCTCGCCGCCGGCATGCTCTCGCGCCGCACGCACCACTTCCTCTTCTGGGCCGGAGTTGCGGCGGTGCTCTGGACGCCCCTGCTGATGGGCATCGCGATCGTCGCAGGCCCCAAGCTGCTCGGCGCCCTCCACGACAAGCTCGGCGGGCCGCTCTCGATCATCGTCGCGCTCGTCGTGATCCTCGTCATGGTGCGCATCGTCATGTCGCTCTTCACGTGGACCGGGCGCCGCCGCCTGCTCGTCGGCGTGCTGAAGATCGGCCGTTCGGAGTTCTGGCCCTCGTGGGTCTTCTACATCCCGCTGGGGTTCTACCTCGTCTTCCTCGCGATCCGGCGCGGCGGGCTGATGACGTTTACCTGCTTGAACCCCGGCGTCCCCCACGGCGGCGGCGTCGTCGGCGAGAGCAAGAAGGTCATCATCGAGGGCCTGCTCGAAGCCGGCGCGAAAGACTGGATCGTCCCGACCGAGTTCCTCGAAGAAGGCCCCTCGCCAGAAGACCGCGCCGATCGTCTCGACGAGATCGTGCGCACCAACGAAGACTTCGGCGGCTACCCGGTCATCTGCAAGCCGGACCAGGCCCAGCGCGGCCACGGCGTGAAGCTCGCGCGCACCAAAGATGATGCGCTCGAATACTTCCAGCAGATGACCCGCGACGCCGTCGTGCAGGGGTATCACGCAGGTCCCAAAGAAGTCGGCGTCTTGTGGGCGAGGCACACCACCGGCGAGCACGCCAACGCAGGCCGTATCCTGTCGATCACGAAGAAAGAGTTCCCGGTCATCACCGGCGACGGCAAGCGGACCCTCGAACGCCTCATCTGGCGCCACCCGCGCTACCGGATGCAGGCGGACGTCTTCTGCAAGCGCTTCGACGGTCAGCTCGACCGCGTCCTCGAAGCAGGCGAGACGCTCCGCCTCGCGGAGGCAGGCAACCACGCGCAGGGGACCAAGTTCCTCGACGGCGCTGACCTCATCACCGACGAATTGACCGCACGGATCGACGCGATCGTCCGCGACTACCCAGGGGGGTTCGACTTCGGACGCTTCGATATCCGCTACGTCAGCGACGATGCCCTCCGCCGCGGCGAGCAGTTCGCGATCATCGAACTCAACGGCACGATGAGCGAATCGTCGAACATGTACGATCCGCGCCGGTCGCTGCTGTGGACGTACGGCGTGCTCTTCACGCAGTGGCGGCTCATGTACCGCCTGGGCCATCGCCGCAGGAAGCAGGGCGTGAAGCCGATGTCGATCCCGGAGATCATCCGCATCGCGCGCGAGCACTACCACACCCGGCAGGGCTCGACGGTTTCCGATTAAAACTTGCGGTGCGTTCTCAGCGTGACGCGGTCGAGTCGTCCGCGATCCGGATCGCAGCGCCATCGGCGAGCATCGTCTGCCCCTCGATCACCAGCCCAACGCCGGTGGGCGCTGTGTCCAGCAGGTAGTACTGGTCATCGCTGGCGATGGGGTTGATCGGCGTCAGGTCCGCGACGAGGTCGCCCCCTGCGTTCTCCTGCGCGAGGAAGACGTACAGCTGGCCGTCCAGATCCAGCGCGCACTCTTCAGGGACGAGCATCAGCGGCCTCCTGGCGAGTTCGATCGACGCGCGCCCGATCATGCCTGGCCTGAGCCAGCCGCGGCCGCCGGCATCGGCGTCCGCGTTGTTGTTGATCGTGATCTCCAGATCGAAGAGCCCGGTCGTCCGGTCGGCGCTGGGCGCGACGAGCGTCACCTCGCCATCAATCGATTCCGGGATGCCGCTGCTGACGAGCGACGCCTGCCCTTCGAGGGCGCGCACCTCGATGCTCGCCCGCTGGCCTTCTTTGATCAGCGGCGCCTTGCGCTCGACGATCCCGGCACGCAGGCGCACCGAGCGGTCATCGATGATCGAGAGCACGATCGCCCCTGGGGAGACCGTCTCGCCAGGCTCGACGTTCAGCTCCGCGATGACCCCATCAAAGGGGGCCCGGAGCGTCGCGTCCTCGCGCTGGGCCTCCGCGGTCGCCACCATCGCCTCCGCGGCGCGGATCTGCGCCACGTCCGCCGAGCGCTGCGCCTCGACGCTGGTGCGCCGCGCCGTCGCTGCCTCAGCGTTGCGCTGCGCCCGGTCCACGTCGCGCTCCGTGCCGGCGCCCCTGCTCAGCGCGGTGCGCGTGCGCTCCAGTTCGGTCAGCAGGTCGTTCTCGAGGACCCTGGCCTCGTCGATCTGCGAGTTCGTCCTGGCGAGCGTCGCCTCCGCCCTGCTCAGTTCCGCGAAGGCGGACTTCACCGCAGCGTCGTAGCGGTCGGGGTCGATCACGGCCAGCGCATCGCCCCGGTTCACCCTGACTCCCTCGTCGATGGTCTTGGGGTTCTCGCTCGTCGCGTTGGGGCCAAGCAGGCTGATGCGCCCTGCGATGATGAAGCTCATGTCCACCGCCGCTCGCGCCTCGATGATGCCGTACAGGCGTTCCTTGAGCGCGTAAGGCTGCGTCTGCAGCGGTGCGAGGCGGACCGGGATCGCCTCCGCGGTGGTCGCCGACGCCCTGGCCTGCTGCCTGGCGTCCAGCCTCGCGATCGCGATCACACCGACGATCACGAAGAAGACGACGAAGACGAGGACGATGACGAGGCGTGTTTTCATGGTCGGTGCGCGGTTCTCGATGCCGCAGGTGGACACCGGCGGTGGGGGCCTGCCGAGGGAACAGATGCTGCGTAGCATAGGCGTCGGCGCGGGCCGGAACGCCAGCCAGCGAACCGACGCCAAGGAGAACGCAACGATGCCGCGGCGGATGGAGTTATCCCGGATCCTGATCCACGAGCTCAAGGACCATCAGCTCATCGAACTCCGCGAGGTGGAGGGCCACCGCACCTTCCCCATCATGATCGGCCTCCCGGAGGCGCAGGCCATCGAACGCCGCATGAAGGGGCAGCGCGTCAAGCGCCCGCAGACGCACGAGCTGCTCGCGAGCGTCATCGAATCGCTGGGGGGCGAGCTCGAATCCGTCACCATCTGCGACCTCTCCGAGCACACTTTCTTCGCGACGCTCGACATCCGCCTGCAGAGCAACGGCCAAGCCGGTGAGCTCCAGCACATCGACGCGCGGCCCAGCGACGCCATCGCGCTGGGCATCGCCAGCGACGCCCCCATCTATTGCGAGGAGCACGTCCTCGACGGCGCCCAGCCGGACGCGCACTGATCCGAACCGATGACGACCACCATCCAACCAGGCGAGGGCGCCCTGCTCACGCGATCCATCCCGGGCGTCGGCGGCGTCATCAAGCAGCACGCCGAGGACTTCATCGTCGAGGAGATCCCCAGCTACGAGCCGGTCGGCGAGGGCGAGCATCTCTATCTCTTCATCGAGAAACGCGACCTGACCACCACGCAGGCGGTCGGCATCGTCGCGCGCCGCTTCGGCGTTCGGAGGAACGCGGTCGGTTACGCCGGCATGAAGGACAAGCGCGCCATCACGCGGCAGTGGCTCAGCGTGCACCTGCCAGGCCACGACGAGACAACGCCGATGGAGGTTACCGACGAGCGGCTCACAACGCTCAAGGCCGACTGGCACGCGAACAAGCTCCGGGTGGGGCACCTCGCAGGCAACCGGTTCACGATCACGATCCGCGAGTGCGATCCGGACCGCGTGGACGATGCGAAGCACACGCTGGAGTCGCTCGCGGCCACTGGTTTCGCCAACCGCGCGGGCGAGCAGCGCTTCGGCTCGACGGCGCGCAACCACCTGCTCGGCCGGTCGGAGTTGCTGGGCGATCACCAGCAGACCCTCGACCTGCTGCTGGGTCCCACCGGCGCTGAAGGCAGGGCCGATGAGCGCGCCAGGGAGTGCTACGCCGATGGCGACTACGCAGGCGCCTTCGCGCTCTTCCCCAGAACTGCAAGAGCCGAACGGCAGGCGCTGCGGGCGTTGATCGATGGCGGCGACGCGGAGCGCGCCGTCCGCACGATCGACATGACGCAGCGCCGTTTCTGGGTCACCGCGTTCCAGTCCGCTGTCTTCAACCGCGTGCTCGACCTCCGGATCGATTCCGGCGAACTCGCGACGCTCCGCGAGGGCGACCTGGCGATCAAGCAGCGCAACGGCGCGGTCTTCGCGGTGGACGCCGAGACGCTGAACGACCCCGACACCCACACGAGGCTAGCGGATCTCAAGATCTCTCCGACCGGTCCCATATGGGGCTCGTCGATGACCACCGCCAGCGGCGCTACAGGCGAGATCGAACGGAACGCTCTCGCCGAGACCGGCGTCACGCTCGAGCACATCGCCGGGTTCGAATCCCGCACCAGGCAGCCAATCGCAGGCGCCCGCCGCGCGCTGCGCGCGCCGATGACCAACCCCAACGCAGAAGCGGGCTCAGACGAGCACGGCCCATTCATCCGCTGCCGCTTCGACCTCCCCAAGGGCGCCTTCGCGACGGAGATCATGCGCGAGGTCATGACCAGCGCCGACCACACGAGCACCGACGATCATGCCGACGCCTGAACAACCGCCACGCATCATCTGTTTCGATCTTGGGGGCGTTGTCGTCCGCATCTGCGATGGCTGGGAGCAGGGCTGCGCCGCAGCAGGGCTGGACGTGCGCACAGGCGAGGTCACTCCCGACTCGATCGACGCGAAGTCCAGCATCGTCCACGACCTGACCACCGGCGCGATCGATGGCCCAGGCTTCTTCCGCGCCCTCGCCGAGGGCGTCCGCGGTCTTTATGACGAGGCGGAGTTCGAGCGCGTCCACCGCGCGTGGATCCTCGGTGAGTACGACGGCGTCGCGGAACTGATCGTCAGGCTCCGCGACCATCCCCGATGCACCGTCGCCTGCCTGAGCAACACGAATCACGTCCACTGGGAGCAGCTCCACGGCGAGGGCGGCGTGCACTACCCAGCCTTCCTGTCGCTCGAACGCAAGCACGCCTCGCACCTGCTCCGCAGCGCCAAGCCGCACGAGAGCATCTACCGCGCCTTCGAGGAAGACCTGGGCGCCGCAGGTGATGAGATCCTCTTCTTCGACGACCGGCAGGAGAACATCGACACTGCCAACGCCATCGGCTGGCGCGCGCAATTGATCGATCCCACAACAGAGACAGCTCCGCAGATCGAAGCGGCGCTGACCGCGCACGGCATCCTGTTCAGTTGACCTTGACGATCCCGTTCAGGCGCCCAGGGCCATCGACCTCGGTCAGCCCCACGCGGATGATCTCGCCACGCAGCCTCGTGGCGTTGCCCCGGAAGTAGAACCGGCGGATCGCAGACTCGTTGGGCGCCAGCCTGCTCACCGGGGCTGACTGCCGAGGTCTGTCGGGCGCCATCGCGTACGCCTCCAGCGACTGCGGCCGGTCGCTCAGGTTCCGGATCTGCAGCGTGACGACGACGCGGTCCTTCACCGTGTCCACGAGGACAGAGGGCAGCATCTCCAGATCGCTCAGGCCGACCTCGACATTCGATCGCAAGGTGATCCTTGGGTACGTCTTCGTCGCGGCCAGATCGACATCCAGCGACACCGGCTTTACGCCAGCGATCTCCGCGACGCCGAACGAGACCTCCGCCGGGAACCGCTGCTCAGCGCCAGGGCCGATGCTGAAGCGGTGCACCCTGGGGTTGATCTTCCAGTCGCTCGGCTCATCCACCCGGAACCGGCCGACGATGGATGTCGGGAATGGGTTGCGGATGACGATCTCGACATCGTGCACTGTCGCGGAGGAGCGGATCAACGAAGGCTCGATGCGGAACCCGGCGTGGAACAGGATCAGCCCCGGATCTACGCCCTCGATGAAGATCGGCGAATCGGTTAATTGGATCGTGTGCAGACCATCGATCATCTCGATCGTGCGCGCGTTGCCGAAAATGTCCACGGCTTCGATATCGTCGTCGCCCAGGTGCAGGCGGATGGTCGCGTCGTCGGACTCGGCGTTCTCGTTCCACGCGGCGATCGCGCAGCGCGTCCCGCTGGGATCGACCAGGATCTGCGCACGCACGCCGTCAACGATCGGGAGGCTGCCCGCGTAGCTCCGGCCCTTCAGGTGCTCGCCCATCGTCCGCCAGACCGCGAGGTTCGGTGAAGGATCCGCCTGCCCCGGCGCTTTGCCGGTGTGCGTCCACGGCTGGATGATCGAGAGCTGCCGAGCGCCGGCGCTCCAGGCGAGGATCGTGCGCTGCGCCAGCGCGATCGCAGCGGATTCACTGCCGTACATGCCGGCCTGGTGGGTTTCGAGGACGAACTCCGACAGCATCGCCGACGTGTGGTCTTCATCCTCAGGCTCGATCCAGCGCCGCACGAGCGCGCCGATGGAATCGTTCGGCGCTGCGATGGGGAGCATGACGCTGAAGGCGTTGCTCTCGTGCAGCCCTGGGTCGATCGTCTGGTCGGCATCCGCCGGGAGCACCCACATCGGCGACGGCGCGTACCGGGAGAGCCGATCGAGGCTCACCGCCAGCGCCTGAGCGACGCCCTGCGTCCAGACGATGTCGCGATCTCCCGCGGCGCCCAGGCGCCACAGGTGGACGCGCTGGCCGAACCGCGCCACCAGCGGGTCGAGCGCGATGTCCCACAGCTCGTCCCGCCCCAGCAGGTCGATCAGCCGGCGCCCGACGAGGCTCGACGCGTCGCCCTTGCCAGGCACGTCGCGCAGCGCGAACGTCGTCTGCCGGTTGTCGTCGAGGAGCTTGTCAACCGCAGGCTCGATCTCGGTGGCGATCGAGTGCGCGCTCCCGGTGTGCATCCACTCGTCCCAGACAGTGAGCGTCATCGCGCCTGCGCCGATCCGCTGCGCGATCGCCGGCAGCAGCGCCGTGCGATCGGGGGGCGTGGTCTCGGCGATCAGGCCGAACCAGCCCTGCTCGTCCTCATCGAGCAGGGGATCAACCGGCGGGACCCAGCAGTACGACACCGTGCCCTGCTGCAGGACCACACCCTCGGCGACGATGTTGAGCACCGCCCGGCGCCAGCCGAACCCGTTGGGCTCCGGCGACCAGACGATCTCGCCGCCGCCTGGGGGCGTCGTGATCGTGTCGCGCTGGACGACCGCGCCGGATTCATCCATGAGCGACAATTCCCCGACGAGCGAGTCGCCGGTGAGATCGCGCAGCACGAAGGTGAACTCCGGGGTTTCCGGCGCGACGAAGATATTCGTGGGTGTCGCCGAGGCGACGTCGAGCCTCGGGATGTGCCGGACCGCGACATCGTCGAACCAGACAGCGCCGCTGAGGTCCTCATCGTCCACCAGGTGCGGCTGCACGTGCGGCATCTGCAGCGCCAGATCGTCCGGCGGGAACTGCGATGGCTGGAGCAATTCCAGATCGATCTGGATCCACGCGGCGTTCGGGAAGTCGCCCTCGAGCGTCGCCTCGACCATCCGCCAGCCCTGCTCTGACTGGATCAATCCGGAGTTGGCTTCACTGCCCTCGATGACCGCGCCGTCGGCGTCGAGCAGCCTGGCGACCAGCCGACCCCTCGCGGATTGCAGGCCCTTCGTGCGCGCGAAGGCGGAGACCTGGTAGTCGCTCCCTGGGATCGCCGCGAGCACGCCGCTGACGAGGCGGGCGCTGACGCTCCCGCCGCTGGTGGGGAGCATGAACGATTCATCACCGCTGTGCGCGAACTCGCTGCTGAACGAGCTGTGGTTCCAGTTAGGGAAGCCGGGGCGTTCGCGCATGCCCTCGACATGGTGCGCACGGATCCAGTGCATCGGGACGGGGTCGAGGTTGAACGCGCGCTCGTCGAAGTCGAAGACCCGGACCACCCGGCCAGAGGCTTCAGGGCGCTCGACCTGCTGCCCATCCTGTGGTTGGGCCTCCGCCAGGTCTGCCTGCTCCGGCGCGGCGATGGCCGCTGTTGTCGCCAGCGCCGCGAGCAGCGCGGCGCCGCAGCGGGATCGGGTTGGCGCAGTGATGCCTGGCATGGCCAAAATATCGGCCAAAACCACGCGTTTTCTGCACGTTGCCTGTAAGAGCGCTGATTACGGCCTGACCGGGTGATCGGCGCCCATGCCTGGCCCCAGGATCATCGCGTTCATCAGGATCCGCTCTGTCCCACGAGTGGCGCCGCGGAAGTTGGGCTGACTGGCGAAGCAGATGACCTGCCCGTTCCCGCTCCGCTCCCTGGTGACGTACGCGCTGTTGGCGATCCGCTGCGCCGCTTCCGGCCAGAGCAGCCCGCTCATGCGGAGGTGCAGCTGCACGTTCTCAGGGAGCAGCGACCAGCCGAAGCGCCGCCAGCCGGCCTCGCCTCCTGCTTCGAGGTGTCCAAGCCGGACCGGGGCTTCGACACCAGCGCCGGCCATCAGCGCATCGTCCGCCTGATAGACAACCGGGACGTACTCGCCCAGACCGCCGGTCAGCCAGTGCTTGTCGTCAACCCGGCCTGCGAGGATCGCGCCTTGTGGCATGAAGACTCGGTTCCAGTCGTCCTGCCGCTTGAGCGTGTCAGGGTCAGGCAGGCTCAGGTTCGGCGCATCCTCGTCGTCATCGCCGGGCGGTGAGAGCCATGGGTATTCGGCGTCCTGCGTCGTCGGGTCGTGCGCCCAGACGCGGTCGGTGTTGACGGTCGCCTGCTGCGCCGCCCAGCCGCGCAGGACAGCCAGCTCGTGCTCGTCGAGGTCTTCGAGCGAGCCGGAGAGCAGCGTGGCGTTGCTGAGGCCGGAATCCTCGTTGGCGATCGACTCAGCGGAAGAGCCGATCGTGATGAGCGTCCCGCCGGCCTCGACCCAGGTCTTCAGCGGCTCGGTCATGTTCGCAATCCCTCGACCGCCGAAGGAGTCCGGCGCGATGATCACGTTGTACTGCCGCAGGTCGCTGAATCCTGCGAACTTCGCGTCGAGGTACGACGCCTCGATCCCCAGCCGCTGGTCGATCGTGAACCACGTCGCGCCGGCGCTGTAGGGGCTGAACATACCTCGCGTCAGGACCGCGATGCGGGGCTGCTCGAGCAACTCGAAGAGGCCGCCGCCCAGGTCCGGGTTCTCGTTGCCCTCGCCCAGGCCGGAGTCCTCGCCGACCGCGAGGATCCCAAGATCCGAGCACACCTCGCCGATCCTGCGGACGAGCTCGCCGTTGAGGTCCCGGTTGTCATCGCGCGTGACCGCGATCGAGCCTCTGGGGTACACGCGGCCGTTCCAGTCGAATTCCTTCTCCGCGGCGCGCACCTTGACACCCATGTGCATCAGGCGCCCTGCCGCGGCGACCGACTTGTCGTCGGCGCCGTCGATGATGTACGCCACGCGCGCATCAGGACGATCGACGCCGACGCGCGTGACCGCGAACCGGCCCTCCTCCAGAGGCTCCGCGACGCTGGGGAGCCCCGAGTTCATCTGGTACGCCTCCAGGTCGTGCATCATCGTGGTGTTCCACGCGGTGACGTCGTAGAGCTTGGACCCGCCGTTGCGGAGCAGCTCGCGCCGCTCGATCGTCAGGAACTCGTCGCTCATGCGAGGATCAAAGGAGAGCATCGCGGCGACCAGCGGCGCGTCGGGCTGCCTCGTGCTGATGAGGATCGTCCCGGCGGGCAATTCCTTGCCGCTGACATCACGGCCCAGGCGATCGACGCCCTGGCCGATCGTGAACGCTCGGCTCGCGGTGTGGACCTCGATGCTCTCGAGGGACATCAGCTCCAGGAAGTTCAGCAGCCGCGAGCGGTTGTCGCCTGGCAGGATCGCCCAGGACCGCAGGGGGATCTCGCCCTTGCCGGAGACGTTGTCGCGGCGCTCGCGGACGAACTCGCGCATCATCACCGCGCGGTTCTGGTGCAGCGATCGCGCGTTGGCCAGGATCGAGATCACGTTGTGGTGCACCGCCTCGGCGTAGGTGTGCAGCTGCCCATTGGGCATGCGCACCGCGTCCTCTGTCCAGCCGGCCTGCTCGTACAGGATGCCCAGCGCGCCGCGGTAACCGGCCCAGGAGCTGGAATACCCTGGGTACCACTCCTCGTTCCACTCGCCGGTGTAGTACGTCCAGCCGAAGCGGTCGAAGGCCTGCGCCTGATCCTTCGCGAAGACGTCCCACCACTTCTTGCGCATCTCCGGCAGGAAGATGTTCAGCGGCTCGCGCGAGGGCGAGAACAGGAACGTGTCGTGTGTGCCCATCTCGTGCGCATCGATGAAGAGCAGGGGGCGCCATTCTTTGAGCGCGTTGAGCCTGGCGCGCGTCTCAGGGTTCACGCCAAGGATCCAGTCGCGGTTGAGGTCGAAGCCGTAGTGGTTCGTCCTGCCCCAGGGCCAGAAGCCGCCGTGCAGCATTGACTGCGCATCGACGTTGGGCGCCGCGGAGCGCACCTGCTCGATCTGCTTGAGGTACCGGTCACGCCCATCGGGGTTCATCAAAGGATCGATGACGATCACCAGATCGTTGAGCATGTCGGTGACGTCGCGGTCGAGGCACGCCGCGAGGTGGTACGCCGCGGCGACAGCGCCATCAGCAGGGGAGGTCTCATCGCCGTGGATGGAGCAGCCGAACCACGCGACCGCCGGGAGGCGATCGACGAGCGCGTCGATCTCGCTTGCCGGCTCGTCCCTGGGGTCCGCGAGGCGGGCGAGGTTCGCCTTGATCGCGTCGAGCCTCCGGATGTTCTCAGGCGATGAGATCACGACAGCGATCAGCTCGCGGCCCTCGAACGATTCGCCCATCTCGATCAGCTGGACGCGGTTGCTCCACTGCGCGAGGGCCGTCATGCACTCGACGATCTGCCCGTGCGTGGCGGCGCGGGCGCCGAGGCGGAATCCGAGGATGGACTCCGGCGTCGGGACGTCCGGGTCGTACTGCCCGCCTGGGAGGATGCGGCCCTCGTACGCGACCCGGGCGTCGAGCGCCGGGTTGGGGTCCCTGGGGAGCTGCCCGAGCGCAACCGCCGCGGTCATGGACACAAGAAGGGCGCCGAGAACGATCGAACGCATGCTGAATCTCCGGATGGGAGTTGGGTCGACTGGGGTGACACGAAGTGATGTCAGGGGCCGCAAGTGTCCGCCGAGACCACCGGCGCTGCAAGTGCAACCGATCCAGCAGAGCCGCGATGCGGTGTTGTTCAGCCGGTGAAGGTGCGCCCTGAATCGGGGTCCATCAGCGCCCAGCCGTTCTTCTGGCACATCCGGCCCAGCACGGCCCAGGCGATGTCCTCGTCGGTGACGCTGATCAGCGCCTGGAAGACCTCGTCCTTGTCGTCCACCATCGGGAATTCGACCGTGATGCCGGGGCCGTACGCGACTGTGCCGCCTGGCTCCTGGGAGCCATCGGGGGAGGTGTTGAGCGTCGCGAGCGTCTTGAGCAGGTCGCGCTTGATGCCCAGCGACGCGGCGGTCTCGCCTTCGGCTGGGCTGTTGAGCAGGATGAGTTGTCGTCCTGATGGCAAGCGCTGGCGCTCCTGGTGGTCGTTGGGCGGGAAATCGCCCGGCGAGTATGGGCGGTGAACCGGGCAAGGTCAATGCGAAGGCGATCGGGCGGTCATCCCTTGGCCGCCTTCCGCTCGGCGGCTTCGATCGTGTCCTGCGCCGATCGGGCGATGATCCGGTCCAGCGATTCCTGTGTCATCCAGGGCAGCGTTTCCAGTTTCGCCCTGAGCGAATCCGGGAAGGGCTTCCCCTGCACTTCGAACCGGGGGCGGGACTTCCACGCCCTGTGCATCCAGAGGTACTGCTCCGGCGCCTGCATCACGAGGTTCTCGATCGAACGCCGGTACCGCGCCGTGATGTAGAAGAGCGGGTCCGGCTGATCCGCCCAGTCGTCGGGCGTGATGATGTCGTCGATGCCGACGTGGTACCGGAGCTGCTGCTCGCCGGGAACGCCCAGCCTCTGCGCACCGCCGCAGATGATCGGGATCTCGTACTCCATCGCCATCAGGCCGATCGACTTGTACGACGAGGCGAGGCGATCGAAGAAAGGGACGAAGACGCCGCGGTCGCCGGCGTTCTGGTCGGCGATGAACGCGACAGAATCGCCGCGTGCGAAGTACTCCGGGATCAGTCGGAAAGCGCCGAACTTGTCGATCAGGCCCAGGCCCCGGTACTGCCTGGTGCGGCGGAGCCAGCGGTCCAGCGGCGCGAGGTCCAGCGGCCGGTACAGCGCGTGGATCGGGATGCCCAGCGAGGCGACCCAGGCGCCGAGGATCTCCCAGTTCCCGCAGTGTCCGGTGATGAGGATCGCCGGCTTGCCGCTGAGGAGCCGACCGACCGCGTCTTTCATGTCGCCGACCTGGATCCGCCGGGCCCAGCCATCTGGAGTGACCATCCGCGGCGTGCAGGCGACCTCCATCGCGAGCGTGATCAGGTGCCGGTACGCATCGACAGCGGTCTGCTCGACCTGCTCCTCGGTCCAGTCTGGCCGGACCCAGCGGAGGTTGGCGCGCGCCCGATCGAGGCGTTTCTTGTTGAACGACGCCTTGGCGTACGCGCCGCCAACGACGCGCGCCGAGCGCACGCTCGATTCGAGCCCGGCGATGTTCACGCCAGCGGCGAATCCGCGCACGGCGCTGTAGACCAGCGGCTGCGTGATGGCCGCGCCGATCTTCTGCCCACGGCTTTTCGGTTTCCGCTTGCTCACGTCGGTGACGAGGGTACCCGGATGTCAGAACAGCAGCAGTCTCGGATCAGCGGTCCGCGTACAGCCCGGTCAGGGTGTAGAAGCGGTTCTCGTTGAGCACCGGGATCCCGGTCTGCGTCGCCTGACGGAAGAGCTGGTCGTACTTCTGCACGAGACCCTGCTTGCGGATGTACTCCTGGATCAGCGGCAGCGGGGCGTCGGGGCTCGGCGCCGGCGGCAGCACCGGGCGATCGCCCAGCACCACGAAGTCGGTCCGGCCGGTCAGCTCTTCCTCGACCTCGCCACCCCAGTCGCGGATGAGCGAAGCGATCGCGCCGCGCTCGGCGCTGGTGGGCTGCCCATCGTGGTTCGCGTCGAAGTCGCCGAATACGACGAAGGAGTAGATCTTGTCGGGGTCGTACGCGGCGTTGGCGATGACATCGCCCTCGACGACCGGCTGGCCGCGGGACTCGCGGATCACGCGGGCGCTGGAGGTGTTGTCGCCAACGCGGGTCACCTCGATCGTCGCCTTGCCGGCTGGGAAGTCGCCGTCAGCGTCGGGGCGGATGTCGGTGCCGCTGCCGTAGACCTCGAAGGTCATGCCCAGCACGATGCGCTGGTCGTGGCCGAGATCGATGAAGACCTGACGATCAGCGACGGAGGCGCCGACGATGCGGCCGTCCGTCAGCGAGTGCTCGGGCAGCGGCTCGAGCTTGAAGACGTCCTGCTCGGCGCGGAGCTCGTCGATGACCTGCTGGAGGATCAGGCCCTCCTGCTCGAGCTCAGCGATCCGGTCCTGCAGGTTGGATTCGCGCTCGTTCGACGTGCGGCGGATCGACTCGACCCTGCTGTTGTTGGACGCGACGACGCTGTTGACGTTCGTGCCGTAGCTGTCCACCTCGTCGCTGAGTCGGCCGATCTCGTCGCCGAGGGCGGTGACGGTGGCGCGGTGCTCGGTCGCGAGGGTGGTGTTGCGATCGACCTCCGCCTGGAGGTCGCTCTGCGCCGCGTCGCGCGCCTGGTAGGCGTCTTCGAGGCGGTTCTCGAGGGTCTTGATATCGCGTTCGCGCTGGGCGATGACCATCAGCATCGGGAGCGAGTCGGCCCCTTCGATGTCCGCGAGCTTCGTTTCCAGATCGGTGAGGGTGTCCTCGTTGGCGCCGGTGACGCGACGCATGGACTCCTCGAAGGAATCCTTGAGGTACATCACAACGCTCTTGCGCTCGCCGCGGGCGAGGTCGAGGTAGCGGACGACATCGTCACGCTGCCGCTCGGACTGCGGGATGAAGTCCTGGAGCGCATCGTTCGCCTGCTGCAGGTCGGCCTCCGCCTTCTGCTTCTGGCCGTAGAACATGATCGCGAGGATGAAGGCGGCCAGCAGGAGCACACCAAGGATGGTGACCGTAACTCCAAGCCCAACATTGCCGCTCGTGCGTGACGCCATGACAACCTGCTCCCGATGCGTACGCGTCTGGGGGAACGCGAGTAAGAACCAAACCGAACAATGAACACCCACGCCGGCACAGTCCCCACCGCGGCCGCAGCGTTCCCGATGCAACAGGCCCCGACCGAAATCGAGGCCCGCACCGGACCGGCAAGGATACGCACGCCCGAGGGGGCGGGTTCCGGCCAGGAGGGACAGTCTCAGGGGGCCGGCGTCGATCGTCAACCGGACGGGACCCGGCCTACCCGGCCCCGGCGGGCATCAGCCAGCTCTGGAAAAGGAACGCCAGCCCCAGGAAGGCCGCGAATGCGGCCGTATCCGTGAGCATCGTCAGGAAAATCGACGATGCCGTCGCCGGATCGAGGCCTAGCCGGTTCATGATAAGCGGGATCCCGGTCCCGATCAGGCACCCCACAGCGAGGGCCCCGGTCATGGCGCCCATCGCCACGAGCCCGACCCGGGGGTTGATGTCGATGACCCCAAGCGACGAGCAGAGGTAGATCACCAGCGCCATCGCCCCGCCGGTGACGAAGCCGGTGATCAGCCCCAGCGTGGTCTCGCGGATGAGCAGCGGCGTGATGCGCTCCCGGCTGACATCGCCCAGCACCAAGCCCCGGAGCGTCACGGCGAGGCTCTGCAGACCCGCGTTACCCGCCTGGTTGGCGATCATCGGCATCAGCACCGCCAGGATCGCGATCTGCCCGATCAGGTCCTCGAATTGAAACACCACCGCCGCCGCGATCGCCGCGGTGACGAGGTTCAGCAGCAGCCAGGGCAGCCGGGATTTGATCTTCTTCCCCAG
>CAYGNN010000002.1:0-17902 GCA_964351165.1 uncultured Phycisphaeraceae bacterium
GAACCCCATGACCTGGCTGGGGCCTGGGCGTGCGGCGCTCGATGGGCTACTCGCTGCGGTCACCCCGATCCTCCGTGATCGCGGACAGCGGCTGCTGCTCCGCCCCCACTGCAGGCACGTGCTGGGCGATGCGACGACGGCGCGGTCGTTCCTCGACACGCTCGATCCTGCAGCGCCGGTCGGTGTGGCGCTGGATATCGCGGCGGTCTTCGAGCCGGGGATGCTGCGGGCGGCGGCGGACCACTGCCGGCGGACGTTCGAGATTCTCGGGCCGGTGGCGGAGGCGGTGGTCCTGACCGGGGCGGAGGCGGATGGCGAGGCAGTGCGGCCTACGCCACTGGATGCCGGGGCGCTGCCTACCCCCCTGCTGCTGGAGCAGTACGAGGCACACTGCAGAGCCGGAACACCGATTGCGCTGCTGGATGAGCGGTTTCAGGAGCAGCGCCACTTGCTCCGCTGAGGCTCTACAATGGCCCGCCAGCCCGACTCGAACGCATCGCGAGATTGAACCCCATGACGACGAACACGCCCAACCTCGATCACCCGACCTTCGCCGCCTGCCGGGCGCAGTTCCCGAGCAAGAAGTTCCAGGGCACGGAGTTCCGGGGCCAGTCCACGCTGATCGTCGAGCCTGGCGACCTGCACGAGGTGATGTCGTTCCTCCGGAATGATCCAGGGCAGCGTTACGACTTCCTGTCTGACGTGCTGGGGATCGACTATCTGGACTACCCCAGCGCGATGCAGGGGCGGTTCGCGGTGGTCTACAACCTGTGCAGCACCGAGCGCACGGACCGGTTCTTCGTGAAGGTGTTCCTCGACCCGAGCATCCCGACGGACGGCATTGAAGAAGACCCGGCGCTGTACGTTTCCAGCGTGTGCGATCTGTGGGCGGGCGCCGAGTGGCGCGAGCGCGAGGTCTTCGACATGTTCGGCATCCGCTTCCACAACCACACGGACCGGCGAAGGATCCTGACGTGGAAGGACTTCCCGGCGCACCCGCAGCGGAAGGACTACCCGGTCAAGGGCCGCGGCGAGCGCGAGCAGTACCAGGTGGTGGACCGGACGGACGCGTAAGCGTCACGCTTCCAGTTTGAACGTTGATGCCGGTGAACCTGTGTTCACCTTGCTGTAGCAATCCGTCACGATCGCGACCGCCTCATTCAATTCAGCGTTGGTTGTGTTCTTGCTCAGGCTGAAGCGCACCGAGCCGCCGGCCATGCTTGCGGAGCAGCCGATGGCGGTGAGGACCGGGGAGACGCTGATCGAGCCGGAGGCGCAGGCGGAGCCGCCGCTGGCGCAGAGGCCGCGTTCGCTCATGGTGAGCAGGAGGATCTCCGCCTCGGTATCCGGGAAGGCGATGTTGGTGGTGTTCCACAGGCGCGCGCCTGGGGCGGTCGGGCCGTTGATCTTCGCGCCAGGGATCGCCTCCAGGATGGCGCGCTCGAAGCGGTCGCGCTGCTGGCTGACGCGCTGGGGGTTGGCGGGGTCGCTCATCCATTGGCCTGCGATCTTCGCGGCGACGCCCAGCCCCACGAATCCGGCGGTGTTCTCGGTGCCCCCTCGTCTGCTGCGCTCCTGCGAGCCGTAGAAGAGCGGCGGGAGGTTGAGCCCCTTGCGGATGAAGATCGCGCCAGCGCCTTTCGGACCATGGAGTTTGTGGCCGCTGAGGGTGCACATGTCCACCGGGACGCGGCTCATGTCGGTGGGCATCTTCCCGATCCACTGCGTCGCGTCGCTGTAGCAAAGGATCCCCTTCGCCTTGCACGATGCTGCGATGCGTTCGATGGGGTGGATCGCGCCGGTCTCGTTGTTGGCCCACTGGATCGCGACGAGGGCGATGCGATCAGGGTCGAGGATCGCCTCGACCTGCTCGGCATCGACAACACCATCGCCATCGAGGGGGGCCATGACGACACGCATGCCGTGCTGCTGGCCCATCGCCTCGCACAACGCGCTGACGGCGTGGTGCTCGACGGCGGTGGTGATGATGGTGTCCTTGCCGGTTTGTTTGGCGAGCTGGCAGGCGCCCCGGACGGCGTAGTTGATGGACTCGGTGCCCCCTGACGTGAAGATGATCTCCGAGGGGTGGGCGCCGATCAGGTCGGCGACGGCGCGGCGGGCCATCTCGACACGTCCCTTGGCGCGCTGGCCGGCGCGGTGGATGGACGAGGGGTTGTGCCACAGCTCGGTGAGCATCTCGGACATGGCCGAGATGACCTCCTGGTCAGGCTGGGTCGTCGCGTTGTTGTCGAGGTAGATCATGGGGGAAATGCCGATCCCCATCGTAGCGGCGGGCCGATACCGGCCAAAGCGCAGACCATTGAAACTGCGGGAGATGTCCCTGTTTTTGGCCCCTGAGGAGGGATTCCAGCGAAATCAGGAGTCGCCCAGCAGCAGTGTTTCGATGACCTGGCGGACGGTGGCGCCGCTCTCGTCCTGGGCGTGGCCTGGGACACCGACCGGGGCGAGGATGCCGAAGCCGAGGCCCAGGTGCATGAGCAGCCAGGCGGTGATCTCCGGCGAGAGCCTGGCGCTGACCTGGCCTGCTTCCTTCGCGCGGACGACCTCCGTCGCGACGAAGCGGTGCAGGGCGGACATGTGCCGCTGGAGGGCCTCGCGGATCTCTTCCTCGTCGATCTCGGTCATCGCCTGGACGATGACGCGGTACACGCCCTGCCCCTGATCGGTGACCATGGGGTTGGCCCCGATGAGGCGGCGGAGGCGCTCGGCGGGGTTGGGGGCGTCTGCGAGGTGGCGCTCCCAGGTCCTGATCGTGGTCTCGCCGGTGCGGTCGATGAGCGCGATGAAGAGCTCGCGCTTGGAGTTGAAGTGGCGGTAGATGATCGGCTCGGTGACGCCGGCGGCCTTGGCGAGCAGCGCGGTCGTCGTCTTGGAATAGCCACGCTCAGCGAAGAGCTGGACGGCGGTGTCGAGCAGTTGCTCTCGGCGCTTGGCGGCTGGGAGGCGTGACATCGTTGCCCAAGGTACCCGATCGGGGCAGGCGCCGTGCGGGCCGCTCAGGGGGCTGGCTGGTCGGGCTCAGTGGGCGGGACCGGGTCGTATCCGGAGCCACCGAAGGGGTGGCAGCGGAGGACGCGGCGCACGGTCAGCCATAGCGCCTGGTGCGGCGGGCGCTGGGCGAAGGCGTCGAGCGCGTACTGGCTGCAGCTCGGATGGAATCTGCACCGCCCCCCCATTATTGGCGAGAGCAGCACGCGGTAGGCGTAGATTAGCGCGACGAAGGGCGCTGCGACAATGCGAGAGAGCAGGCGTGGGTTGGGATCACCCGCCATCGCGTTCCGCCGTGTTGCGCTTGACCCAGACGCGGTCGGCGGCGCGCCAGGCGTCGAGCAGGAGCTTGCGGTATTCGTCGACGGTCAGCGGAACGTGCGGGCGCACCGCGACGACGAGGTCGTAGCCTGCCGGGGCATCTGCGCGGTGGAGGCGGAAGACCTCGCGCAGGCGGCGCTTGATCAGGTTCCTCGTGACTGCGCTGCCAACGCGCCGGGGGAGGCTGAGCCCCAGCCTGCAATGCTCGAGGCCGTTGGGGTTGACGAAGAGGACGAATGGGCCGCGTCCCTTGCGCACGCCGTTGCGGTAGGCCGCCTGGTAATCGCGCGCACGCGAGAGGCGGTGCCGCTTGCGGAAGGTGAGCCGGCCGGCTTGCTCTGGATGTGCCTGATCGGTCGCCATCACGATGGAAGGTAAGGCGCTCCGGGCGCGGGAAGCGAATCGGAGGGGTTACGAGTCTCCGGTCAGGGCCTGCTGGTACCTGCGGAGGAGCCTGCTCCTGGTCATGAGCCCCAGCACGTTGCCGCTGACGCCGCTCTCCGCCGCGGTGGTGACGGCCAGCGAGGAGACGTCGAACCTGCTGAACTTGTCGAGGACGGTGTCGAGGGATTCGTCGAGGGAGACGGTCGGGAGGTCGGTCCGCATCAGCTCCTCGACGAGCAGCAACGGGATCGCCTCGCGCTCAAGCAGCGCGGTGCGGATGTCCTGCCCATCGACCATGCCCAGGTAGCGGCCGGCGTCGTCTGCGACGACGAAGTCCACGATCGAGTACGTCTGGTTCAGCTCGAGCAGGTGCGAGACGGGATCGCTGGGGAGCACCGTCGTGTGCGGCACCAGCGGGACCGCGTCGGCCGGGATCTTGCGGAGAATAGTCAGGTCCGCTGCGGTCCCCAGCAGCACGCCCCTGCGGCGGAGCTTGAGCGAGTAGATCGAATCGCGCATCAGCAATTGCGCGACGACGACCGAGAGCACCGCCGCGAGCATGATCGGCAGCAGGACGTACACGTCGCGCGTGATCTCGAAGACGATGAGGATGGCGGTCAGCGGCGCGTGCGTGGTTCCAGCGACGACCGCGGCCATCCCGACGAGGGCGTACGCAGCGGGCGATCCGCCCTCTGGGAGCAGGCCGAGCGCGTCGAGCGTCATCCCGATCGTGGCGCCCGCCGCGGCGCCCAGGAAGAGCGAGGGCGCAAAAACACCGCCTGAACCGCCGGAGCTGAGCGTGAAGCAGGTGGCGACCATCTTCCCGCCCAAGAGCATCAGCACGACGATGATGGTGAACGAAGCGCCTGTGAATGTTTCGGGGAGGAGCGCGGCGCGGATCGTTTCGTAGCCGTTGCCGAAGAAGGGCGGGACCGACGCGGCGCCCTGCGCGTGCGCCTGCCCCATGACGAGCAGGTAGATGATCCCCAGCGCGCCGAGCATGCTCGCGCCGATGACCGGGCGGAAGACCGGGTGCACCGGGGCCTTGGCGAAGATGTCCTCGCTGAAATACAGGACCTTGATGAAGACGACCGCGATGAGGCCGCACAGCAACCCAAGCATCATGTAGCTGGGCAGCTCGTGGATGGTGAACTGGTAGTGCTCGATCGCCAGGACCGCGAAGATCGCCTCGTTCTCGCCAAGCACCGCCTGCGTGACGGCGGTCGAGAAGACCGACGCGATGACGACCGGCGTGAACGTGCGCACGGAGAAGTCGCGCAGGAGCGCTTCAAGAACGAAGAAGACGCCTGCGATGGGCGCGTTGAAGACGGAGGCGATGCCGGCCGCGGCGCCGCAACCGACGAGGGTTCCGGTGTTCTCGCGTGAGATGCGCAGGAGCTGTGCGATGCCGGAGCCGATCGCAGCGCCGATCTGGACGATGGGGCCCTCCGCGCCGGCGGAGCCGCCGGAACCGATGGTGCAGGCGGAGGCGAGCGATTTGACGATCGCGACGCGCGGACGGATGACGCCCTTCTTGCGGTAGACCGCGTCGATCACTTCCGGGACGCCGTGGCCGCGCGCTTCGCTGGCGAAGAAGTGGATGAGCAGTCCGGTGACGAGCGCGCCGGCGATCGGCAGCACCGGCAGCAGCCACACGGACCAGCTCTCCTGCAGGTGCACCGCCTGGTGCTCGCCCCAGCGCAGGAGCCACATGAAGCCGAGCGCGCCGAATGCGGTGATGGACCCGATCGCGGCGGCGAGGGCGATGAGGTACCAGTCGCGCGAGAACCCGAGCCGGTTCGTCAGTCGGATGAGCCGGGCTTTGAGTCTGGGGATCATCGGTAACGGTCGGGCCCTGGCGTGCGCGCCGCGCGCTGCTTACGCGGCGGCTTCGACAGACTCATCCTCGGTCTCGAGCGGCTTACCCTTGGCGTCGGTCAGCGGGTTCCCTTCCAGATCGGTGATGATCGGGATCGGGTGCTTCTTCTCGTGCTCCTCGAGCGCCTTCTCCAGCTTGGCGCGCTCGTCGTCGGGGATCTCTTTCCACTTGCCTCGGCCTCGGCACTTGGGGAATCCGGAGCAGCTCAGCCAGGGGCCGCGGACGCCGTTGCGCAGGTTGAGCGGGCGCTCGCACTTGGCGCACTTGAGTTCGATCTCCAGCGCCGGGGGCTGCGGCGCGAGCGGCCGGCCCTGCTTGTCCGCCTTGAGGATCCCATCGCACTCGGGGTACGCGGAGCATCCGAAGAACGGACCGAATCGGCCGGTGCGTTTGATCATCGGCTCGCCGCACTTGTGGCACTTGACGTCGGCGTTCTCGATCGGCTGCGGCTTGCCGTCGCGGTCGCAGGGCGAGGCGTACTTGCAATCCGGGTAGCGCGAGCACGACAGGAACCGGCCGCTCTTGCCGAAGCGGTACACCATGTCGGCGCCGCACTCCTCGCAGCGGTACTCCTTGGGCGCCGGCTGCGTCTCGGCCTTGGCGTGCGTCAGGTTCTCGTGGGCGAGTTCGAGCGATTCCTGGAAGGGCCCGTAGAACTCGTGGAGCGTCTGGATCCAGTCGGCGTGCTCTTCCTCGATCTTGTCGAGCTTGCCCTCGAGGTCGCGGGTGTAGCCGACCTCCATGATGTTGGGGAAGGCCTCGATGAGCTTGTCGGTGACAACCTCGCCCAGGTCCGTCGCGTAGAAGCGGCGCTCGAGCTGCTCGACGTACTTGCGGTCCTGGATGACCTGGATGATCGACGCGTACGTGGAGGGTCGGCCGATGCCCTCGGACTCGAGCATCTTGATGAGCGATGCTTCCGAGAAGCGCGCCGGCGGGCTGGAGAACTTCTGCTCGGGCTGTGCGCTGAAGCAGGCGAAGGGCTGCGCCTCGCTCATCTCCGGGAGCGTCTGCTCGTCCGACGAGAGCGGCACGCCCATCACGCGGTAGAAGCCATCGAACACGAGGATGCGCCCGGACGTCTTGAAGACGACCGGCGTCTTGGGATCGGTCCCGCCCTCGATGAGCGCGGTGGTCGAGTCCCACTCGGCGGGTGTCATCTGGCACGCGAGGAAGCGCGCCCAGATGAGCTGGTACAGCTTGTACTGATCGGCGGTGAGGGAGTTCTTCAGGCTGTCGGGGGTGCGGCGCGGATCGGTCGGGCGGATCGCTTCGTGCGCCTCCTGCGCCGCCTTGTTCGAGGACTTGTAGAAGTTGGGCTTGGCCGGCAGGTACTTGTCGCCCCAGGTCTGCTTGATGTGCGCGCGGCCCATGTCGATCGCGTCGTTCGACAGGTGCGTCGAATCGGTACGCATGTAGGTGATCAGACCGACAGCGCCCTCGCCGGGGACGTTGATGCCCTCGTACAGCCCCTGCGCGGCACGCATGGTTCGCTGGGCGCCGAAGCCGAGCCTCGACGACGCGGCCTGCTGCAGCGTCGAAGTAATGAACGGGGGCGATGGCCTGCTGCGCGTGCGCTTCGTTTCGAGCGAGCGGAGTTTGTAAGGCGTCTCGGTGTTGACCGCGCCGGTTACGGTGCGGTTGAACTTCGCAGGCCCCTTCCCGTCAGGGTTCTTGACCGAGTTGATGTCGAGATCGGTCATGCCGACGAGCCTGGCGACTTCTGCGACGCGTTCGGTCAGATCAATCGGCTTCCCATCGGCGCTGCCTGGGGCGGAGATGTCGAACTTCTCGCCGCCGACCTCGACGAGCTCGGCGCGGACAGCGCCAAGCTTCGCGAGCCAGGCGTTCTCCGCCTTGAGCGTCGGGAGGTTGCCCTTGGCGTCCTTGGTGATTGCGAATTCCGCGAAGTCCTTCTGGAACTTCGTCGCCTTGGCGGTGTCGCCTGTGAAGCGGCCGATGAAGCGCCAGTTCTCATCGGGGATGAAGGCGCGGATCTCACGCTCGCGCTCGACGACCAGCCGCACGGCGACCGACTGCACGCGGCCGGCGCTGAGGCCTCTGGCGACCTTCTTCCACAGCAGCGGCGAGACCTGGTAACCGACGATGCGATCGAGGATGCGGCGCGCCTGCTGCGCGTTGACCTTCCCGATGTCGATGGAGTGCGGGTTGTCGAAGGCGTGCTGGATCTCGTCCTTGGTGATCGCGTTGAAGACCACGCGCTTGGCGGCGACCGGATCGATCCCAAGCTCGGTCGCCAGGTGCCACGCGATCGCCTCCCCTTCCCGATCGAGATCGGTCGCGAACCAGACGTCGGAGGCCTTCTTCGCGTCGCGCTTGAGCTCGTTGACAACTTTCTGGCTGCGGGGGAGCACCTCGTAGGAGGGCTCGAAGTCGCGCTCGAGGTTGACGCCTGGGACCGGCTGCTTCTTCTCGCCCTTCTTCGCCTTGGGGGCTTTGGCAGGGAGGTCGCGGACGTGACCAACGGAGGCCTTCACGATGAAGCCGGAGCCCAGGTACTTATTGATCGTCTTGGCTTTGGCCGGGGATTCGACGATGACGAGCTGCTTGCCCTCGGCGGAGGCGCCCGCGGACCGGCTGGCGGCCTTTTTCCGGGTGGACTTCTTCGCCGTGGCCTTGGACGCCTTCTTCCGGGCGCCGGTGGCCTTTGATCGGGTTGTGTTTGTCTTTTTCTTCGCCATGGGCTGATCGTGCTGCAACTGACAGGTCGGTCGGCTGGGTGTTCCCATCCTTAATGAAGGCGCCCCGGCAACAGGGTGCAGGGGAGTGAATAGGCCCAATCCGGGCGGCAAGTCAAGCCGAACGCCCCCGGGAAGCGCAATCATCCCTCGGCGTTCGGCGTGTTGCCCCTCCAACCGGGCGCCGGGATTCACGATGCATGACCCCTCGCTCAGGTCACGGCGAGCAGGCGTCCATCACGGCGTCTGGCCACCGCTCCTGGTCGAGCGTCGAGGCGTCGAGTGGGCAGGCCGCAGGCTGCTTCGGATCGCCGGAACCCCTTGTCTGCGAATCACTTGCGCGATCATCGGCGGTCGCAAACCCGACGAGCCTGCGGAGCCAGGTGCGCTGGTTCTTGGCGAAGCGGCGGGTCTCGATCTTGATCCGCTCGATCGCCTGCTCCAGCGTCAGCTCGCCTCGGAAGTGGGCGGCGAGCTGCTTGTACCCCAGCGCTTCGCCGGCCTGCGAATCCAGGTCGCCGGATTCCCACAGCGACCTGGCCTCCTCCACCAGCCCCTGCTCGACCATCAGCTTCACGCGGGCGTTGATCCTGCTGTTGATCTGCTCAGTCGGCCACAGCAGCGGGACCGGCATCGCGTCGGTCCGCCCCTTCCCGGCGTCCCATTGCGATTGGTGCTCGCTCAGGGGGATGCCGGTCTGGCGGTGGACCTCCAACGCTCGGATCGTCCGCCGCTGGTCGTTGGGGTGGATCCGCTGGGCCGCGGCGGGATCGACGCGCTCGAGCTCCGCTCGGCGCTGCTCCAGCGACCACGAGGCGAGTTCATCGCGGAGGGCCTGATCCGGCGGCGGGCCCTCGAAGAGCCCTTCCAGGAAGGCCTTGACGTACAGGTGCGTCCCCCCCACCACGATGGGTGTCGCCCCTCTGCTTCGGATCGCCTCGACCGCGTCGTTCGCCTCGCGGAGCCAGCGATCGACGCTGTACGCCTCGGTCGGCTCGATCATGTCCAGCAGATGGTGGGCGATGCCGCGGCGTTCTTCGTCGGTGGGTTTGGCAGAGCCGATATCGAGGCGGCGGTAGATCTGGATCGAATCGGCGGAGATCACCTCGCCTGGGACGCCGTCTCGCTGGGCGAAGCGGTGGGCGAGCTCGACCGAGAGCGCGGTCTTTCCGCCGGCGGTTGGACCGATGATGACCGGGATGATCTGGTTGGAGGGTGTTTTCGGGGCCACAGAAGGCACTGTACGCGTGCCCGGCTGTCGGTGTGTGCGTACCATGGCTCCCCCGCTCGCGCGGTGCTCCGGCACGTCGCTGCGGGCCGTTTCAACAGATCTATTTCCTATCGAATCCAGCAGTCGGGAGCCCAGTTGTGAAGAAGACGATCGATCAGGTGGATGTCGCCGGCAAGGTTGTGCTGCTCCGTGCGGACTTCAATGTCCCGGTCGAGAACGGCGCGATCAAGGACGACAAGCGGATCGTCGAGACGCTCCCCACGATCAAGTCGGTCCTCGACCGCGGCGGCAAGCTGGTCATCATGTCGCACATGGGCCGCCCGGAGGCCGGCAAGTTCGATTCCTCGCTCTCGCTGGCGCCTGTCGCCAAGCGGCTGGGTGAGCTGATCGGCTCCGAGGTCGCCTTCCCCTCCGCAGGCGATTGCTCGCAATCGATCGATGTCTCGCTCGATGCGCTCGAGAATGGGCGCGCGATGCTGCTGGAGAACCTGCGTTTCCACGCCGGCGAGCGCGCCGGCGACAGCGGCTTCGCTGGCAAGCTCGCGGCGCTGGGCGACATCTACTGCAACGACGCGTTCGGCACGTCGCACCGTGACGACGCCTCGATGGTCGCTGTCCCGGAAGCGATGAGCGGCAAGCCCCGCGTCGCCGGCCTCCTCGTCAAGCGCGAGCTGGAGCAGTTCGACGCGATCCTTGGGAACCCGACGCAGCCCTTCGTTGCGATCCTGGGCGGCGCGAAGGTCGCGGACAAGATCGCAGCGATCGAGTATCTGATTCCCAAGACGAGCGCGATCCTCATCGGCGGTGCGATGGCGTACACCTTTACCGCGGCGCTGGGCAAGAAGACCGGCAAGAGCCGCGTCGAGAACGACCGCCTCAAGGACGCCAAGCGCATCCTCGAAGCCGCGGCCGCTTCCGACTGCGACCTGCACCTGCCGATCGACCACGTCTGCTCGACGGAGTTCGCCAAGAGCTCGGGCGACATCGAAGTCTTCGAGGACAACATCAAGGACGGCTTCATGGGCCTGGACATCGGCCCTGAGACGCAGACGCAGTACACGCAGATCATCGCCAAGGCGAAGACCATCGCGTGGAACGGCCCGGTCGGCGTGAGCGAGTGGCTGCCCTTCTCTGTCGGGACGCAGCAGGTCTCGCAGGCGATCGCCGAGGCGACCGCCGCTGGCGCCAAGTCCCTCATCGGGGGCGGCGACACCGCCAGCGCCGCGAAGAAGTTCGAGATCACCGAGCAGGTCACGCACGTCTCGACCGGTGGCGGCGCCAGCCTGGCGCTGCTCGCTGGCGAGAAGCTGAAGGCGATCGAGCTGCTCGATCAGGCGTAATCCTGGCCGCGCGAGAGGCTGCCTGAAGACCCCGGAAACACTCTCTGAATCGCCCTGAACGCGTGCGCCGCACGCGGTTCGTGACTTGCGCGCGGCCCTCTGGTAGGGTAAACGCACCCCTGCCGTGGCATTTCGGCTGCCGGCGCGGGAACTCGAAAGGGGCGTCCCGGGTATGGCCCAACTCATGATCAGGCAGTTGCTCTTCAACATGTCGCAATACGACGCGTCGGATCTGCACCTGAAGGTCGGGATGCCCCCGATCTTCCGGATCAACGGCGAGCTCAAGATGCTCGACCTGCCGCCGCTGACGTCCGAGGACACCGACCGCCTGATCAGCGAGATCATCCCCAAGGGGCTCCGCGAGCGCTACGACAAGACGGGCGACCTCGATTTCTCGTCCTTCCTCGACACGAAGGCGTACGAGCGCGCCGCCTCCGGCGCTGCCCCTGAGGAATCGAAGGGCGATGGAGAGATGCAGCCGGCTGTCCGTGGCGAGGGCGTGGACCGGTTCCGGTGCAACATCTTCCGCGCCGAGGGCGGCATGCACGGCGCGATCCGGCGCATCAAGCCCGAGATCCCGACATTCGAATCGCTGCACCTGCCTCCGGTGTACGCGAAGCTCGCAGAGGAGACGCACGAGGGGCTGGTGCTCGTCGTGGGTGTGACCGGTTCTGGCAAGTCCACGACGCTCGCGTGCATGCTCGAGCGCGTCAACGAGACGCGCGCGTGCAACATCGTGACGATCGAGGACCCGGTCGAGTACCACTTCCACCCTCGGAAGTCGATCATCAGCCAGCGCGAGGTTGGCCTCGATGTCGGCTCCTACCGCGATGCGCTCAAGTTCGTCGTGCGGCAGGACCCCGACGTAATCTTCATCGGCGAGCTGCGTGACCACGACACGGTGCTCGCTGCGATCCAGGCGGCGGAGACCGGCCACCTCGTCTTCGGCTCGCTCCACACCGCGGACACGATGCAGGCGTTCAGCCGCATCATCGAGTTCTTCCCGCAGAGCGAGCACGCGTTTGTGCGCTCGGCGCTCTCCGGCTCGCTCCGCGCCGTGTGCGCGCAGCGGCTGATGCCTGCGAACAAGGACGCGACGAAGGGTGTCGGCGTCGTCCCGGCGACCGAAGTCCTGCTCAACAACGCGGTGGTGCGCGAGAAGATCCGCGATGGCGAGGACGAGGACCTCCCTGCGATCGTCAACAACTCGATGGCCGACGGCATGCGCAGCTTCACGCACAGCCTTGCCGAGCTTGTCGAGAAGGAGATGGTCACGCTCTCGACCGCGATGGAGTTCGCGCCCAACCGCGAGGCGCTGCAGTCGAAGCTCAAGGGCGTCGAAGTCCGCGCCGACACGGGCGTCGGCCGCATCAAGGGCTGATCGCAACCCCTTTATTCACCGCAGCTTCCTGAAACCGATCACTCGGTGGGCGAACCATCGAGCGTGACGTTGTCGAAGTACCACCGCGACGCTGGCGCAGGCTGTGCGTAGGCCGGGATCGTGGTGTACTGCGCCCAGGTGTCAACCTCAATGATGGACGACGGGAACTCTGAGAATGTCAGCATGTCTTCTTCATCGACCCAGGTCCACGCGCCGGTGCACTGACCGGTCAGCGCCGCATCGTTCCAGATGAAGCGCGCCGATTCCGGGCAAACTTCAACAGCGCCGCCATTGGGCCACCCGGGCAGAGCCGCGTTGCGCAGCGCGCCAATCAGATCGCCGATCTCGAAGACGCCGTTACAGGGCGCGGGGGGCTGACCCAGCACGATCCCGTCCACGTCGTCGATCAGGTAGAAACAGAAATCGTCGGGGAAGTTGAAGGCGCCAGGGAGCGTGGTTTCATCCTGCGTCACCTCGATCGGGCCGCGGTGGAAGGCGCCATCGCCTCCGAAGTCGAAGCCGGTGTCGATGGCGAGCCCACCGATCGCGTTGGCGCCATCGTCGATGGGTTGCCCCGATTCGGCGCTGCCTTCGGTCGCGGTCTGGATCATCGTCTCGAAGACACCATCACCACCGGGGACGCCCGACTGGTCCATCGCGATGGTGTACGAGCCATCATCCTGGACCGTGGCGCGGAGCCTGAACCACGCGTTGAGCGGGACCGCGACGCCGGTGTCCCAGTACCAATGTTCGGGGCCCATGCCGAAGGGACCGCCGACGCTGGGGTTGTTCTCCAGCAGCGCGAAGTTGGTGGCAGGCACAGCGACCTCGCCCGGCGAGTTCTCCGGATCGAGGTCCGGGCCGCCCATCTGGATGCGGGTGATCTCCCCATTGGGACCGCCGAGCACGAGCGCCTGCCTCGAGTTGTTGTCGGTGACGTAGCAATCGACCTCGAAGACCGCTGGATCGCCAGCGGTTGCGTACGAAATCAGATCGTGCGAACGCAGCGCCTCGGCGTACCCACCGGCCAGCTCGAGCCCTCTGTTGTTGATCGAGCGGAGCACGTTGCCTCGGCCGCTGCCTGTGGGATCGCCGATCACTCCAACGCGGCCGTCGATCTCGCCGGTGTACCGCGCCTGCGGCGGGTACGCGAAATTGAAGTGCGGGACGTCCGCGCAATCGAGCGGGATCGCGGTGTCATTGTCAGCGCCGTCGCCAAGGTACGCCCACTCTCCGCTCAGGATGACTTCGCCGCAAGGGTCGATGATCTTGAACTGGCCATCGCTGCCCAGCACGCCTGGGCTGGGTGTGAACCCGGTCTCGGCATCGGTTTCGTAGAACTGATCGACCGCGATCGTGTCGCCGATGGTGAGCTTGGCGCCGATGCTGTCGTAGTAGGGCTGATTCATCGCGGAGCCGGCGAAGGCGACCTTCTGATCGCCTTCCGTATTCGGCTCTGCGTCATCGAACGAGAGGACTTCGTACCTGCCGAAGAGGTTGCCCGGTGTGTAGGTGTCCCACGCGAATGTCGCGTCGGGGTTGGTCGTCAGGGTGTCGAGCAGCGGGTCAACGCCCGAGTGCAGCGTGACGAACTCCAGCCTGACACCCTCAGGCGCCAACGCCTCCAGCGGATCGAAGAGCCCTGCGTTGGGGATGAACTCGTCCGGTCGGTTCGCGTTGGTGAAGCAGAGGAGCTGCTTGCACGCGACCGGCCCATCGCAGTCCGCCTGCTGGACGAAGATCGAATCCCCATCGGCGAGCCCCCAGTCGTTGGGCGAGCCGATGCCCCCGATCGCGTCGCTCTTGATCGTGTACTCGCACCAGTCGCCGCTGGCGCTGTCGGTGCGGCTGAGCGCCTGGGCGCCCTGCTCGATGCAGAGGTTGGAATCGAGGAGGCCAGAGTCGTCGATGAGGCCGGTCTCACCCTGCCCGCTGATCGGCGCGCCAGCCGGGTAGTCCTCGAACCCATCGCTGTAGGGCAGCGCGAGCGCGGGACCCTGTGCGATGATGGGCTCGATGCCATCGAGCGTGACATCATCGACATTGAGCGCGACGAAGGCGCCGCCGGCCTGGTTGCCTGATTCGAAGGACATCCGGGTGATCATGGTTGACCCGGCGTCCCAGCCGTTCTTGTAGAGGCCG
The DNA here is from genome assembly GCA_964351165.1 of uncultured Phycisphaeraceae bacterium. GTDB lineage: Bacteria > Planctomycetota > Phycisphaerae > Phycisphaerales > UBA1924 > JACKHE01. The sequence goes on from CAYGNN010000002.1 coordinate 14,387, forward strand.
CCGCTGCCGTTGTGATAGCCTGCTGCGATCGCGTTGGCGCCATCAGGCAGCACGAGCGATCCCTCCTTGCGGACGATCAGATCGCCGCTGGCGTTGACCTCGAACTCGTAGTGGATGAACGAGTTGAGCTCCGACGCTTCGTTGCGGACGTTCGTCGGGACGTTGATGAACGGTGTGTTGAGCGGCGTTGCGGGCGGCTCGTCGTCGATCGACACCTGCGTGTAGGGCTCGATCGACGGGTCGAAGTGAGGGTTCGCGACGCGCAGGTGGACGCGCGACGAGCCGTCGCCTTCGACCTCGATGAGCCCGTTCTCGTTCTCCACGCCGGTCAGCAGCAGCGCCACGGAATTGTTGAACGGATCGGAAGCGAACGAATCATCGCGGAGGCGGATCCCTCGGGCCACCGTCGTGTTGGCCATCGCGATCTTGACGCCGGCGGTCCATGTCGTGCCTTGCGCCGCAGCGATCGGCAGCGGCGTCTCGAACTCGTTGCGGTAGAAATCATCGCTGAACGGGTTGTCCTGGTAAATGGACTGATCACCGGACGCCGAGGTGAAGTCATCGATGATCGCACCGCTGGAATCCGCATCGAACCAGCGGCCTCCCGCCAGTTCGAGATTGCTGCCGGCAAAGTATGTTTCGATGTCGTCGAGATAATTCAGCGCGAACTTGGGGAGGTCCGGGGTCGGGAAGAGGAACCCCTCGACGCGCAGGTTGTCCATGAACATGTTGCTCGGCGCCCAGCCGGGGACCTGCGCCTGGCTCGGATCGCCGGACCACAGGAAGCGGAACGTGTCCATCGAGACTGCCGCAAGAGGCGGTTGCGGGATATCGGGGACCTGCCCATCGTCAACACCGGGAGCTGGTCCGAACGGTCCGGTCGGGAAGATCTTCGCGAAGCCGTCTTCGATATCGTCCGAGCCATCAAAGACAGTCCCCGAGCCATCATCACCCGGCATCGGATCGACGAGCGCGAGCGTCTCCGAGTCTTTCAGCCAGATCGAGACTTCGTTGTACCTCAGCCGGAACGACAGCGTGAACCACTCGTTGGTTTTGATCTCGATGCCCTGGTTGCCGACGAGCGGATCCGGAACAGTGCCATAAAATTGACCAAGATTGAAACCGGGCAACTGCCCAAGAAATACGAAGTGGTTGATGTACCCATCGCCCCCGGTGGAATACTTCAGAAAATCCGCTGTCAACGCGGGCGCATAGCCGCCCATGAACGTCCGCGTGACCGTGAAGCCTTCGACGCTCGAAGTGGTATCGAACCACAGCAACGTATCGATCGAAGTCAGGTAAAAATCGCACTCCATGATGAGCGCCGTGCCTGCTGATGGATTGAAGAGCGGCGTCCGTGTGCGTGCCCCATTGAAGCAGCAGGCCTCTTCGATCGTCCCATGATCTTCGCGCGCCACGGCCATGACCGCCTCGTTGCCCCAGCCGGAGCAGTTCTCGGCATCGACGATCGCCCTGAAGTGGCTCGGCGCCGGGCCGGCCTGCATGGGGTCCGAGAGCGTCCAATCGCCGTAGACCAGCTCGCCGTTGACCGCGCCGTCGGTCAGGATCCGGAACGAATCGCAGTCGGGGCAGCCATCGGTGTCCGCATCGTTGCTGTAAGCCCCGTTGGGGATCACGATGCCCTGGCCGGGCATCGGTCCGTTCAATGACGTTGTGGGATCGATTGAATCACCATCCGGATCGACGGTGCGCGCCAGCGTGACCGTGTACAGGCAGTACTCGCCGGCGGTCTGACCGAACTCCGAGATCAGGAGGCCAAGGTCCGCGGTATCCACAGCGCCATCGCCGTTGATGTCCGCTGGGTTGAATCCCGGCGCACCGGTCATGCCGAAGTTGCTGATCAGCTGCCCCAGGTCCGCGGTATCCACAGCGCCGTCACCGTTCAGGTCCGCCGCGAGGATGCCCAGCTCGGCGTCCTCGGTCAGCGTCGCGCCCTGCCAACGCGGGAGCGGATCGGTCTTCATCGGGTCATCGGCGTCGATCTGCCCATCGACGAAGAGCGACGGGATGTACCACGGCTGCGAGAAGTCCCACTCGCCGAGGATCGGGTTGATCAGCCCCTGCATGTTCACCTGGAACCGATCAAAGATGGGATCGGTCGATCGCGGATAGCTCGAAAAGTCATCATCGAACGTCGTGAAGGGCCCGCCTCGGCTGCCGCCCACGGTCTGCACCTTATTCCCGAAACCGCCCTGCGCATCAGGCCCTCCGAACTCGACGATGTCGTACTTCGGCAGCGCCTCGGTGAGCAGCACAGTGAACGGCGAGATCTCTCCACGCTCGATCCGCTCGCGCAGGTCCGAGACGACCTGCTCCCGGTACACAGAGCCAGGAGCGCCGTAGCGCGCGCGCAGCTCGGCTGCGCCATCGACAGTGGGCTGCGCGGTGGCAGCGCCGGCGACGATCGTTGCGGCAGCAGCGCCGAGCGGGAGCACGTTCATCTTCATCGTGTTGCGGTTCATGGCAATCCTCTGGTGACTCTGATTACTCGATCGGCGATCCATCGAGCAGGATGTTGTCTACGTACCACTGCGATGCCGGGCCAGGATCGGCGTACGGCGGGATGTTGGTGTACGTGGCCCACGAGTCGACGTCGGCAGTGCTGGCTGGCGATTCGAACCCGGTGGGGTCATCGGGGTCGAGCCAGACCCACTCGCCGGCGCACTGCCCGCTCATCGGTTGGTCGTTCCAGATGAACCGCATCGAATCCGGGCAGTTCTCCGGCACACCGCCGTTGGGCCAGTTGGGCAGCGCCGCGTTCCGTTCGACACCGATGATGGAGTTGAGTCCGAACGCACTGTCGCAGGGCGCCGGTGGGCTGCCCAGCACGATGCCATCGATGTCATAAACGTTGTAGAAGCAGAAGTCATCCGGGAAGTCGTAATCACCGGGGAAGAAGGGGCTGATTTCGGTGATCTCGATGGGGTCTCGGATGAAATCGCCGTTGCCGCCGAAGTCGAACCCGATGTTGGTGTTGAACCCATCGATCGCGTCAGCGCCCAGGTCGAGGGGGAACCCTGCGTTCGCGCTGCCCTCGCTGGCGGTGCTGATCGAGGTCTCGTACACGCCGTCACCGCCGGGAATTCCGGACTGGTCCATGGCGATCGTGTAGTTGCCGCCATCGGTCACCGTCGCGCGCAGGCGGAACCACGCGTTGAGCGGGACCGCGGTCCCGGTATCCCAGAACCAGGTGTCGGGGCCCATCCCGAAGGGGCCGCCGGCATCGGCGTTGTTCTCGAGCAGCGCAAAGTTCGTCGCCGGGATGGCGACCTCCCCAGGCGAGTTCTCGGTGTCGAGATCCGGACCGCCGAGCTGGATCTGCGTGATGACGCCGAGCGGGCCATCGAGGACGATCGAGTACCGCGTCTTGTGATTGACGACGTAACAATCGAACTCGAGGACGCTGTCCGCCGACGCGGTGGCGTACGCCGTGGGGAAGGACGATCGGACGCTGGCGAAGAGCGATCCGCCTTGTTCAGAGAACCTGCTCTCGTT
>CAYGNN010000002.1:17912-38788 GCA_964351165.1 uncultured Phycisphaeraceae bacterium
CACGAGGCCTCGCCCGCTCCCGGTCGGGTCGTCGAGGACAGCCACCCTGCGGTTCGCTTCGATGTACCGCGGGAAATCCGAATACACCAACCCAAAGTGCGGCACATCCATGCAATCCAGCGGCGCCGCATCCTCGCTGATGAGTGTCCACATGCCGCTGCTGATCGTCACGCCGCAGGGATCGACGATCTTGAACTCGGCCATGACGCCCTCGAACCCAGGGCAAGGCGAGAGCCCGGTCATTGGGTCCACATCGAAGACCTGATCAACCGCGATCGTATCGCCGACAGCGATCTTCCCGCCGATGCTGGCGTAGTAGAAGATGTTCTCGGGGATGCTGGCCGCCGCGTAATCCTGCTGTCCGGGCGTCTCCTCATCCGCATCGTCGATCGAGTTCACGGTGTACCTGCAGAACACGTTCCCAGGGTCGTAGGTGTCCCATTCGAACGTATCGCAGACCCCCGGCTGATCGGGAGGATTGAAGGCTGTGTGCTGCGCGACGAACCCGATGCGGACGCCGCTTGGCGCCTTCACGCCAGCAACCGGATCATCGAAGAGGCCTGCGTTCGGGATGAAATCACCAGGCCGATTCGGGTTCGTGAACAGCTGCAGTTGCTTGCACGCGACCGGGCCGTTGCAATCCGCCTGCCTGATGTAGATCGAATCGCCATCGGACAACCCCCAATCGTTGGGCGAATCGATCCCACCGACCGAGTCGGTGCTGATCCGGTACTCGCACCAGTCGCCGGGGTCGCTGGGCGCTGCGTTCAGCGCCTGCGCCCCCTGCTCGATGCAGAGATCGAACTCCTGGAATGATTGGTTATCGATGTGCGGCGTCTCGCCCTGCCCATCGATCGGCGCGTTGAGCGGGTAGCCCTCGAACCCATCCAGGTATGGCAGTTCGTACGCAGGGCCAGCAGCAAACTCGTGCTCGAACCCTTCCAGCGTGACATCGTCGATCCAGATCGATGCGTCGAAGGCGCCGAGCTGGTTGCCGCACTCGAAGCGCAGCTCATCGACCATGATCGATCCGGCGGTCCAGCCAGGCTCGGCGTAGCCAGCGAGGGGCGCCAGCACAGGGTCGGGGCTGACGAGCACGCCATCCCTGCGGACCACCAGCTGCTGCGCCGCGTCCACCTCGAACGTGAATCGGTGAAAGACGCCGGCGTCATCCCAGAGCGCGTCGGTCGGGACGTTGAGGTAACGCGAGTTCACCGGCGGCACGTCGGGCGCCGCGTCGGGCTGCGCCGAATTATCCGGCTCGATCGCAGCGTTGTAGCCTGGGTTGGGGACGCGCAAGTGGATCGTCGAGCGCCCCATGCCGTCAACGACGACCAGGCCGTTCTCGTTCTCGACACCGGTAAGGAGCCGCGCAACCGAGTCGTCGAACGACTCATCGCTCGGGAAGACATTGTCGAGCAGCGCGATCGTCCGCACGGCGCTCACGCCTGAGAGCGCGATGCTGACACCGGCGGTCCACGTCGCGGAGTTCGCGGATGCTCGTGGGAGCTGCGTGCGGAGCTCCTCGCGGAGGAAACCGGTGTTGTTGACGACGCTGTGGCGGATCGATTGCGAGCCGGAGTTGGCCAGCCCATCATCGACCACCGCCTGGAACGGGATCAGGTCGGTCCACTTGCTGCCCTGCACGGAGACCGGCGCGCCTGCTGTGTAAGACTCCACGTCGTCGAGGTAGTTGAGCTTGAACGATGGAAGATCGGAGAACTCGTGCAGCTCGCCTGAGATGACAATGTTGTCGTAGCAGACATTGCTGGGCTTGAAGCCAGGGAGTTGAGCGTTCGACGGATCGCCTGACCAGAGGAACCGCACGCCGTCCACCATCACCGCGGCCAGGACCGGCGATGGGACCGCGGGAGGCTCGCCAGTCGTTGAGCCGGTGGGCGAGCCGAAGGGGCCGATCGGGAAGATCTTTGCGAAGCCGTCCTCGATGTCATCCGAACCATCGAAGGGTGTCGAATCGCCGTTGTCGCCAGGCATCGGGTCGGCGAGCGCTCGTGTTTCGCTATCGGAGACCCAGTACTGCATCTCGTCCGGCTTGATGACCAGCCGGACGGTGAACCATTCGCCGGTCTTGATCTTGATGCCTGTAGCGCCGGTCAGGGCGTTGGGGCGCGTCCCGAAGAACTCGCCAACCTCCGGGTTGTCGGCGCGATTGCCCAGGATCACGAAGTGCTCCAGGAAGCCGCTGGGGTTCGCAAAGTACAGCCAGTTCGGCTGGATCGACGCCACATAGCCGCCCATGAAGATGCGGCCGGTCGTGATCCCCTGGATCGCGGAGTAGAACTCGACCATCTGGAACGTCGTGAGATCGGTCAGGAAGATGTCGAAGTCAACAATGAGCGGGGTGGTCTCGGTCGGATGGAACGGTGGCGTGTAGAACCGCGCTCCGAGGAAGCAACACTGGTTCTCGATGATGTCGGTCTCGCCCCGCGAATCGCACAGGCACGCCTCGTCGCCCCAGCCGGCGCAGTCATCGCTGAGCACCGTAGCGCCGATCGCGTCGGCGATCGCTTCCTGCTCCGCGTCAACCAGCGACCACGTGCCGTAGACCAGCTCGCCCGCAGCGCCACCGACCGGATCGATGCGGAAGAAGCCGCAGTCCGGGCAGCCATCGGCATCGACATCATTCGAGTAACTCCCATGATTCTGTACAGCGATCACTTCCGAGAGCATCGGTCCGGCCGCGATCGTGCCGGGATCGAGGGGGATACCGTCCGTGTCTGTGCCGTGGGCTTCATCAATGAGATACACGCAGAACGGCCCTGCGGTGTCCCCGAACGCTGCGATGAGCGCGCCCAGGTCAGCGGTGTCCACCGCGCCGTCGTTGTTGATATCCGCGGCGTGGAACCCAGGCGATCCCATGGCGCCGAATGAACCAACCAGCACACCAAGGTCGGCGGTATCCACGGCGCCATCCCCGTTGATGTCCGCGGCCAGCGCGCCGAGGTCTGGATTCTCCGCGAGATCCGCGCCCTGCCATCTTGGGAGCAGGTCCGGCTTGGGCGGGTCGCTGTCGTCGAGTTGCCCTTCAACGCAGAGCGTCGGGATGTACCAGGATTGCGAGAACGACCAGGAGCCGCCCTGCGCGTTGTATTGATCCTGCATGTTCACCTGGAACCGATCAAAGATCGGGTCGGATGAACGGGGGTACTCGGAAAAGTCATCGAAGTAGACCGCAGGGCCCCCTCTCGAGGCGCTGGGGAGCAAGAGTTTCCCGGTGTACGGCTCCCTGGGCTGCTCATCGATCGTGAGATCAAGAAGAGCGGCACGGAGCCCTTCGCCTGGCGTCACCGGCCCGATCGGGGTGATGGCCTGATCCGCAGTCGCAGGAATCGCCAATGCAACGAAGGAAGCGACAGTTGCTGGCAGGATCGCGCGGGAGCAACGACAGCGGCTGTTCGACATGGGGAACCCTCGGATGTCTGAGCTCCAGGGGCCGCGTCGTGAGGTCCCCGGAACAGCGAACGACGATCGAGCGGGATCGTCCAGAGCATGCTTCGCCAGAATCACAGGCCCGGTTCCGGTCGTCAACGAAGATTCCCGGAGAATAAAAAACGCCGCCGAGGTTTCCCTCGGCGGCGCCTGGATATCGAAGTTAATCGTAGAAGATGTAGATCAGTCTGCTCTTACTCGGTGTCCGAGCCCGAGAGGCTGATGTTGTCGAAGTACCACGTCGACGGCTCACCCGGGCTCGAGAAGGCCGGGATGGTGTCGTAGGTAGCCCAGGAGGCGACATCGCTGGTCATGTCCGGGAAGTCAGAGAGCGTGCCCTCGTCGTCCGGATCAATCCAGGTCCACTCACCCGTGCAGGGTGTGCCGGCCATAGCGATCTCGTTCCAGATGAAGCCCTGAGACTCGGGGCAGATATCGACGTTGCCGCCGTCCGGCCAGTTCGGGAGACCCGCGTTACGCAGGACACCGAGGACCGAGTTGAGGCCGAAGATACCGTTGCAAGGCGCCGGCGGGTTGCCGAGCACGATGCCATCGATGTCATCGACGAGGTAGAAGCAGAAGTCATCCGGGAACGTGTTGCCACCGGGGAGCGTCGCATCTTCCTGGATCGTGATCGGATCACGCAGGAAGGTGCCGGTGCCGCCCTGGTCGAAACCAGCGTTGGTGTCAAAGCCACTGATGGAGTTGGCGCCAACAGTCAGCGGGACGCCGGCCTGGCCGGACGCGCCGTTGACCTCGTCACCGCTGCCGGTGTCGATCGCGGTCTCGAAGGTGCCATCACCGCCGGCGACGCCCGAGGCGTCCATCGCGATGGTGTAGCTACCGGTCGAAGTCACGGTCGCACGGAGGCGGAACCAGGCGTTCAGCGGAATCGCAACACCGGTGTCGTAGAACCAGGTGTCGGGACCCATACCGAAGGGACCACCAGCGCTGGGGTTGTTCTCCTCGAGGGAGAAGTTCGTCGCGGGAACTTCCAGCTCACCAGGCGAGTTCTCGAGATCCTTGTCGGGGCCACCGAGACCGATGTCGGTGATGGCGCCGTTGGGACCGTCGAGCTGGATGGTGTAGCGGGACTTGTTGTCCGTGACGTAGCAGTCGACCTCGAAGACACAATCAGTGCCAACGATGCCGAAGGCCGGCGGGAAGGTGGAACGCAGATCGATGAAGAGCGAGCCGCCCTCATCGGTCACACCAGAGAGGTTGATGGCCTTGAGGACCTGACCGAAACCAACGCCAGCGGGGGAATCAACAACGTTGATGCCGCCACCGGTGTAGCGCGGGAAGCCGTCAAAGACGAAGTTGAAGTGCGGGACGTCCGAAGCAGCGAGCGGCTGGGCGTCATCGACACCGGCGCCGTCGCCAACGTAGGTCCACGTACCGGTCAGGATCTCGACCTCGCAGGGATCGACGATCTTGAACAGGTTCTCAACATCGATGACACCGGGGCTCGTGGTGAGGCCGGTCTCGTCATCGGTGGCGAACAGCTGATCAACAGGGATGGTGCTGCCGATGGCGCTCTTGCCGCGCAGGACATCGTAGTAATCCTGGTTGGAAGCAAGGCTCGCGGTCGCGATGTCCTGCTGGCCGCCCAGCTCATCATCGGCATCGTCAATCGAGTTCACGACGTACTTGCCGAAGAGGTTGGTGGGATCGTAGGTGTTCCAATCGAACGTATCGACGACACCGACGGTGTCGGGCGGGTTGAAGCCGGCACGGAGAGCAACAAACTCAACGCGGGCGCCAACGGCTTCCTTGGTCGGCATCTCAGCCGGATCAAAGAGGCCAACGTTCGGGAAGAACTCGTCCGGGCGGTTGGGGTTGGTGAAGCAGTACAGCTCCTTGCAATCCACGGCGCCGCCGAGGTCAGCCTGGCGGACCCAGATGAGGTCGCCGTCGCTGAGGCCCCAATCGTTGACGGGGTTGATGCCGCCAATCGCGTCGGACTTGATCATGTACTCGCACCAGTCGTCCAGATCGCTGGCCGACTCGTCGAGGGCCTGGAGGCCCTGCTCGATGCAGAGGTTGGTGTCGACGATCGAAGCACCATCAACGAAGGGCGTGTCGCCCTGGCCCGCGATGGGCGTGTTGTTGGGGTACTCTTCGAAGTCGTCGGTGTAGGGAAGCTCGAAGGCGGGGCCGGCAGCAATCACCGGACCGAAGCCGTCGAGGCAGACATCATCAACGTTGAGCGCAACGAAGGCGCCACCGATCTGGTTGCCGGACTCGAAGGACATCTCGTCCACCGCGACGGAGGTCGAGACCCAGCCGCCACCGTTGGCGAGCGTGCCGGGGTTCATCGGGTCCTCGTAACCAACCGCGATCGCCTGGCCCGCATCGTTCTGCGGGGCGACCACAACGCCGGCCTTGCGGACGACGAGGTTCTGATCGGAATCAACTTCGAACGAGAACTCGATGAAGCTGTTGACCTCGGACGCCTCGGTGCGAGCCGTCGTCGGGACGTTGATGAAGCGCGGGTTCGGCGAATCGCCGAGGTCCGTGACCTGATCAACATCAACGGGCGAAGCCTCGGAGAGCTCATCGAAGCCGGGGTTCGGGACACGCATGTGGATGCGCGAGGAACCGTCCATCTCAACGATCACGATACCGTTCTCGTTCTGGACACCGGAGAGCAGGCGAGCGACCGTCGCGGTCGTGGGATCCTGCGAGACGACATCGTCGCCGAGGCGGATCGAACGAACCACGGTGGTGTTCGCGAAGGCAACCTTCACAGAGGCGGTCCAGTCGTTGTCGACCGTAGCGATCGCCAGCGGGAGGTCCGTCTCGAACTCGTTACGGAACATGCCGTCACCGAACGGGTTGTCCTGGAAGATCGAGTTGTCGCCAGAAGCCGAGGTGAAGTCATCGATGATCGCACGGCTCGACTGCGCGTCGAACCAACGGCCGCCCATGAGGGCGAGGTTGCCGCCAGCGAAGTAGGTCTCGATGTCATCCACGTACTTCAGCTTGAACGCGGGGAGATCCGGGACGGGGAACAGCGTGCCCTCGACGTGGATGTTGTCGTAGAAGATGTTGTGAGGCTCGTAGCCGGGGACTTCCAACGCAGTGGGGTCGCCGGACCAGAGGAAACGCATCGTGTCCATCGACACCGCAGCCAGGGGACCCTGGGGGATGTCGGGGACCTGACCGTCATCAACACCGGGAGAGGCGCCGAAGGGGCCGGTCGGGAAGATCTTGGCGAAGCCATCCTCGATGTCGTCCGAGCCGTCCAGCGGGGTGCCGGAACCGTCGTCACCGGGCATGGGGTCAGCCAGCGCCATGGTCTCCGAGTCCTTCAGCCAGATGGACACCTCGGAGGGGTCCAGGCGGTAGGACAGGGTGAACCACTCGCCGGTCTTGATCTCGATACCGGCGTTTCCGACGAGCGGATCCGGGGCGGTGCCGTAGAACTGACCGATCGTGAACACACCGGGAAGGTTCCCGAGGAACACGAAGTGGTTGAGGAAGCCATCACCGCCGGTGGAGAACTTCAGGAAGTCCGCCGTCAGCGAGGGGGCGTAACCACCGAGGAACGTACGCGTGACCGTGAAGCCTTCGACGCTCGAGGTGGTGTCAACCCACTGGAAGGTGTCCAGCGTGGTGAAGTAGCAGTCCACGTCCGAGATCAGGGTGTTCGACGCCGTGGGGGCGAAGAGCGGGAACGTGGTGCGGGCGCCAAGGAAGCAGCACTGGTTCTCGATGATGTCGGTCTCGCCACGAGCGTCGGCGAGCACCGCGTTATCACCCCAGCCGACGCAGTCGACCGTATCCAGCGTGCCCTTGAAGGTCGCGGCAGCGGCGGCGGCGCCATCAGCGGCAGCGTTATCAAGGGTCCAGTCACCGTAGACGACTTCCATACCGACAGCGCCGTCCGTCAAGATGTTGAAGAAATCGCAATCGGGGCAGCCATCAGCGTTGGCGTCCACATCGTTGGACAGCGCGCCGGTGTTGAGGATCGCGATGGTGTCGGTGGCCACAGGGCCAGCGGCGATGGTGCCGCCGTCCAGCGGGAAGCCGTCGGGATCGGTCGTCTGGGCGACGTCAACCGTGTAGAGGCAGAAGGGGCCGCTGGTCTGCAGGAACTGGCCGATCAGGATACCGAGGTCGGACGTGTCGACGACCATGTCGCCGTTGATGTCCGCGGCGTTGACGCCCATGGCGCCGAACGAACCAACCAGGATACCGAGGTCAGACGTGTCGACCACGCCGTCACCGTTGATGTCAGCGGTGAGCGTGCCAGCGCCGTCATCCTCGATGACCGCGGCGCCCTGCCAGCGAGGCAGGGGATCGGCAACGCCGACCTTGTCGGGGTCCATCTGGCCGTCGACGAAGAGCGACGGGATGTACCAGCTCTGGGAGAAGTCCCAGGGCTCGCCCGAGGGGTTGGTCTGATCCTGCATGTTGACCGCGAAGCGACCAAAGATGGGATCGTCAGCCTGGGGGTAGGTGCTGAAGTCGTCGTCGAACGACGCCGTCATGACGCCGCGGCTGCTGGCGTTGATGCTCAGCGCGCCGCCGAGGGTGCGGTTCGGGCCGAACTCGCCAACGCCCGCGAACTTGTAGTCTGGGAGCGCGTCGCTCAGCAGAACCTTGAAGGGTGAAATCTCACCGCGCTCAACGCGCTTCTTGAGATCGCGGACGACTTCGTCACGCTGCATGGAGCCGGGGGCGCCGATCGCGCGATGCAGAGCATCGACCGAGCGGTCCTCGACATTGTTGTTGACAGCCACCGTCGTCGTCGACGTGATGTCTGCCTGGGTGGCGGCTGCGACCGCAAGGCCGCAAGCGCCAATAAGAATCCCAATTCTCATTGCAAGGTCTCCTCGCATACTGACGCGCCGGCAAAGACGCGCCGTAAGACTCTGTGCGGTTGCCCGCACCCGAGACAATGCCCTACCCGCATACGAGCGGATAAGGAATTGATGAAAAATTCGTCGAGTTGGATTACCGAAACATTCCGCTGCAACTCTGACCGCCAAACTCCCCAATAAGAAGAGTTAGCCTTGACGCTCAGTTTGCGGCTTCGTGTTCAAGCCATCGTTCGACACACTCCTTCGAAAAAAATACGACACTCTCTCTCTGACTGCGACCGGCGCCGAGGGCCCCCAGGCTCCCGAATGCCGGCGTGATCGCCCGATGACAAACGACCACACTCCTGAGCAGCGACGCATCTGGATGAATGAAAAACCTGTATCGATATCTCGGTAATCGAGAACCGCGATTCCTCAAAAATCCGCGCTGACTGCACACAAACGCTGGGCGTCGAGGCCTCAAGGCCGGGAACGCCACAGTGTGTTATGCCCTGTTTCACACGCTTTTGCAAGCCTAATCTCGGCAATTTCAGCGCGTTCCAAGTGACATGTCCCGGTTCTCGCACACCGGAATGTGCTATTTATGAGACGCTTGTGATTGACGACTTTTCGATCTGTTTTCCGAGACATGCCAATAAAACCGGCATTTTCCCTGAAACGATCGATTCACAACCCACAAACGCACCTGGACCATCGCGGGACACGCCACAAACGGCGTCACACAGCGCAGCACCGCGCCAACCCGACCATCCGGATTAATCCAGTTTCCCGGGAGAACCGGACGTGTCCCGGCTCGGCTCGAGCGTCAGGATCTCGCCGATCATCCCGTCCCCTGGGACGCCTTCGCTCGGCGGCGCTGTCGTGTCCGGATTGTCATCCCCGCCGCTCGGCACGTCTTCGATAACCGAGAACCGCGTCGCAATCTCTTCCAGGATCTGCGGCGACTGCACCAACGCCAGCCGCTGGCTGCGCTCCGCCGCGGCCCGCCAGTCCGATTCATCCGCGCCGGTCGTGTCCGCTTCATCGAACCGGCCGAGGCAGATCAAGGCCCGCCTCTCGATCCGCGTGGTCGCTTCGTCGAGCATGCCTGAGGCCGCCTGGTCAACCTGACCGAGCAGCTCGATGATGCCCTGGTCGTTGCCCGCCTCGTACCGCGCCGTGATCAGCGCCTGGGTCAGCACCAGCCTCGGATCCCGCCGGAGCAGATCCCGGTGATCCGGATCGAAGAGCACCGACTCGATCACCGAGGCCCGTGACTCATCCTCACCGATCGACGCGAGCATCTCCGCCGGCGCGATCGCTCGTCGCAGGCGAACCAATCTGGGCGTCATCGTTTCCGCAGCGACGCCGCCGACCTGCGCGAGCGTCCGATACCCTTCGGCTGTCGGCTCGTGCAGCGTGATCGCGTCGGCGAGCATCGGGAAAAACGCGGCATCGCGTTCGCACGCGGCTCGCAGCACCTCGACCGAATCCGGCCACCGGACGATCGCGCTGGCGGCAGCGCGCCTGGTCGCTGGCGCATACCCTGAATCCAGCAGTTGTGTGAGGCGCTCGCGGTCTTCGACGCCGCCGAGCACCCCCCATAGCTCCACCTTGCCAGGCGAGAGCGCCGCAGGGTCCATCACGCGCAGTGAATCGAGCGCGAGATTGCGGATCATCGGCCGGGTGAGCCCTCCGGAGACCGCGCTGCTCATCAGCGTGCGCGCTGCAGCGGAAGCCGCCGGCTCCTGATCACCCAGCCAATCGAGACAGATCATCAGATCGGTCTCGTTCGGCCTGCGGCGGAGGAATTCGAGCAGCGCCGCGGCGGCGGTCGGATCAGCCTCACGCCGGATCGCCCGGCGGACCGCTTCGGTCGCTTCCGCGCCAGCGCCGAGCCTGAAGAGCAGCGAAGCAGCGGAGGCCCGGATCGAGGGCGTCTGGTCAGCGAGCCTCGCCACCGCGGCGAGGCGGACCTGCTCGTCGAGCCGTTGCGAGTTGAGCAGCGCACGCTCGGCAAGCTCGAAGGCGAGCGCGCGCACGCCCGGCTCCGTGTCGTTCATCATCGTCGCGAGCAGCGCCGAGCGCTGGTCCTGCGGCGTCAGCCCGTACATGCGGCGGTGCAGATCCAGGATGCGCGCCGCCTGCAGGTCGGTCTCGCGCTGGAGGCGCCTCGCCCGCTCGGCGTGCGCCACGGCCAGCATCGCCTCCCATTCCCTGGGCGGCAGCCACCTGGCCTCCTCCCACCAACGCCCCCAGGCTGATGGATCGCCCCCCAGATCCTCGATGCCGGTCTGCTCGCGGAGGGTCGTCAGCACCTCGGCCTGCAGCCGATCCGGGAGACCCTCGATCGAAAGCAGCGCGACCACCGGCGTGATGGCCTCCTTCGTCCGCACACCAGCGATGGACCGGACCGCCAGAGGCTCGCACCGAGCCCCGGACGCGGTGATGTACGCGATCGTGGATTCGATCATCGGCGGCGGCAACGGCCCTCCCAGATCGAGCGTGGTCTGGTAGATCTGCGAGACGACCCCCGGATCGCCGGTCTGAATGGCCGCATCGATCGCCGTAAATCGATTGTTTTCAATGTATTGCGCAACCAACGCCCGCCGGTCGTCCTGCGTGCTGGATTGGCCAAGCAGCGCCGCTGTCAGTTGGTCCACGGAATCGGAACCTGGGCTTTGGATCGATTCCGGAGCCCCTGATGGGTCATCCAGCTGGCTCTGCCCCATCGAGACTGATGCGCCAGCAATGGCCAGCACCGCGACCGCGCCGACCGCCTGGAGAGACCTCCAGGGGCGTCGCTGGCTCGTGGCGCAGGGCAGAGATGGTCGGATCGTGGTCAGAACTGCGGTCCTCGGCCTCGAAATCGAGGCGATGGAATCGGAGAAAAAGAGGTTGTTGAACCCTGCTCGGCGCTCGCATCGCCGTCAGGTGAGGCCTTAGTATATGGATATCGTCGGCCAGATCGTTCGCCGGGCATTGGCAGGGAGGATGGAACCCCCGCCGGCATCCGGGCGAGACGGCCGCAGATCGGATGAAGCCGCCCCATGAACGACTGGTTCGAAGCAGAAGAGCATGTCGAACGTGCCCGCCAGCACTTCGAGGCCAACCGCTGGGCCGAAGCCGAGTCGGAGTTGCGTGACGCGATCTCCATCGATCCCTTCCGATCCGAATGGCACTTCAATCTTGGTCTGACGCTCGAGGCAACCGGTCGCGACGCCGAGGCGCACCGATCGTTCCGCGAGGCGTACGAGCTCGATTCAACCAACGAAGCGACGTTGCTGGCGCTGGGGCTCAGTTCCCTACGCCTGGACGACTACGCAGGTTCGATCAAGTGGTTCGAAGAGGCCGCCAAGATCAAGCCGGACCGCCCCGATTCCTACGTCCACCGCATCGAGGCGTACGCACGCCTCAATGATCACGAGCAGGCGGAGGTGATGTTCTACCTCGCGATCCAGCTCCCGGAAGCGGACGAGGCGTGCGCGTACCTGAACATGGCCGAGTCGCTGCTGGATCGCAACCTGTGCGATCGCGCGATCTGGTGTCTGCGCACCGCGGCCAAGGCCGACCCCACACTCCAGCGCGTCCACGCGAGGCTCGCCGAGGCGCACGCGACGCTGGGCCGCCTCGACCGCGCCCGCCAGCTCTACCTGCGCGAGCTGCGCAACAACCCCGGTGATGTCGAGACGCTCCTCGACCTGGGTTGCCTGCTCGTCGAGATGAACCGCCTGGGCGAGGCAGGCGAGAAGTTCCGCCGCGTGCTCGAACTGGAAACCGACAACGCCGACGCGCACTTCTACCTTGGCGATCTCGCAGAGCGGCAGGGTCATGCGGACGCCGCGGTCGCCTCGCACCGGCTCGTGCTGCGCCTTGATCCGGCGCACTCGCCGGCGCGCCGCAGGCTCGCAGGGTTGCTCGCCCGCAGGGGCGACCTGCTCGACGCGCAGCGCCTGCTGCAACGCGAGCTGCGATCGCTCGATCACGACGCGGCGCTCTTCACCGATTCCGACTTGGAAGAGTTCGGCTCGCTGCTGCTCGACGCGCAGATGCCCAAGGAGGCGATCACCGCGCTGACGATCCTCGTCGATCGCCAGCCGGAATCCGCCAAGGCGCACCACACGCTCGCGGTCGCCTTCCTCTGCGCCGGCGACCTCCGCGGCGGCCTCCGCTCGTGCCAGGCGGCGCTGCGGATCGACCCGGAGTACGTCCCTGCGATGCACAACGTGGCGCTGGCGCTCATGCGTGATGGCCGGTGGCTCAAGGCCCGCAAGTGGGTCAACCGCGCCAGGGCGATCGACGCCGACGACCCCTCGCTGCGGCGTCTCCGCGCCAAGCTCTGGATGCACGCCTTCTCGCAGACGATGCAGGCGACCCGCATCCGCTGCCTCAAGCTGTGGCACAAGCTGCGGCCCTGGTAAACCAGTTTCGGTTTCAACCTGGAATCAGCCGCGCTCGGCCAGCAGCCTCGCGGCTTCGTCCACGTCCTTGTCGCCTCGGCCGGAGAGGTTCACGACCAGGTGCTCGCCATTGTTCATTTCACCTGCGAGCTTGATCGCGTGCGCCAGCGCGTGCGAAGACTCGAGCGCCGGGATGATCCCCTCCTGCTGCGCCGTGATGGAGAACGCGTCGAGCGCTTCGTTGTCGGTGACGCTCGTGTACTGCGCACGCCCTGCGTCCTTCCAGTAGCTGTGCTCCGGGCCGACGCCTGGGTAGTCGAGCCCCGCGCTGCACGAGTGCACGTCAGCGGTTTGCCCTGCGTCGTCCTGCAGGACGTAACTCATCGAGCCGTGCAGCACGCCCGGCGCGCCCTCGCACAGGGGCGCCGCGTGCTGGCCGAGCGCCGGACCTGAGCCACCAGCCTCGACACCGACGAGCCTGACCGAGGCGTCATCAACGAAGGGGTAGAACATCCCAGCGGCGTTGGACCCCCCACCGACGCAGGCGACGACCACGTCCGGGAGCTGTCCTGTCGCCTCGACGAACTGCTCGCGCGTCTCGCGGCCGATGCAGGATTGGAAATCGCGCACGATGCGCGGGAAGGGGTGCGGGCCAACGACGGAACCAAGGATGTAGTGAGTCGATTCGACGGAGCCCATCCAGTCGCGCATCGCCTCGTTGGTTGCGTCCTTGAGCGTGCGCGAGCCGGAATCGACCTCGACGACCTTCGCCCCGAGCAGCTGCATGCGGACGACGTTGAGCCGCTGGCGCCGGGCGTCCTCGCTGCCCATGTAGACCTCGCAATCGAGGCCCAGGTGCGCACAGGCGGTGGCGGTGGCAACGCCGTGCTGACCGGCGCCGGTCTCCGCGATCACGCGCTGCTTGCCCATGCGTTTGGTGAGCAGGCCCTGTCCGATGGTATTGTTGATCTTGTGCGCGCCGGTGTGGGCGAGGTCTTCGCGCTTGAGCCAGATCGTCGCCGCGTTGCCTGACTTGCTCACGCTCGCGGCGTAGGCCGTCAGGCGCTGCGCGACGTGCAGGGGCGTCGCCCGGCCGACGTAGTCGCGGAGCAGGCGGTTGAACTCGCGGTCGAACGCAGGATCGTTGCGCGCCGCTTCGTACGCCTCGTCGAGCTGCGTGAGCGCCGCGACGAGCGTTTCCGGGACGTACGCGCCGCCGAAGGCGCCGAACCGGCCCTTCGCGTCGGGGACATTGGTGAGCGTGGTGGTCATGCGCCGTCAGTGTACGCGCCGTGCAGCCGCTGCGCACGCAGGGCGCTGCGCCGACCGGCGCTCACGTTGACCCTGAGCAGCAGCGCGAGCCCCACCAGGAAAAACCCGGTCAGCAGCAGCAGCGAGGCGGTCGAGCCGAGGCCCGCCTTGACCTGCCCGAACGAGAGCACGCCGACGACGCCGGCGCCCTTGTACGTCATGCCCCAGAGGCCGAAGAACTCCGCGGTCTTCTGCTGCGGCGTGAACGCCCCGACCATCGCCCGGCTCGCGGTCCCGACGCCACCGAGCCCCAGACCGACGCCGTTGCCAGCGACCCAGAAGAGCCACTGCGGCGGATCGGCGGGGAGCGTGAGCCCCACCATCGTCAGGCAGGTGACGACCCAGACGATCAGGAAGATGATGAGCGTGCGTCTCGGTCCGAGCTTGTCCTGGTACATGCCGGTGAGAACTGCGCCGATCCCTGCGGTCACAGTGAGTTGCAGGACGAAGAGGGCGAGCTTTGTCTGATCGAAACCGAAGTCGTGCGCGATGATGCCTGCGAAGGCGATGATCGTCTGCACGCCCAGCGCATAGACAAAGAACGCGATCAGGAACCGCAGGAGCTGCTTGTGCTGCCTCGCATCGCGCACCGTGGTGTATAGCCGGTGCACCGCGAGATGCACGCAGACACCGATCGAGGGCGTCTCAGCCTTCGGCTTGAGTTCACGCAGGACGATCGCCGGCGCGACCATCCCCAGCGCGAACCAGGCCGCCGCGAAGACGAAGAAGGGCCGCCACTGCGAAGGGGGGCCCATGTTCAGCCCCAGCATCGCCGCGACGACGAGCACGAGCAGCAGCAGCGCGCCGGTGTAGCCCATCGTCCAGCCGATCGCGCTGACCTTGCCCAGGTTGCGCTGGTTGGCGACCTCGGGCAGGAAGGACGCGAGCATGTTCTCGCCGATCTGATAGCAGTAGTTGGCGGGGATGAAGAGCACGACTGCCAGGACCCAGCCCCCCGGTCCGATGAGCGCAAACGACGCGGTCAGCAGCACGCACAGCACGCCGGTGCCGACGAGGAGGCGTTTCTTCGCGCCCCTGGCGTCTGCGAAGGCGCCAACGAAGGGCGACGTGAGGACGACAAGCAGCATGGATGCCGCGAAGATCGAGGACCACACCCGGTCGCCCATCGCGCCGATCGCCGCCTCGTCCATGCCCGGCTTCGCGACGGCGACCTGCCGCACGTAGATCGGGAAGAGCAGCGTCAGGATCAGCAGCGTGAACGACTGATTCGCGAAGTCGTACATCCCCCACGCGAAGACCTCGCGCGGGTTCGGCAGGCTGCGGAATGGCTTCAGTCGGGTGAGCATCGCTGGGATCGGCCAACGATACTCGAATCACGAGAACAAACGCCGGCTCAGTCGCGCATCGACACGTCGCTGTGCCCCTGTGCATAACTGCCCAGCACGCTCTTGATGACACCCTTGTTGTCCGCGACGAACTTCAGCTTGAAGAAATCGACGCCCTCGATCATGAACGTGTCCTGGCTGATCGCGTTCAGCGGGCGCTCAGGGCCGCCGCGTGTGTAGAACAGGCGGCCGTCCTTGAAGGTCACCTGCCGGGGGCCGTAGCTGCCTGCGTACTTGCGGAGCTTCGCCTCGTCCACGCTGACAGGCGTGACCTTCGACCGCAGAAAATCGGCGGCCCAGGCGAGGCGGGTCGCCCGGTCACCCGACGCGGTCTGTGTGAGCTCGTCGAGCGCCATCATGTGCGCGATGTCGAGCGCCTGGTCCGCAGGGCAGTCGATGTCGGGGTTGACGCCTGTCCCTTCCCAGTTCGTGCCGGTGACCGGGTTGATCGCACGCGCGAACGGCACGCGGATCGTAAAGCCGTCCCCAACGTTCAAGCCCATCACAGGGTGCGCACCGCCGCCGGTGGTCTCGCCGACGAGCGTGCCTCGCTTCTGCGACTGCAGGTTGTAGCTGAACTCCTCGGCGCCAGAGAACGTGTACGAACTGGTCAGCACGTACACCGGGATGTCGTCGAGCCGCTCGCCGGAGAGATCCGTGAGCGTCCAGAACTCCTGCGTCTCGTTCGTCCGTCGGTCGTACAGGCTGTTGAGGTGCACCGGCTCCTCACCGAAGAGGTAGCTGCAGATGTAACGCACAGCGTGCGGATCGCCGCCGCCGTTCTGGCGCATGTCCACGATGAGCGCATCGGAATCGCGCAGGAACGCCATCGCGGCGTCGGTCGTGCGCTGGGCGCCATCGGAACCATCGAAGAACCCGAAGTCGAGGTAGCCGACATTGCCGGCCATCGTCTCGACCTTGCGGAACCCATGGTTGGCTGGGCCGTTGCCGCCACCACCACCACCGCCCTGCGGACCCTGAATCATCATCGGCTGCGGCGGCGTGTACGAGACGCCGAAATGACCGTCCTCAGTGATCGCCATGAGTTGCGTGTGGACCTGCTGGGCGAGTTCTTCCGCGGAGAACTCGTCGTAAAAACCGGACTCCAGGTTCCGCCGGAGCAGCTTCGCGCACTCCTCGCCGACCTCTGGGAAGACGTAATTCTCCTCCATCGCCTCGGCGAATGCTTCCACGATCTCGGCGTACTCGGTCTCCGCGATCGCGGCAGAACTCAGCAGGGCAACGCCTGCGGCAACGGTGATGGTCTTGAACATCTGGGATCCCCTTCGGTGAACAGTTCGGCCCGCCAGCACCTACCCGCCGCGGAGGCGCAGGTTGCCAGCATCCAGCAACTGGATGCGCCGCAGGGTCGTTCTGGTCAGGGATCCGCTGGTTCCGCAGGTTGACCGGCCGGTTCAGGGGTTCTCACCTGTTTCTTCCATCCACCACCGGTCGGCGTCGCGCTCGAGCTGCTGGGGGCCTTCCTTCTTCCAGGACTTGTAGGTGTCGCCCAAGAAGCCGTCGTAGAAGAGGAGCAGGCGGTCGTTCTGGATGAGGAACCGCTTGGGGTTGGGCTTGGTGTAGTCCTCTTTGGCGATCGCGTAGGCGCACCAGCCGCCGTACGCCGGCTCGTAGTGCGAGGGATGCTGCTTGAAGCGTTCCAGGTTCGCGGCGCTGGCGAAGCGGTACGTCACGCCCCGGTACTCTGCGGCGTGCTGTTTCGATCCCTTGGTCGGCGAACCGCCACCCTCCGGGAAGTAGGCCACGACGTCATAGCCGTTGGCGCCAAGGTCCTTCTTCGTCTGGTACTTCGACGTGTTCCTGGTGGCCGCGGCCTCGAGATCAGACCCGGCATCCGCGCTCGCCAGATTCGCGATCGCTCGCGGCGCCAGCGTGTCGTACTGCCTCAGCCAGAGGTCGCGCGTGTGCGCCGTTGTGAAGAGATACACACGATCATCGATCACGCTGAAGATCTCAGGATCACCAGGCGCCCGCTTCCCTGATGCCAGCTCGACCGGATCGAGCGCCCCGAAGGTTGGGGCGTACGCATCGGGCGACATCGAGAACGCCGCCATGTTGTCGCTGGAGACGAACCGGAACTCCGCGCCGCCGTGCTCGAAGGTGTACATCGGATCGCCCAGCGCTGGCCCATCGCTCTCGTGATCGAGGTACGTCAGCGGGTCGTACCCGCCGATCGCGAGTTCCGGCGCGGCCATCGCCAGCGAGGGGATCGCGGCGCCAAGCAACGCGAGAATCAGGTGAAACAACGAGGTAGGGCGTGCGCGGTTTGCAGGCATCGGATGCTCCATCCAAGAGGGTGTGCCCGCTTGGATGTCGAGCGCCGCGAATCGTCACACCGCATCGGTACGAACTCGATTGGCAGGCGATTCGTCCCCGGCGATTCGAAGGAGACGATCTGGCAAAATGCCAGGGGTACCCCCAGGGCATTGAAACGGGATACCACAGAGAAAATATTCAAAAACATCGATTACGGCCAAATATCGAGGATTCAGTTGTCTAAAATTCTGAGTATGTTTCAGAAACAGCGCTTGAATACATGCCGGAGATCGCTACATTGGCTGGATGACCCCCACCGGTTCGCCCATCCAGAACGATCCCATCGGTGGGTTTGAGGCCGACACGATCGAGGCCGTCTCGCAGATCCGCGACGCGTACGCGAGGATCATCGAGTTCAAGTGCCCCGGCTCCAAAGCGGTCTCCGCGTTGTGCGACGCCTTCGGCATCCACCGCAAGCTCGCCTGGCAGCTGACCAAGGTCGCCTACTCCGACGATCCCTACGTCGCGAGCAAGCACATCCCGCCGAGCAAGAGCAACCAGGCCTGGCTCGATGCGGCGCGGGCCAACGGCATCCCCGACGAGCTCGTGCGGTCGGCGAAGCGCGCCTGCGACCGGTTCGAGAACGTCATCGAGACGCACGCCGCGAACAAGTCCGAGTTCGACATGATGGTCGAGTCCTTCGGGCACGCCTCCGACGTGCAGTCGGAAGTGAAGTGGCGCCAGCACGCCTTCACCGGCAACAGCTACACCCTCGGCGCGCACTGCCGCGTGCTGCTGGGCCTCACCATCCTCATGCCCTCGGAGAACCTGGAAGACTTCTTCCACGCCGTGCAGGTCCGCGGCGTGATGGGGTTCCGGCAGACCCGCCCCGACGTGCGGTGGGTGATCAACCAGTCGGTCGCCATCGATGACGACGCGAAGGCCGAGATGACGATGCAGCGCGCCCCGCTGGCGCCGGAGGCCGCAGCCGAGTTCAACGGCGTCCCGGTGCTCCCCGAGTTCTGCTCGAACCCGATGCCCGCGCTGCTGCGCACACCGACACACGACGGGATGATGCAGGACGAGTTCCTCTCCTCCTACGTAGGTCTCCAGGGCGAGCGCACGCTCGTCACCGGCGAGATCATGCGCAACATCGGGCCGACCTACGCGACGCCGCAGGACAAGATCGCGCACTTCGGAGTCGGCGTGCGCACGCCTGCGGAGATGCTGCACTTCGACCTGTATGTCAAAGCGGGGCTCTTCGGCGATGTCGATCGCGAGCTGCGGGTCTTCTCCGACCTCGCCTCGCCCTACGCCTTCGAAGACAAGGACGCGTTGTGCGTCAGCGATCAGGTCGCGCACCTCAACCGCGGCGTCTCGCTCGCGCAGGCGCCCGACCTGCCTGGGTATTCCGATCTGGTGAAGTCCGTCTTCGGCCGGATCGGTGTGGACCCTGCCGAGTACGAGCTGTACCGGATCCGGATGGCGTACCCGCCGCTGCCGACCACCGTCATGATGAAACACGAGCTGCTCCCGCAGGGGAAGGGGTAGCCGCAGGGGGGCCCTGACAGTCACCCCCAATCCGTTCGCGCCGTGGGCATCGCCCACACCGTTTGTTTGTTCACCCGAGAGAGGAAGAAATCATGAAATCTGTTCTGTTCGGCCTTGCGGCCGCGTCCCTGTTCGGCGCCTCGGCGTCGGCGGTGATCTCCGTCAGCACCTACGACGACCTCCCCGAGGGTTTCCTCGGCGAGACGACCAGCTACAACGGCGTCACCTACTCCAACGTCAACAACGTCCCCGGCATGTTCCCTGACGGCAGCACCTTCGAGGCAGGCGACGGCATCAATGGCCTGGGCAACAACCTCATCATCGAGAACGCCACGCTCCTCTACAACGACTTCCCCGGTTACGGCAGCCCCAACAACTCGCTGACCTTCGGCACCTCGTTCATCCCCGGCGACAACCTCTCGCTCGGTGCGCTCTCGACCGTGACGATGGACCTCGACGATCCC
This sequence comes from uncultured Phycisphaeraceae bacterium, assembly GCA_964351165.1. GTDB lineage: Bacteria > Planctomycetota > Phycisphaerae > Phycisphaerales > UBA1924 > JACKHE01. The sequence continues at coordinate 37,520 of CAYGNN010000002.1, forward strand.
GCCGACTCCGCCATGGTTGAACTCGCCTACTTCGAGAACGGCCCCTGGGGCGGCATCGTGCTGCACCTGGACGCCTTCAGCAACGGCTCGCTCGTCGATTCCGATTCGTTCACGCTCTCGGACCTGGGCGGCCGCGACAACGTCGCGATCAACACCCTCAGCGTCGGCGGCGGCCAGTTCGATTCGCTGCAGCTCTACGCAACATTCGGCGCCAGCTTCTCCGGCCCGCGCGTGCTGATCGACAACCTGACGCTCAACACCGTCCCCACACCGGGCGCCGTCGCGCTGCTCGGCCTCGGCGGCCTCGCCTCGACCAAACGGCGCCGCTGAACCCCAGATTCAGCTGATACTCCATCCAGAGCTGGATCCAGCAACGCCCGGGATCGGTCCCGGGCGTTGTTGTTTCAATATGTGGCGCTTATTTCAACCACCGCTCCAGGAACTCCACCTGCAACGACTTCGCCTCCGCAGCCACCTTCCCGAACCCAGCGTGCTCGCTCGGGGCGCCAGTCTCAGGCCACGTCTTCAGTGTCAGCATCGCATCGGGGTCGGCGTCGTGCTGGGTGTAGTGCATGCGCAGCCGGTCGAAGAGCGATTCGATCGCGCTCAGCGGGACCATCTCATCGATTTCTGAATGCAGCGCCAGCAGCGGGATCGGCGTCCACCCCTCGACGTGCTGAATCGGGTCCAGCCGGTTGATGATGCCCGGCTCGTACATCTTGAGGTACGGCATCAGCGAGAAATCCCCTGCGGTCGATTCCACCGCCGCTGCCTTGAAGGGGTGCTCGTCGCAGAGCCTGCGCAGCGTCGCCATCCCTCCTGCTGACATCCCGCCGATCGCGAGGTTGTCGAGGTCGAAGGCGCCCCCCCACTTCGGATCTGCGAGTTCTTCGAGGACGCGGTCGATCTCACCCACCATCTGCTCGACCGCCAGCAGCGTGTAGTCCGGCTGGTGCATCGCGCGGTCGAGACGCTCGCCGTGGCCAGGCAGATCGAGCGACACCGCCGCGATCCCGGCGCGGAGCCACCGGCTGTAACGGCCAGGGTCGAGCTCCTTGTTCGCGGTTCTCCCATGCATCCAGAGCATCGTTGGCGCAGGCGTTGCCCAATCGGGGTGCGCCAGCAGCGCCGGGACACCGGCGAGCGTCTCGAACCTGGTCTGCTGAGCGAGCGAGGAGGGCAATCCGGCGAATCGGTCGATCATGCGTTGGCGTGCTCCAGTTGATGCGAAGGCGGACCGGATCGTAGCACGCCGGCGCACGCGTTATG
>CAYGNN010000002.1:38888-49686 GCA_964351165.1 uncultured Phycisphaeraceae bacterium
CCATGCCACGCCGCTCCGAATCCATCGCCGCCGCCGCCGACCGCTTCCGCAAGACGCGCGCCGCGCACAGCGACGAGACCGCCGAGGACTACGTCGAGGCGGTGTCCCAGCTGATCGAGACGCAGGGCGAGGCGCGCATCGGCGACCTCGCCAAGCTCATGGGCGTCAGCCACGTCACCGTCACGCGCATCATCACGAGGCTCCAGGACGCAGGGCTCGTCCTCCAGGAGCCCTACCGACCGGTGACGCTCACGCCCAAAGGGAAACGCCTCGCCAAGGCGTCAGAAGAACGGCACGACGTCGTGCTGCGGTTCCTGTGCGCGATTGGCGTGCCCCGCAAGCAGGCGGAGATCGACACCGAGGGCATCGAGCACCACGTCAGCGCACAGACCATCAAAGCGATGCGGCAGGTTCTCCGCGAACGCGACGGTTGATTGCAATCAGTCAGGGATCGGCTTGCCGTGCGGGTCGGTCGCAGCGCCGGCGCGCTCGCCGAGGCGGTCCGCCATCGCCGGCGTCGTCACGTGCTCGAGCGCCTCGGCGGTCGAGTGGACGTGATCAGGACGCAGGCCCAGCTCGCTGACGAGGTACGTTTCCCATAGCCGGTGTGTGCGCACCAGGTTCTGCGCGATGACGCGGCCAGCGTCGGTCAGCGCAGCGCCAGCGGCGCCCAGCGTGACCTCGCCCCGGCGTTTCGCCTGCCGCAAAGCGAGCCTTGGCGAGACACCCCCGCCCAGCGCCGCGCGGATGTCCTGGGGCGAGAGCGCGACGCCCGCCTTGTTCTCTTCCAGCCGGTACAGCATCGCCAGCACGTCCTCGCGCGCGATCCCGGCGCTGAGCCTCGCCGCCCTCCAGCGCCGAGCGATCACGCCGTGGCTGGGCGCGAGGAAGATCGCAGCGCCCATCAGTGCGCCTGCGAGGACGGACATCATCCCGGCGGCGCTGACCGAGCCTGCCATCCCGATCCACACCGGACCGAAGGCGCCCAGCACGTACCCACCGACGCCCGCGATCACCGCGAAGACGGCGCTCAGCCACACCTGCGCCGAGAGCCGATCGGTGAACATCCGCGCCGCCGCCGGAGGGCACACGAGCATCGAAACGACGAGGATCGACCCCACCGCCTCGAACGACGCCACCGCCGCGACCGCGACGAGCGCCGTTGTGACGAAGTGCACCGCGCCGGCCGGGATGCCAAGCGACGAGGCGAGCTCAGGGTCGAACGCGGTGATCCGCAGCTCCTTGAAGAACAGAACGATCAGCGCCGCGACGACGAGCGTGATGATCAGCAGCGTCGTCGCCTCGCGAGGGAAACCGGCCCACGACGACCAGACGAGCAGGTCGCCCAGCGATTCCGGTCCGAACCAGAGGACGTCTTCCAGTTGCCCGTACAGGACGCACTCCGCATCAAGGTCCACCGAGCGCGCCGCGGCTCGCTCGATGAGCAGCACACCCAGCGCGAACATCACGCTGAAGACGACACCCATCGCAGCGCCAGGCTCGAGCTTGCCGTAGCGCTTCACCAGCTCGATCAAGGCCGCTGCGACGAGCGCAGCGCTGATCGCGCCGAGCAGCATGGGGCCGGCGCTGCGTGTGCCGAAGATCAGGAACCCGATGACGATCCCCGGCAGCACCGTGTGCGAGATCGCGTCGCCCAGCAGGCTCTGCTTCCGGAGCAGCAGGAAGTTGCCCAGCAGGGCGCAGCACACCGCCGCGAGGGTCCCGGTCAGCGCCGCAGGGAAATCGATCAGGAGGAAGTTGTTCATGCGCTGCCCTCCCCGCTGATCGCGATGGGGTGGACGCTGGGCGCCGGGAGCCGGCCCTCGCTGCGGAGTTTCGATTCGAGCTGCCGGACGAGGTCCGCGTCGAGGACGTGCTCGACGAGGTCCGCCGCGTGATCGACGTGCGAGGGCGCGATGTCTGCGTACTCGACGAGGTACTCCTCCCAGAGCCTGTGGTTGCGCGTGACGGTCTGCGCCGTCGCGAAGCCATCGTCGGTGAGCGTCACCGCGCCAGCGTTGGTGCTGACCCAACCGCTGCGGCGAAGCGACCGCAGCACGCGGCGCAGGGAGGCGATTTTCCACGATCGGCTGTCGAGCAGCACGTTGATCGGGACAGCGTGGTCGTCGTCACCCCGCGATTCGATGACCTCGTAGAGCGCGCGCATCGCGTGCTGCCTCGCGATCGATCTGCGGAGCATCATCCGGCGCACGATCCCTGCGATCACCCCCCGACGTGGCGCCGCGAAGAGGCTCAGCAGGTAGAAGGCGCCAGCGGTCAGCACGATCACCGCGCCCGCCGGCGTGTCGGTCAGCAGCGCCGAAAGGCTCGCGCCCAGGTACCCGCTCAGGGCGCCGAAGACCGCAGACAAGCAGGCCATCACCCAGAGCTTGTCCGTCCAGAGCCGCGCGGTCGAGGGCGGGATGATCACGAGCGCAACAACGAGGATCAGCCCCACCGCCTGCAGGCCGATCACCGTAACGACGACGACCAGCGTCATCATCGCCAGGTCGATCCGCGCCACCGGCCAGCCCTGCGCTGCGGCGAACTCCGTGTCGAAGCAGACCAGGCGGAACTCCTTGAAGAGCATCGCCACCAGCAGCGCGCTCACGACCGCCGTCACACCCAGGGCGATCGCATCGCTCGTGAGCATCGCGGCGGTCTGCCCGAAGATGAAGGCGTTGATGCCCCCCTGCCCCCCGACGTCGATGCTCTGGATGTAACTCAGCAGCACCACGCCGGCGCCGAAGAAGACCGAGAGCGTCGCGGCGATCGCGGCGTCCTCTTTCAATCGCCCGGTCATCGTGATCGCCTGCACCGTCAGCACGCCAAGCACGCCGGTCACTGTCGCGCCGGCGAGCAGGATCGGGAGTTTGAATTCCAGCGCCCCCAGCGCCGCGGCGACGAGGAACCCGATCGCGACACCAGGCAGCGTCGAGTGCGCCAGCGCATCGCTCATGAGCGCGCGCTGGCGCAGGAGGGTGAACGTCCCGATCGTCCCTGCGGCAGCGCCGAGCAGCAGCGCGCCGAGCACGACCACCGCCGAGTTGAACCCTGCGGAGAAGGTCGCGACGCGGAGGATCTCCCCGAGCGTCGGCCAATCGGTCGAAATTGGGACGAGGGAGGCGAGCATGATTCAGTGCTTGCCGGTCCGCGCCAGCGCCTCGGAGGCCTCGTCGAGCAGCGTCAGGCGGCCGCCGTAGGTCTTCTGGAGGTTCGCCTGCGTGAAGACCTCCGACACCGGCCCCTGCGCGACGATGCGCATGTTCAGCAGCAGCACGTGGTCGAAGTACTCAGGGATAGTCTGCAGGTCGTGGTGCACGCAGATCACCGTCCGGCCCTCGTCCTTGAGCGTGCGCAGGACCTCGACGATCGCGCGCTCCGTCGCGGCGTCCACGCCTGCGAACGGCTCGTCCATGAAGTAGAGCATCGCGTCCTGCGCGAGCGCGCGCGCGAGGAAGACCCGCTGCTGCTGACCGCCGGAGAGCTGGCTGATCTGCCGCTTGGCGAAGTCCGCCAGGCCGACGCGGTCGAGGCACGCCATCGCGGCGCGCTTGTGCGCGCGCGTCACCGGGCTGCACCAACTGATCGCGCGGTACCGCCCCATGCAGACGACGTCGAGCGCCGAGACCGGGAAGTCCCAATCGACGCTGCCGCGCTGGGGGACGTACCCGACGAGGCGCCGCTGCTGGTTGATGGGCTGCCCGAAGATCTCGATGCGCCCTGCCGCGAGGGGGATCAGCCCCATCGCGGCCTTGATGAGCGTGGACTTGCCGGCGCCGTTGGGACCGACGATCGCGGTGAGTTGCCCAGGCGGCGCATCGAAATCGACATCCCACAGCACCGGCTTCCGGTGGTACGCGACAGTGACGTCGTGCACCGAAAGCGGGTTGTCGGCGCTGTGCTCCGGGAGCCGATCGAGCGGGTGCTTTGTGGCGTACGGCTTGTGCGCCTGCGTCAGCGGCATGCGTTATTCGCCCTTCCCGCTGAGTTTGCCAACCTTGCCGCCCGATGGCGCTTCGCCACCCAGGGCACGCACGATCGTGGTCGCGTTGTGGTCGAGCATGCCGAGGTAGGTCCCCTCGTACGTCCCAGGCGCCCCCATCGCGTCGGAGAAGAGGCTGCCGCCGATGACGACCTCGTGCCCCCTGGCGCGCGCACCGGCGATGAGCGCCTTGACGCTCCGATCGGTGACGGTCGTCTCGACGAAGACCGCAGGGATCTCGCGCTCGACGAGGATGTCCACCAGACGCTCGATCTCGCGCACGCCTGCTTCCGACTCGGTGCTGATGCCCTGGATGCCGAGGACCTCCAGACCATACCTGCGGCCGAAGTAGTTGAAGGCGTCGTGGGCCGTGATCAGCACGCGGCGTTCTTCAGGGATCGTCGCGATGATCCCCTCGATGTACGCGTCCATTGCCTCGATTTCAGTCTGGTACGCCGCCAGCCGCTCGGCGTGGACCGCGGCGCTGCTCGGATCGACGCGGCTCGACAGCGATTCCTCGACCACCTCCGCGGCCTTCGCCCAGGCGGTCGGGTCCATCCAGACGTGCGGGTCGTAGTGCCCCTCGAACTGCTCCGGCTCGAGCAGGAATGCTTCGTCGATCTGCTCGGTGACGGCGAAGACCGGCTTGCCGGAGCCGGCGACGCGGATCAGCGCGTCGGTCATCTTCCCCTCCAGCAGCAGGCCGCTGTAGAAAACGGCGTCGGCGCCCATGAGTGTGGCGATGTCGGAGCGGGTCAGCTTATAGAGGTGCGGATCGACGCCCGAGCCCAGCAGGCCGATCACCTCGGCGTTGTCGCCTGCGACGTGCTGGACGATGTCGGCGACCATCCCGGTCGTCGCGACGCAGGTGTACTGCTTGCTGCTCTGCTCCGCCTGCGCGCACGAGCCGGCGAGCAGGGCGGCCGAGGCGAAGATGGCGAGGGCGGTCTGGGTCATTGCGTGTCGCATGGGCGCTGGCTCCGGGTTCTGATTTGTAGCATCGGCTACATTTACTCCCGGGATCATATCCATCCGGAGATTCCGAGGTCAAGGGCGTTTCACGCCCTGACGAAGGGGTTGGACTGCTTCTCGCGGCCGATCGAGGTGGGCGGGCCGTGCCCTGGGAGGGCGGCGGTCTCGTCCGGCAGCGCGTAGAGCTTCTCCCGGATCATCCGGTGCAGCATGGCCTCGTCGCTGGTCGGGAAGTCCGACCGGCCGATCGAGCCGTTGAAGAGCGTGTCGCCGACGATGGCGATGTCGGGCGCCGACTCGTCGGTCGTCTCCAGCGCCAACGAAACGCTGCCCGGCGAGTGGCCCGGCGTGTGCAGCACGCGCCAACGCTGGCCGAGCAGTTCCAGCGTCTGCCCATCTTCGAGTGTGCGCGTCGCTTCCGTATTGCACGACAGGGGTTGCCCCCCCATCGCGGAGAGGTTGAGCATGGGGTCGGTCAGCCACTGGTGCTCGGCCTTGTGCAGGTACACCGGGGCATCGGGGAAGGCATTGGCGAGGTCGTCGAGACCCCCGATGTGGTCGGCGTGCGCGTGCGTCAGGACGATCGCCTCGACGCTCCGGCCCTGCTCCTTGATGTGCTCGGCCATCGCCTCGGCGCCGTAACCGGCATCGACGACCCAGCAGGAATCGCCCTCCTGGAGGGACACGACGTAGCAATTCGTCTCGAAGGGGCCGAGGACAAACCGTTCGATGATGGGGGTTTGGGTGGTTTCTGGCATGATTGGGCGGCTGCTTTCCGTTAGACTATCAGTGGAACAGGAGGCGTGCCTTGCTCATCCGGAACCTGCATGAAACCCCGACCCAGCCTGTGGATATGAAGGGCGCCGAGCGCGTCTCCATGGCCATGATGATCGGGCGCGAGGACGGCGCCCCGCATTTCTCGATGCGGCAGTTCCATGTCGAACCAGGTGGGCACACCCCCAGGCATCACCACGACTACGAGCACGAGGTGCTGGTCCTGGAAGGCTCGGGGACGATCTACCTCGACGGCGCTGATCAACCGATCAAGGGCGGCGACGTCATCTACGTCCCAGCGAACGAGGAGCACCAGTTCGTCGCCTCCAGCGAGCAGGGCAGCGGCGGGCTGAAGTTCGTCTGCCTCGTTCCCGTCGAGCAGAATTGCGGCGGCGACACGCCGGGGAGCTGAACAATCTGGTGAGGAGCGGTTTCACGGAAGGAGCGACCGATGACCAACAACACATCCAACTCGCACGACGACGGCGGATCCAGCGCCGAAACCGCGGTCGCGTACCGGGGCATCTTCGCGCTGCTGTACGCGGCGCTGCTGGTGGGGTGCGCGGTGGTCTGGGTCAAGAACGAGGCGCTCGCCGGCGAGGCGTTCATCGGGATGGTCATCACGATCGCGATGTTCCCGGTCTGGGTCGCGGCGTCTTCGAGGCTCTCCGTCTCCGTCCGTTCCTCACGCGGGGCGCAGATCAACCGGATGGTCGAGGCGATCGAGAACATGCGGCGCGAGTCGGGGCTCTCCGAAGCGGCCAAGCGCGTGCTGCACCGCCGTGAGGAGCGGGACCTCCTCCGCAAGGCGATCGAGCAGGACATCCAGGCGGAGGACTGGGACGCGGCGATGACGCTCGTGAAAGAACTCGCGGAGCGGTTCGGGTACCGCCTCGACGCTGAGGAGTTCAGGGCGCGCATCGAGCAGGCGAGGACGCAGACGCTGGACCGCTCTGTGATCTCGCTCATCGAGCGGCTGGATACCTACATCGCCGACCGGCACTGGGATCAGGCGCAGGAGCAGGCGGCGAAGATCGTCCGGCTCTTCCCGGATTCCCCCAGGATCGATGGGCTCGTCGAGCGCGTCAACGATTCGCGCAACCGGTACAAGCTGGAGCTGGAGCGCAAGTTCCTCAAGGCGGCGGAGCGCGAGGAGATCGACCTCGCGATGAAGCTGCTCAAAGAAATGGACGAGTACCTGGGCTCGGACGAGGCGGAGCCATTCCGCGAGGTCGCGCGCGGCGTCATCGGCAAGGCGCGGGACAACCTGGGTGTGCGGTTCAAGCTCGCGATCCAGGACCGGGCGTGGCCGGTCGCGCTGGAGGTCGGGGAGCGCATCATGGCGGACTTCCCGAACACGCGGATGGCGGACGAGGTGCGCAACATGATCGACATGATCCGCGATCGCATCGCCGGGACGCCGAGCGCCCGGTGATTGCCATCGTGCCACGACCTGGGTTCCCTAGGTCGTGCGTTCCGGATCCACTTCAGGAATACCCGAGCCTTCGCTCCGCTCAGACTCGGCGTCCAGATGAGCACGCTGCTTGTCCGTCGGCGGCGGTGTCTTCCACAGCCTGATCATCAGCAGGCCGACGCCGATCAGCAGGAAGGCGTCCGCGATGTTGCTGACCCAGGGCCAGAGCTCCGTGCCTGCGCCGCCTGGCCAGGACCAGCCGAAGGGCAGGTGCACGCCTGGGGCTGGGTGAAGGAAGTCGCGCACACAACCGTACGTGAGCCGGTCGTAGAGGTTCCCGACGCCTCCTGCGAAGATGAGCCCCAGCGCCGTGTGCGCCAGCAGGTCGCGTTTGGATGTCCACCGCGCGAAGACCCAGAGGCCGAACGCGATGGCGACCGCGGTGAAGAGCACGAAGAAGAGCCGCTTCCCTGCGCCGACGCCGAAGACAGCGCCTGGGTTGAGCACCAATTGGAACTCGAGGACGTAAGGGATGAACCCAACCGGATCGTGCGCCGGGAGCAGCGTGCTGATCCGCTCCGGCGGGAGGGCGAGCACGTCCTCGCGCAGGACGACGACCGGCTGCTCCGCGATGCGCGCGAAGGCGACCGACTTGCTGATGAGGTCGATGGCGGTGCCCAGCGCCGTGACACCGAGCAGCGCGACCCAGGCCCTGGGGGAGCGGAGCGCGCCGATGGCGGTCGGTTCTTCCGTCACTGGTAGTAGTTCTGGCGGTCCTGCTCGCGGGCGCCCTCGAGCGAGAGCTTCGTCCACGGCGTGGCGTCGAGCCTGTTCTTGCCGATGGGGCCGCCGGTCAGGGCGCAGATGCCGTAGGTGCCGTCGTTGATCCTGGCGAGCGCCTCGTTGATCTCGGTCAGCAGCTTGCGCTGGCTCTCGGCGAGGCCCAGCGAGAGGGACTGTTCGTACTCATCCGACCCCTGGTCCGCCTGGTGCTGCGGGAAGGCGCCGCCATCGCTAGGGCCGAAGGCTTCCGATTCCATCGCGCTGACGTCCCCGGCGACCTCGGCGCGTTTCTGGAAGAGGATCTCGCGGTACTTCTCGAGCTGCGCCTTGGTCAGCGGCGACTTCTTCAGCTTCCGCACCTTCGCCTTCTCGGTAGTCTCGGTGGGGCCCTGGGCGCGGGGCATCCGCAGGCCGGCGCGGGCGGCGAGCCCCGACGCGGCGGCGCGCGCCTCGGTCAGCGTGTACCGCTCGTCCTTCGCCTTGGGCTTGGGGGTCGCCTTCTTCTTGGGCTTGGCGGCTGGCTTGGCCGCGGCCTTTTTGGCAGCCGCCTTCTTCTTGGGCGCCTTCTTGATCGAAGCTTTCTTGGAAGTCGCCTTCTTCGAGGTCGTCTTCCTGGCGGTCTTCTTCGTTGTCTTCTTGCTGGCGGCCTTCTTTTTGGTGACGGCCTTCTTACGCGTCACGGCCTTTTTGGTCGTCGCCTTCTTCTTGGCAGCGGCCTTCTTCGCGCCCTTCTTCTTGGAGGTCGGCCGCTTGGCGGCGGTCTTCCTGGTGGTCTTCTTGGCCGCCTTCTTCTTGCTGGCGGCGGGCTTCGAGCGCGCGGAAGCGGCCGTCGTCTTCTTTTTGGACGCGGCCTTGGACCGGGTGGTCTTCTTCTTCGATTTGGCTGCCGTCTTTTTCTTGGCCACCTGGGTTCGCTCGGTTTGGCGCCGGGGTCAGGACGGGGGGCCAGCAACAGGGCCCGTCGCGGCGCGAGCGGCGAGTCTAGCCATCGTCCCTTGGTCGGTCAAAGCGGGGGCGGCCGGTTGTTCGGTGTTCGTCAGGAATCCGACGCGGCGGATTCGATGCGCGTTTTCGTCGCGATCTCGTACTCGCCGAACTTGCGGAACCGCTCGTACCGCCTCCGGGGGAGGTTCTCCGGCTTGAACCGGCGCAGCTCGCGGAGGCGATCGACGATCCACTTCTGCACGTTCGCGGCGGTCTGCTCCGGATCGCGGTGGGCGCCCCCCAGCGGCTCCTCGATGACATCATCAACGATGCCGAGCTTGAGGGTGTCCGCGGCGGTGAGGTTCAGCGCCCTGGCGGCGGCGGTGTTGGTCTGCTCGTTGGCCTCTTTCCAGAGGATCGCGGCGCAGCCCTCGGGGCTGATGACGGAGTACCACGAGTGGCGGAGCATCGCGACGCGGTCTGCGACGGCGATGCCCAGCGCGCCGCCGGAGCCGCCCTCGCCGATGACGATGGAGATCACCGGCGTCTTGAGCCTGCTCATCTCGCGGAGGTTGTAGGCGATGGCTTCCGCCTGGCCTCGTTCTTCCGCGCCGAGGCCTGGGTAGGCGCCAGGGGTATCGACAAAGGTGACGATCGGGAGGTTGAACTTCTCGGCGAGCTTCATCTTCGCCATCGCCTTGCGGTACCCCTCGGGGTGCGCACACCCAAAGTGGCACTGGAGCTTCTCGTCGGTGTCCTTGCCCTTCTGGTGGCCGATGACCATGCACTTGATCGAGCCGATGCGGGCGAAGCCGCTGACGATCGCAGGGTCATCGCCGAAGCGGCGGTCGCCGTGGACCTCGCAGAAGTCCTTGCAGATCATGCGCACGTAGTCGCGGGTCTGCGGCCTGAGCGGGTGCCTGGCGACGCGGACGGTGTTCCAGGGCGAGAGCTTCTTGTAGATCGTGCCGAGCATGCGCTCGTGCGCTTCGCGGAGCTTGCCCACCTCGACCTTGAATCCGCCGTCATCGTCAGCGCCGGCTTCGCCATTCACAGCGGCGGCGTCGGCCGACTTGCTCGCGGCGCTCTGGAGCGCCTCGATCTGGCGCTCGATCTCGATGAGCGGCTTCTCGAATTCGAGTTGGTTGAGTTTGGACATGCGGATGACGCGATGGAACAGTGCGAACAGGCGAGCGGGGGCCACATTGGCGGGGCCCCAAGTGTAGCCTGAGGGGGTGATCGAGTGAACAACGAAGCCCGACATGCCCCGCATGCCGCTGATCCTTGATCGGCGGCAGGGCCACCGGGTTTCGGCGCAGCGAACGGAGCGGGCGATGGGCACACCCCAACTGGCGGTTATCGGCGGCGGGAACATGGCGCAGGCGATCCTGCTGGGGGCGTTCGACGCCGGCGCGCTGGATCCGGCAGGAGTCGTCGTCGCGGAGCCTGACGGATCCAAGCGGCGGGTCTTCACCGATCGGGGCGCTCTTGGGGTTGCTGATGCTGGGGAGGCGCTGCCGCTACTCGGACCTGCCACGCAGATCCTGCTGGCGGTGAAGCCGCAGGTCTTCCCGGAGGTCGCAGCGGCGCTGGGCGGCGTTGGCGAACGCGTGGTGATCTCGATCATGGCTGGGGTGACGAGCGGGGCGATCCGCGAGCAGCTCGGCGGCGCGGCGCGCGTGGTGCGCACGATGCCCAACACCCCTGCGCAGATCGGCAAGGGGGTGACGGCGGTCACGCTCGGCGCTGGTGCGGGGGCGGGCGACGATGCGCTCGCGCAGACCGTGCTCGGATCGGTCGGGCAGGTCGTGGCGATCGAGGAGTCGATGCTCGACGCATTCACCGGCGTTGTCGGATCGGGTCCTGCGTACGTCTTCGCGATGGCGGAGGCGATGATCGACGGCGCAGAGCGGGTCGGGTTCGACGCGGCGCTCGCGGACCGGATC
>CAYGNN010000003.1:0-25059 GCA_964351165.1 uncultured Phycisphaeraceae bacterium
GTCCCAGGCGCCGGCCTCGACGAGGAAGGGCTCCCCGGTGGTTTGCATCGTTTTGTGATCGAACCCGACGGCCCAGAGTTCGTTGTCCGTGAACCGCTTGTTGTAGAGCACCAAGCCCGGCTCGGCGTAGCAGGGCGATGTCACACGCTGCTCGGGGAAGTGCTCGAGGATCACGCTCTCCGTCCCGTTGTACGCGGCGATGGCGAATGACTGGTCCAGGTAGTGTTCGGTGTAGAGCACCGTGTTCGTTCCCGGGATCAGCGTGGGATCGTGGAAATCAACCAGGCGGGTTAGATCGGCTTCCAGGAGGATCGTGGCCTCGCCGCCGCTCACGGGGACCTGCATGAGATGGTCATCGGCGAAGATGATGCGGTTGTCATCGGACCAGGCGCCCCCGGATTCGATCCCGAGCGAGAGGGCGCCGGTGTTGAGTTTAATGGCGCTGCCCCCGGTCAGCGAGATTTTGTAGATCGCCGTATCGGTGTGGTAGCCGACCCATTTGCTGTCCGGCGACCAGAACGGATTGAGGGCGTCGGTGGTCCCTGGCAGGGCGCGCGCGTCGAACGAGGTGAGGTCGCGGATGTAGATCTGATTGTTCTGGACGAAGGCGAGCAGCTTCCCGTCGGGCGAGAGTTGGGGCGTCGTGGCGAAGCGGTTGTCTTCCGGCGAATCAGTGACGACATCGAAGCGGACAACCTCTGCGGTGGGCTCGGGCGTCATCGATTTTCCACCGAACCAACTCGCAGCGCCAACGATCAGCAGCGGCATCGCGATGATCAACCAGCCCAGGACGCCGCGCTGCGCCGCGACGGCGGGGGCGTGCTCTTCGTCGAGGTCGGCGGACTGCAACTCCAGCCTGGCGTCGCCGATGTCGCGGAAGCGCTGGTTCTTGTCGCGCTCCAGGCAGCGGGTGATGACACGGCGGACGCGCGTCGGCGTCGTTGCCGGCAGCAGGTTGAGATCGATCTCCTTGTGCAGGATCGCGCCGATGGAATCGCTGACCGTCTCGCCGACGAAGGGGCTGGCGCCGGCGAGGCATTCGTACAGGATGACGCCGAACGCCCAGACGTCGGAGCGCTTGTCCACGCTGCGCCCTCGCGCCTGCTCGGGGCTCATGTAGGGCGCGGTGCCCATGATCGCGCCGGGGATCGATGGGGAGTGGACGGCGGGTGATGTCAGCGTCGCCTGCTCGCTCAGGAAACTCGACGAGTTCGACTGCGCTTCGCTCGACTTGGCCAGGCCGAAGTCGAGGACCTTCACCTGGCCTTCCGGTGTGACCTTGATGTTCGCCGGTTTCAGGTCGCGGTGGATGACGCCCGCGTCGTGCGCCGCTTCCACGCCCGAGGCGATCTGCACGGCGTACTCGATCGTTTCGTCCAGCGGCAGCGGCCCTCGGTCCAGGCGCTCGGCGAGCGTCTCGCCCTGGACGAACTCAAGGATCAGGTAGCGCGAGCCTTCGTGTTCCTCGACGCCGTAGATGCCGGCGACGTTGGGGTGCGAGAGGGCGGCGAGGGATCTCGAACCGCGCGAGGCGTTCCGGGTCCTGCGCGAGGTGCTCGGGGAGCGACTTGATCGCGACTGGGCGGTCGAGCCGCGTGTCATGGCCGAGGTAGACAACTCCCATCCCGCCGCGGCCGATCTCTCGGTCGAGGGTGTAGGGGCCGATCTTCGTAGGCTGCTCAGGCATAGAAGAACGAGTTTACAGCAATGCCGTGGGTATTCCTTGCGTTCGATCAGACAGGTCAGGGGAACCCATGGGGCAGATCTGGGTTCAATGAAATCCCAAGACATAGAGTGTGCCTGTCTGCGGCGACGCCGTTGCGGACCGATCAGATCCTCTCGGAGATTCTTCTTATGTCTCAACCCAGGCCCTTCAGCGTGCTGCTGCTCATCGTTTCTTCACTGGCCATCGGATTTTTCGGCGTTCCCCACGCGGCGGCGCAGGCTGATGCACAGGTCTGGGACGGCGTCGCGGAACTCGATGGCGGCCTGAAGCTGGACATGATCCTGCGCCTTTCGACCGACAGCACAGGCGAGATGTCCGGGGTGGTAGATATCCCGATGCAGGGCTTCGAGGGTGTCGCGATCACCGAGTTGGAGTTCACAGATGGTGCGATCCGGTTCAGGCTCCCCTTCCCTGGGATGCGTGAGGATCTGATCCCCACGTTCAATCTGACGCTTGGCGAAGACAGGAAGACAGCCAGCGGCGTCATGCGCCAGGCGGGTCGGGAGTTCCCGATCTCGTTCGCCCTCAGCAGCACGGCGGAGCTGGAAGCCAAGGAGCAGGCGCGCCGGCCCCAAACGCCGAGGCCGCCCTTCGCTTACAGGAACATCGAGGTCACCATCCCGGTGAGCGCTGATGGCGCGGTGTCGCACGAACTCGCAGGAACGCTGACGCTCCCGGATCCCGATCAATTCGGTGATGGCCCCTTCGCCTGCGCGGTGCTGCTCACAGGTTCTGGTCCGCAGGACCGGGACGAGACGATCGCGGATCACAAGCCCTTCGCGGTGATCGCCGATGCGCTGGCGAAGGCAGGTGTTGCGTCCCTGCGGTGCGATGAGCGCGGGATCGGCGCCTCCACCGGCGACTTCGCGGCAGCGGACACCCATGATTACGCCGTGGATGCGGTCGCGCAGGTCGCGTTCGCTGCTGCTCGGAGCGATATCGACGCGGACCGGGTGGGCCTGATCGGGCATTCCGAGGGCGGGCTGACCGGTTCGGTCGTAGCCGCGGGAAATCCCGACACGGTGGCGTTCCTTGCGTCCGTCGCCGGGATGGGGCTGACCGGCCGCGAGACACTGCTGGGGCAGGCGGCGCGGATCCTGGAGGTGAACCAGGTCCCGGAAGAATTCGTCACGAAGAACAAGGAATTGCAGGTCGCGTTCTACGATCTGCTCGGGCAGGGAGCGCCGCGCGAGGAGGTCCTCGCGGCGATGCGCGCGATGATCATCCACCAGCTCGGTCCTGCGCAGGTGGCTACGACCCCTGCTGCGGAGATCGACCGGATCACCCAGCAGCAGATGGCCGCCTTCGACAGCGCCTGGATGCAGACGCTGCTCACGATCGACCCTGCGTCGTATTACGAGCAGGTGCGCCAGCCGGTGCTCGTGATGAATGGTGAGTTGGACGTGCAGGTGCTCCCTGACGCGAACATCAACGCGATCACCGCGGCGCTCGAGAAGGCGGGCAACGACAACGTCACCGTCCGCCGGTTCGAGGGTTTGAATCACCTCTTCCAGAACGCGACGACCGGCGCGATGCAGGAGTACGAGCAGATCAAGGAAACGTTCGACCCTGACGCGCTCCGGGCGCTCGTGGATTGGGTGGTCGGCGTGACATCCGATCGCTGATCGGGCGGCGCATGTTCGGTTTTCGATCGTATGGAGCGAGCGGTGATCGCTTTCCGCGAACATTTGCACATACGTAAATTTACAACGCCGCAATGTGACTTTGCATGTTGTCTCTGATAACGTGTCCCATCCGGTTGTCCCTGGAGACAATCGAACTGTGGCGCAACGCGTCATCAGTAGAGATGCAATCGCCTGTCATGGAACAGGCTTCCAGAGCAATGGTGGTGTGCGTCGTTCGCAGCGCGCTGGCCCTGTAGCGGCCTGCGGTTCGCGTTGATCCTGACGCCCGCGACCCGAGAAGAGAGAGAATCGAAAGGCAGGTTTCCCGATGGCAGCTACCAAGAAGAAGTCCAAACGCAAGACGACCTCGCGCAAGAAAGCGGCCCGCAAGGCGTCGACCAGGGCGAAGACGACCCGCAAGAAGGCCGGGCGCCCCAAGGGCTCGACGAACAAGAAGCGGTCCACGCGTGGTGGCGCATCCCTCTCCGGCATGACCACGACCGCGCTCGCCGCGGAACTCGCCCGCCGCCAGCGTCGCCTGCCGGCGCTCAAGCGTCAGCACGCCGCGTTGCTCGACAAGCTCGAGGCGCTCGAGGCGGAGATGGCGGAGATCGAAGGCGGCGCTGCCCCGGTCCGCGGCCGCCGCAAGTCCGCCGGCCGCCCGGTCGGCTCCGGCGGCGGCAAGCGTCACCGCAACTCGATGAACCTCGAGGACGCGCTGGTCAAGACGCTCAAGGGCAAGACCATGTCGGTGACCGAGGCGACCGAGGCTGTCCAGAGCGGTGGCTACAAGACGACCGCTGCGAACTTCCGCACGATCGTCAACGCGACGCTCCTCAAGAGCAGCAAGATCAAGAAGGTCTCCCGCGGTCAGTACACCGCGAAATAACCGGAGCTGCCTGATTCCGAATCAACCGGCGCCCGCCCCGAACTCCGGGGCGGGCGTCGTTGTTTACAGGCTCCCGTTCGCCGCTTCGGTGCGCTCGCGGCTGACCGTCCGGTTCAGACGGAAGAAGAGCAGCGCGCCCAGGACGGAGATCGATGCGAGGGCGAAGAAGGCCCAGCCGCCCATCGCCGGCATGGTGATGCTGAAGGCGCCCATACCCAGTGCGCCGGAGTAGAGCAGCGTGCCGAGGAAGGGCGCGAAGACGCCTCGGATGCCGGTGAGCGTGACGTGGACACCCATGTACACGCGCGCCAAACGCTTGGGCGCGAAGTCGTGGTGTCCGAGGTTCCAGGCGAGGATGCCGCCTCCGAATGCGATGCCCAGGATCGACCGCGCGATGACGAGCACCGTGAAGCTCTCGGTGAGGATCCCGACGCCCATCAGCGCGTTGGCCGCGACGAAGAACCACGAGTGGTAGACGCGGAACTGGATGACGTGCATCCGGTCGAGGAGCCTCGCCCACACCGGCATGGAGATGATGGGCAGCGCGAGCGTGAGCACCGTCGTCAGGATGAAGGAGCTGGCGTAGCCCAGGTCGAGGTGATCGTCGATGCCGAGGATGAAGGGCGCCATCGCCGCGAGGTTGGGGACGCCGATGACGAACTGCGCCGTCATGTAGCGCCGGAAGTCGCGGTCGGTGCGCAGGACGTGGAGCATCCCCAGGGGGCTGGCGACGCGGCGGTCGTGGTCGGAGGCAGGCTCGCGCTCCTCGCGCATCGTCAGCGGGCCTCTTCTCCAGCGGATGTTGGAGAACGACCACGCGCCGATCAGCGAGACACAGGCGCAGGCGACGAAGAGGATCCGGAAGGCGCCGCCGACACCCATCGACCACTGCTCCGACTGATCGAGGACGATCCCGATCATGATCGCGGTGGAGCTGATGACGCCGGAGATGGTGACGGTGATCCGGCTGGTGACCTTCGCCCGCTCGCGTTTGGGGAAGTTGCTCCGCCAGATGTCGGTCCTGGCTGCGTAAATCCCGGTCATCGCGAAGCGCGCCAGCAGCATGAGCCCCACGAGGGGCCACGCCCAAGAGCCGCCCTGGGGGAGCATCGCCATCGCGACGAGCACCGCCGCGATCCCGAGCTGGAAGAGGACGACGGCGCGGACGCGGTCACGGCCGGTCAGCACGTGCGTCCACAGCGCGGTGCAGGCGTTGGCGATGGCCGGCGTCGCGGTGATCGTGGTGATGAGCAGGTCGTTGGCAGCGAAGGCCTTGCTCGCGATGACGCCGATGACGCCGACCTCGATGCACGCGAGGGAGACCGGGGAGGCGAGGGCGCTGCGGAGCTCCCAGACGTAGGCGCGCCTGGACATCCTCGGCATCGCCGAGGGGCTCAGGAACGTCGTCAAGGCTCGTGCGCTCATCAAGGAATGACCATAGGCCCTGCGGTGCGCACAAAAAAAGCCCGGCCGCCAGGGCCAGGCTTCAGAAGTTGTTCGGGATCGACTGGGATCAGTTGGGCGAGATGCCGTAGGTCAGCCTGCTTGGGCGATCGATCAGCAGGAAGCGATCGAGATCGTCGATGAGGGCGCGGATGTTCTCGTCGGTCGAGATGGCGTAGTCCTGGTCGACTTCCGCGTCGCTGCGGCCGAGGGCGACCATCTCAGGCGAGGGATCCGTCGCGGCGCAGCCGGTGAGGAGCGTGGCGATGACGCCGAGAGCGGCGAAGCCGATGGATGTTCTGATTCGTGTCTTGCGCATGCTGGTCGCTACCTCGAAATGATGTTGGAACGTCTGCGGCCGATGGTAGGCGCCGGCCAGCGGCGCCGAGTTGGGGAAGGGTCGTTCGTACCTGAAGGCGGCCTCTCCGTCAAGGAATTTCTTGATCCACAGGGGATTATCGTCTGATCCACCGGGCCGTCAATCTTCATCGGCGAGGCGGTGAATCTGCGGTGAATTCTTCGCAAGTTCCTCGACCGGGGTTCCACCGGGAGGTATGTTCGCCATTGGAGGCTCGCCCTGAAGCAGGCCCCGGGCCACCACGTGCTCGAACCTTTCAGAACCCCGAGGGAGCCCTCGATCCGGAGCCGATAGCCAGGCCGTCACTGAGCGGAAGGCTGGGAGCACCAGACAGGCGCCCACCTGATCTCGGGGTTCGAGCACCTGAGGCTCGCGGCCACCATTGCCAGGGGCGGGCTTTCTCTTTGCGCCCATCTCGCGGCGGATCGCTTTGCCAGGCCGGTCGCGTAGAATCAGGCGATGGCCAGCGATCCAGGCAGCAACGGCGAAGCGACACGATCCGCACCCATCCCCGATGGGCTCGTCGATCGGCTTGTCGAGAACATCCTCGCTGAGCCCCGGACACGGCACCTGGGCAATGTCACCATCCCCAGCCCTGAGGCGATCGGGGAGTTGGTCGAGACCATCCGGCAGATCGTTTTCCCAGGCTTTTTCGGCGAGCGCGGCCTGCTCAAGGAGCGCCTCCCGGGGCATATCGAGGGGCTCGTCGAGAAGGTCCGGGAGCACGCGACGTTCCAGATCCGAGGCGCCCTGCGGTACCACACCGACGCTGGCTCGGTGGACGAGATCTGCAGCGACGTCGAGTCCGATCCGGATTGCGACGAGAAGGCCGCGGCGATGACCGGCGCCTTCCTCGAGCGCCTGCCGGAGATCCGCGCGGCGCTTGTTGATGACGTGCAGGCGGCGTACGACGGTGATCCAGCCGCGACGCATGTCGATGAGATCATCTTCTGCTACCCAGGTGTGGAGGCGGTCTTCTCGCACCGCGTCGCGCACGCGCTGCGGGAGCTGGGCGTTCCGATGCTCCCCAGGCTGATCCAGGAGCGCGCGCACCGCAGGACCGGCATCGATATTCACCCTGGCGCGACGATCGGCAAGCGGTTTTTCATCGATCACGGCGCTGGCGTCGTCATCGGCGAGACAACAGTCATCGGTGACGACGTGAAGATCTACCAGGGCGTCACGCTGGGCGCCAAGAGCTTCCCCAAGGACGAGCGGGGCCGGCTGATCCGCGATCAGAAGCGGCACCCGACGATCGGCGACCGCGTGACGATCTACGCCGGCGCAGTCATTCTCGGCGGCGATACGTACATCCGCGATGACTGCGTCATCGCTGGCGGTGTCTTCCTGACGAAGTCGGTCGCAGAGGGCACCAACGTGCGGCAGAAAGCCCCTGAACTCATCCACCGCGAGCAGCGGAAGTGATGACCATCGCGAGCATCGCCAGTGCGCAGCAGGCCGGGTTCCTGGAATCGATCCCGCCGCACCTGTTCTCGTTCGTCGTGATCCTGGTCGTGGTCTTCGCGCTGATCGGGATCAACCGGCTGTTCCTCCGGGCCGAAGGGGCGGAGGGTGTCACGAGGGTGCGCAAGCAGTCGGTGATGCTCGCGCTGACGCTGATCGGCGTGATCATCATCGTGCTGACATTGCCTGTCGAGGAAACGACCGAGGGGCAGCTGCTGACATTGATCGGCCTCGCGATCACCGCGGCGCTGACGCTCGCCTCGACGACGTTCATCGGGAACATGATGGCGGGGCTGATGCTCCGCTCGGTGGACAACATCCGCCTGGGTGATTTCATCAAGATCGAGAAGCACTTCGGCCGTGTAACGGAGCGGGGCCTCTTCCACATCGAGATCCAGACGGAAGACCGCGACCTGTGCACGCTGCCAAACCTCTATGTCGCAACGACGCCGATGAAAGTCGTCTCGGCGTCCGGGACGATCGTCAGCGCGACGGTCTCGCTGGGGTACGACACGCACCACGCGAAGGTCGAAGAGTTGCTGCTGCAGGCGACGGAAGCCGCAGGGCTGACCGACGGCTTCGTGCAGATCGTCGAGCTGGGTGATTTCTCGATCACCTACCGCACCGCGGGATTCCTGCCCCAGGTCAAGCACCTGCTCTCGGCGCGGTCGGACCTGCGCCGCGCGATGCTCGATGTCCTGCACGGCGGCGGCGTCGAGGTGGTCTCGCCCACGCTCATGTTCCAGCGCCCGATGTCGCCCGAAGAACGAGTGATCCCCACCGAAGAGCACCAGTCGAAGCCCAAGACACAGAACGGCGCGAAGCCGGAAGAGCTGATGTTCGACAAAGCGGAAGAGGCGGAGAAGATCGAGACGCTCCGCGAGAAGCGCACCGCCGCGGAGGAATCGATCGTGTCGCTCAAGGCGGAGATCAAGGGCGAGAAGGATCCTGACGAGAAGGACCGCCTGACCGCTCGGCTGGAGAAGCACGAGCGGATGCTGGAGGCAATCAACGAGCGGATCGCGAATTGGGAGACGTAGCAGGTACGCGCGCGGATTGCACGCCCTGGATGAGCGCAGCGAGTCCTGGGATTCAGCGACTGGAATTT
Organism: uncultured Phycisphaeraceae bacterium; assembly: GCA_964351165.1. Classification (GTDB taxonomy): domain Bacteria; phylum Planctomycetota; class Phycisphaerae; order Phycisphaerales; family UBA1924; genus JACKHE01. The sequence goes on from CAYGNN010000003.1 coordinate 8,614, forward strand.
GTCACGCACAACAATCCTGGGATCCGCTTCGCTTATCCCAGGCGTGCGAGTTCAATTCAATCCTCATCATCCTGCGGCTTGAACGCTGCGACGACGTCCTGCTGCACGTTCGGCGGGGTCCGCTCGTCGTGCGAGTAGTCCATCGTGAAGGCGCCGGCGCCGGCGGTGATGCTCTTGAGCTGCGACGCGTACGTCAGCACCTCCGAGAGCGGCGCGACAGCGGAGATCATGCACATGTCGCCCGGGAGCATGTCGGTGCCCTGGACGCGGCCCCGCTTGCCGGAGATGTCGCCTGTCAGGTCGCCCATGAACTGCTGGGGCGCGGTGATCTCGAGCTCGACGAAGGGCTCCATGAGCACCGGCTTCGCCTTCTGCACCGCGTCGATGAAGGCGCGCTTGCCGGCGGTGATGAAGGCGACTTCCTTGGAATCGACCGGGTGGAACTTGCCGTCGTAAACCGCGACGCGGATGCCGTTCATGGGGTAGCCGGCGATGGCGCCGTTGCCCAGCACCTGCTTGACGCCCTTCTCGATCGCAGGGAGGAACTGCTTGGGGACGGAGCCGCCGAAGGTCTCGTCGGCGAACTCGAAGCCTGATTCGTGGTCCTCTGCGAGGGGTTCGATGCGGAGGAAGACCTCGCCGAACTGGCCCGCGCCGCCGGTCTGCTTCTTGTGGCGGTGGTGCCCCTCGGCCTTGGTCGAGATGGTTTCCTTGTACGCGACCTTCTGCGGCTCGGTCTCGACCTCGACGCCGAAGTGGTTCTTCAGCTTCTCAAGGACGATGCGCAGGTGCAGCTCGCCGATGCCCTTGGCGACGGTCTGCCTCGTCGCGGCGATGCGCTCGACGACGAAGGTGGGGTCTTCCGCCTGGAGCTTGGTGAGCGCCGAACCAAGCTTGGTTTCGTCGCCGCGGGACTTGGGCGTGATGCCGAGCCCGTACATTGGCTTGGGCAGGATGGGCGGGCGCAGGTGGACGCCGTCGTGGGAGTGATCGGCATGCAGCGTGTCGTCGCGTTCGATCTCGTCGATCTTCGCGACGGCGCAGATGTCGCCTGGGATCGCGCTGTCAACGTCCTTGTGGTCCTTGCCCTGGAGCTTGAAGATGTGGCCGATTCGGATGGCCTTCTTGTTGTCGTTGCGGAAGGCCTGCGAGTTGTGCTCGATGGTCCCCTGGTGCACGCGGAAGAAGGCGAGCTTGCCGACGAAGGGGTCGGAGCGGACCTTGAAGACGGGCGCGATGGCCGGCTTGGCGGGGTCCGGCTGGTAAGTGAAATCCGACTCGTTCCCCTCGTCGTCCACGGTGTAGAAGGGGCGGGGGTTGCCCTCGTGGGGGTTGGGGCAGAGGTTCAGGATGAAGTGCATCAGCTCGTCCATCCCTGCGCCGCTCTTGGCGGAGGTGAAGAGGATGGGCGTGAGGTGCGCTTCGCGCAGGGCCTGCTCGAAGACGCGGTGCAGGTCGTCCTTGCTGGGCTGCTCGCCGCCCAGGTATTTCTCCATGACCGCCTCATCGACCTCGACCACCTGATCCACGATGGCGGTGTGCGCATCGGCGACGGAGGAGAAGTCGGCGTCGCCGGACTCGTGGTCGAAGACATCGACGACCTCGGTGGCGCCCCTGGCTGGGAGGTTGATCGGCAGGCACTGCTCGCCGAAAGAGTTGCGGATGTTCTCGACGATCTCCTCGAGGTCCACCTCGTCGTGATCGATCTTGTTGATGATGATGAAGCTGGGGAGCTTGCGGCGCGCCGTCTGCGTCATCATGCGGCGGGTGATGGTCTGCACACCCTTGGTCGCGTCCACGACGACCGCGGCCGCCTCGACCGCGGGGAGCGTGATGATCGCCTGACCGATGAAGTCTGGCATCCCTGGGGTGTCGATCAGGTTGACGTGCTTGCCGTCCTTGTCGAAGTGCAGCACGGCGCTGGAGAGCGAATGCCCGTGGTGGTGCTCCTCTTCTTCGTAGTCGCTGATGGTGTTCTTGCCCTCGACCGTGCCGGCCTTGGCGATGACGCCGGCCTTCTCCATGAGCAGCTCAACCAGGGTGGTCTTGCCGACGCCGCCGTGACCGAGGAAGGTGACGTTGCGGATGTCGGCGGTTGTGTAGGCGGGCATGTGAAGGGTTCTCCGTTACGGCGACAGGCGACTCACCCCCACCGACGCACGCGGTGCGCCGGTGTTGGCGGAAAGGAATGAACGCGACTTGGCGTCGCGGCGCCGGCCAGGCGTTGGGTCCCACCAGGCGACAGGGCGGATCGCCCTGCGCGTGCCTCCCGGCGCATGACACAGTGTAAAGGACGAGGGGGCTGGCGCGAACCGAAATGCTGTTTCTCGGGGCTCCGGCGCGCATCCTGCGTGATTCCGGGACAACCTCTGGCCTCCCCCGATTCAGCGATCTGTCCGGATCAGGCTCGGTTCGGGTGAATTCAGGCCAGATCGGGGATGACCAGTGGATCAGTTCCAGCCGGAGGGCCTGGGCTGCCATTCCTCGGCGTCTTCTTCGTCGCTGGCCTTGGCGCCCCCTGCGAGCACGAGCAGGCCCCGGTTGAGCTTTTCAGCTGGGCCATCGCTGTCCCGCTTGTATTCAACCTTGAGGCTGAGCGGGGCGCCGATCACTTCATCCGCGACATCGGTCACGACCTGGCTGATCCGGAACGCGCCTGGCTCGTCGAGAGACGCGACTTCCAGTTCGCCGAGGCCGATCGAGCAAGGGGCGACATCCGGGTAGATCCCGACAACAGGGCTCGCGGTCGAGACCAGCAGCAGCCGGTGGTCGGTGAGCACGAGCATCAGCCAGCGATCATCACCGCCTCTGGCGAGCGCCCACGCGATGTCGCCGATCCCTGGCAGCAGCGCGAGGCCGATCTGCTTGAAGAGGCTGATCCCGGCCGGCTTCTGCGACGCTGGCCCCCAGCCGATGAGCCGCTCGCCCTCCTCGGGGCGATCGGGGCGCAACGCCGCGCGGAGCGCGAGCGGCGGGTACTGGCAGTGGGGGAGGTTGGTCATCGGGATCAGGAATCGTTCGGGAACACTGAGGCTGTGTTTTCACAGATCGGCACGCTACGGTATCGCCTGTGGCGAAGAAGAAAACCAGAGCGAAGAAGGCGGAAGTTGCCCTGGACGCGTCGATGCCCATCGTCGTCCTCCACGGCAAGGAGGAGTTCCTGCGCTCGCTCGAGACGGACCGCCTCCGCGACCTGCTGACCGAGGCGCACGGCGAGATCGACGTCGTCCGGTTCAGCGGGAAGGAATCGCTCCCGGCGGACGTGCTCGACGAATGCCGCAGCTTCGGGTTGATGCAGCAGCACAAGCTGGTGATCGTCGATGGCGCGGACGAGTTCGTGAAAGAGGACAGCCGCCCGATCGTGACGCGGTACGCGGAATCGCCCAGCGAGTCGGCGACGCTGCTGCTCCGATGCGACAAGTGGAACCGGGGCAAGCTGGACAAGGTCATCACCGATGGCGGCGGCGTGATCCGCAAGTGCGAAGAGGTCACGCCATCGAAAGCCACGAAGTGGGTCGCCAACCGGACGAGCAAGCGGTACGGCGCCAGCATGGCCCCTGACGCGGCGGAGGCGCTGGTCGATCGCGCCGGTGTAGCGCTTGGCCGGCTGGATACGGAAGCGAAGAAGCTCGCTGCCGCCGCTGGCGGAGGGGGCAGGGTCACGATTGATCTGGTCCGCGTGCTGGTCGGGATGACCCGCGAGGAGGAGGCGTGGCTGCTCCAGGTGGAACTGCTCGCAGGCCGCCCAGCCGATCGGTTCAGGGCGCTGCGCGAGGCGATGGACGTCTCCCGGCACGACCCGGTCTTCCTGTCCTTCGTCGTGACGGACCTGCTGCGGAAGATCCACACCGTCTCCCGCCTGATGTCGGAGGGGATCAATGGGTTCCAGGCCGCCAAGCGGGCGAAGCTCTGGGGCCCTGCGTCGGAACCGATCATCGCGGCGGCCGGTCGGACCCCACCGAGGGTGTGGGGCGAGCTGTTCGTCGATGCGGTTGAGAACGACGCGAAGATCAAGTCCGGCCGGTCGGACGCGCGGCGGTCGCTGGAGCGGCTCGTCGCCCGATTCGCAAGCGCCGCCTGAGAATCGGCCGAAGAACGAGTACGGGATCGAACGCCCTGAAGTCGCTGGCGGAGCGCCGGCGGGGCGATCGATCGGACCCAGGCGGAGCCTGCCCGATGCATCAACGAAGCGTGCTGGGATCGCTGCAGGAAGCCATCGCGCTCGCATCGGTCGCGTTGCTGCTGAGCGCCTGCGGCTCCACTACGCCATCCAGGACCGCCGCCCAGCCCCAGCCACTGCCTGCCGCGACGATCGATTCCGCCAGCGCGGATGAAGGCGCCGCGGACACCGCGCCGGACATCGAGGCGATCCTCGCGGCCAACGCCGAGGCGCTGCGCGATCTCGATTCGCTCGACATCGACCGCAGGCCGAAGACGGTCCGAGACGAGCCGGTTGAATCCAAGGAACCAGAGGCCCGCGACACGATCGTGCCGGCGATCACAAAGGCGCCGGTCGTGGTTGAGAAGCCGATCATCGAGCCGGAGCCGCAGCTGACGCGGAAGCAGCGGATCTCAAAGGCAGCGGAAGAGCTGGCGATGCTCCTGCGCGCCGATGCGGACCAGTCCGATGCGCCGATCTCCGCGATGGCGGCGCTGAGCGCGCTGGAGCTCATCGAGCGGGGCGTGGCGCCCGACCCTGCCGCGATGCCCTGGCTGACGGACCGCGAGCGTGAGCTGCTTTCGGTTTTTCGGGATCTCTTCATCGAAGCAGGGGGGCGCCTGCAGAGCGATCCCAACGACCTGCTCAGCATCCACGAGATCATCGAGCAGCTCCCAGGCAAGCTGGAATCGTGGAAGCAGCTCTCGATCCCGGTCGCGACGCTGTGCATGCGTGTTGACGGCTTCGGCCAGTACGAGGAGTTCGGCACGAACACACTCCTCGCCGGTCGCGCGCACCGGATGATCGTCTATACGGAACTGAAGGACTTCCGCTCAGAGCGAGCGACCGGGCCAACCGGCGAGCAGGGGCGCCGCGTGCGGCTCACGCAGGACCTGAGCCTCTACCACGACGCGGATGGGCTCCTCGCCTGGCGCGAGGCGAACCAGTCGATCAACGAGTTCTCCCGCAACGAGCGGAGCGACTTCTTCCTGGTGCAACTCATCGAGCTGCCCCGGACGCTGACTGTCGGCTCGTACCGCCTGAAGGTGACGATCGTTGACGAGGTCGCCGGCGCGACGGCGGAGGCGATCATCCCGATCGACGTCGTCGCGGACGCTGGGCTGGCTGGGCGGTGAGGCTGATCGTCGTATGATGCCGGCGTGAGCGCCACGACCACCACGAAACAACCCGCACGCGACCTGCTCGGACTTCAGGGGATGGACGCCGCCTCGCTGCGCGCGATCCTCGCGCCGGCGGCGCGCATCGCAGAGAGCCGAGGCGCGTTCGGCGCAGCGCTCGCCGGGCGCACGATCGTGAACCTGTTCTTCGAGGACTCGACCCGCACGCGCGTGAGCTTCACTGTCGCGGGGCACGCGCTAGGAGCGAACGTCGTGCAGTTCGGTGATCAGGGCTCGTCCACCAGCAAGGGGGAGACGCTGATCGACACGGCGCGCACGATCGAGGCGATGGGCGTCGATGCGCTCGTCGTCCGGCACGCCTCGGCGGGCGCGGCGAAGCTGATCGCCGATCACGTCGAGGTCCCGGTGCTCAACGCCGGTGACGGCGCGCACGAGCACCCGACGCAGGGGCTGCTCGACATCTGCACGCTCGCCGAGGCGCACGGGCGTCTGGGCAAGGGGCTGCACTCATTCGATCTTTCAGGGTTGACGGTGGCGATCGTCGGCGACATCGCGCACTCGCGCGTAGCGCGCAGCGCGATCGCCGGGATGACGACGCTCGGCGCGCGCGTGGTGTGCGTCGGCCCTCCGGCGCTGTGCCCCGATGGGATCGCGGCGCTGGGGTGCGGCGTGGAGCGTGATCTGGACGCGGTCATCGGTTCCGCGGACGCCGTCATGGCGCTGCGGATGCAGTTCGAGCGCGGCGCCCGGATCGACGAGCACGATGATCCGGCCCTCGACCCTGCGCAGGAATACACCAGGCGGTTCGGCGTGACGAGTGAGAGGGCGAGCCGGATGACGACGGGCGCGATCGTGATGCACCCAGGCCCCATGAACCGGGGGCTGGAGATCGACTCCGAGGTCGCTGATGGGCCTCGGAGCGTGGTCCTGCGGCAGGTGGCGATGGGCGTCCCGGTGCGGATGGCGGCCCTGCTGCGCTGCGTCAATGGCGATCCGACCGGCGCCCGCTGAGCCGGTCGCGGCGGCGGGAAAAGTTGGTACATTCGCCCCACCAATTCCGGGAATCCCCCGGACCGATGAATCATGGAGGAGCGGCGGGAAGGCGGCCAGGTTGGTGCGCCCAGCGTCCTGAATCGAGCATGGCGACGATGCCTGGAACAACGGATATGCCCAGCGACACCGCACCCCAATCCCCTGCGAGCCGAGGCGAGGGGGGGATGCTGCTCGTCATCTCGGGGCCCTCCGGCGTCGGCAAGACGACGATCCGCGACGCGATCCTCAAGCATGTGCCGGGCTCGTTCTTCTCCGTCTCCGCGACGACCCGCCAGAAGACCGACGCCGACCGTGACGGCGTGGACTACCACTTCATGACCGACGAGCGGTTCGATGAGCTGGTTGCGCAGGACATGTTCCTCGAGCACGCGACGTTCGCCGGCAACCGCTACGGCACGCCCCGCAAGCCGGTCGAGGACGCGCTCCAGGAAGGGCGTCTCGCGCTGCTGGATGTCGATGTCGTCGGCGCCCGGAACATCAAGCAGATGGCGCCCGACGCGTACTTCGTCTTCTTCATGCCCCCCAGCAAGGACGAGCTGCTCCGCCGCCTGCGCGACCGCAAGCGGGAATCGGAAGAGGCCATCCAACGCCGCTTCGCTGTCGCTTCGAAAGAAGTGGATGAGGGGCAGAAATCAGGGATCTACGACGAGATCGTGGTCAACGACGAGCTGGATCGGGCGATCGCCGAGACGCTGGGCATCGTCGAACGCGAGCGGGCGAAGCGGGCCGGCTGAATCCGCCTTGGATCAGGCAATTCAGGTTGTCCGATTTTGTAGGCGATTCAAAATTCGGACTTGTTACTCTGTTACCGATTCGTCAGCACTGGCAGTGGCGATCAAAGGTGTTCGCTGCGCACCCTTCGTTTGACCATTCGGAGTAAGTCCATGTTCCACCCGAAGCGAATCCTCTCCATGCTCACCGCCACGCTTGCGATCGCGAGCGCTGCCGCGGCGCAGGACCAGCCCAACATCCTCGTCATCTGGGGCGACGACATCGGTATCCAGAACATCAGCGCCAACTCGCACGGCATGATGGGGTACGAGACGCCCAACATCGATCGGATCGCTGCTGAGGGCATGCGCTTCACCGATTACTACGGCGAGCAGTCCTGCACCGCGGGGCGCGCCTCCTTCATCATGGGGCAGAGCGTCTTCCGCTCCGGCCTCTCGAAGGTCGGCCTGCCTGGCGCGAAGGAAGGCATGATGGAGGAAGACCCCACCATCGCAGGTTTGCTCAAGGACCAGGGGTACGCGACCGGGCAGTTCGGGAAGAACCACCTGGGCGACCGCGACGAGCACCTGCCCACCAACCACGGCTTCGATGTCTTCTTCGGCAACCTCTACCACCTCAACGCGGAGGAGGAGCCGGAGAACATGGACTACCCAGGCGACATGGTCCTGCCCAACGGCAAGACCTTCCGCGAGCAGTACGGCCCGCGCGGCGTGATCCGCTCCTTCGCAGGTCGCAACGGCCAGCGCATCGAGGACACCGGACCCCTCACCAAGAAGCGGATGGAGACCGTCGATGACGAGACTTCCGATGCTGCGATCGCGTGGATCCGCGAGCAACACGAGGCGGGCAACACCTGGTTCTGCTGGTGGAGCGGCACGCGGATGCACTTCCGCACGCACGTGAAGGAAGAGCACCGCGGCATCTCCGGTCAGGACGAGTACTCCGACGGCATGGTCGAGCACGACATGCACATCGGGAAGTTCCTCGACCTGCTCGACGAGCTGGGCATCGCGGACAACACGCTTGTCATGTACTCCACCGACAACGGCGTGCACATGAACACCTGGCCCGATGGCGGGATGACGCCGTTCAGGGGCGAGAAGAACACGAACTGGGAGGGCGCGTGGCGCGTGCCGACGTTCGTGCGGTGGCCCGGCGAGATCGAGCCAGGCAGCATCACCAACGAGATCGTCCACCACATGGACTGGCTCCCCACGTTCCTCGCTGCCGCCGGCAAGGACGACATCAAGGAGGACCTGCTCGATGGGTACCGCTCCGGCTCGCTCAACCGCGACTACAAGATCCATCTCGATGGGTACAACGTCCTGCCGCTGTTGACCGGCGAATCGGACGAGTCGCCCAGGAAAGAGGTCTTTTACTTCTCCGATGATGGCGACCTGATGGCGCTACGGTACGAGGACTGGAAGCTCGTTTTCCTTGAGCAGCGCGCCACCGGCACGCTGCGGCTCTGGGCGGAGCCCTTCACGGCGCTGCGGCTCCCGCTGATCTTCAACCTCCGTCGCGATCCCTTCGAGCGCGCGCAGCTGACCTCGAACACGTACTACGACTGGTTGATCGACCGGGCGTACCTGCTCGTCCCGGCGCAGGCGTACGTCGCCAAGTTCATGGAGACGTTCCGCGAGTTCCCGCCGAGGCAGAAGGCCGCGAGTTTCTCGCTGGACAAAGTGATGGAGACACTCGAATCCGCTGGTGGCTCGAAGTAACAGCGCCACGAGCGCACAGAATCTGAAAGGGATCGAACCAAATGAATATGAAAAAGAAGATTCGCCGCGCCGGCATCGGCGCTGGCGCGATGCTGGCGATCGGTCTGGCGACCGGCTGCACGACGTATTACAAGGTCACGGACGCCGACAACGGAAACGTGTACTACACGACCAGCGTTACACAGAAGGGCGGATCGGTCATCTTCACGGATGCACAGTCGGACAGCCGCGTCTCGCTGGACTCATCGGAGGTCAAGGTGATCTCCAAAGAGCACTTTGAAGAGAACGTAGATCAGGACTGATCTGAAGGAGCGATACGATGCATCGATCGATCGCGGTATGCCTTGTCGCCATCGTCACGATCATGGCTCTGGGCGGCTGCGCCACCGCCGGGCTTGAATCCTGGAACGAGGGCGCCGCGAAGGACAGCATCACGTCGTTCGTCGCGCGTGTCACCGATCCTGCGAGCCCATCGTTCGTCGAGCCGGCGCAACGGGTCGCAGTCTTCGACAACGATGGCTGCCTGTGGGCGGAACAGCCTGCGTACTTCCAGCTGCTCTTCGCGATCGACCGGGTGAAGGCGATGGCGCCTGATCATCCGGAATGGCGGACGCGGCAGCCCTTCCGCGCGGTGCTCGAAGGCGATCGGGAAGGCCTGCTCGCCAGCGGCAAAGAAGGCCTGGTCCAACTCATTGCCGCGACACATACCGGGATGACCACTGACGAATTCGCAGAGACTGCGCGGCAGTGGCTCAACACCGCGACGCACCCGACCACAGGCAAGCGGTACACCGAGATGGTGTACGCCCCGATGGTTGAGCTGCTCGCGTACCTCCGCGCCAACGGGTTCAAGACGTTCATCGTCTCCGGCGGCGGGATCGAGTTCCTCCGCGTCTTCGCGGAGGAGGTGTATGGGATTCCCCCTGAGCAGGTCGTCGGGTCGAGCATCAAGACGGAATTCGAGATGACTGGCGACGGCCCGGTGATCCGCCGCCTCGCAGAGATCGACCTGATCGACGACAAGGCGGGCAAGCCGGTCGGGATCAACCGGCACATCGGGCGCCGCCCGATCGCCGCGTTCGGCAATTCCGATGGCGACCTGCAGATGCTCCAGTGGACGCACGCCGGTGGGGATGACCGCCTCTGCGTGCTGATCCACCACACCGACGCCGAGCGCGAGTGGGCGTACGACCGTGATTCTCACATTGGGAGGCTGGACCAGGCACTCAAAGAAGCGGATCGCAACGGCTGGACCGTCGTTGATATGGCCGGAGACTGGTCGCTCGTCTTCGCGCACGAGCAAGAGGTCACGCCGTGAGAATCGGGGTTGGTGCGCTCATGCCTGTAGCGCTCGCGCTGTTGTCCGGCGCGAGCGCAATAGGCGAACCTGCGTCACCAACCGAAGGCATGGTGTGGATCCCGGCGGGTGAGTTCACGATGGGTTGGGACGGTCCGGAGGGCCGGCACGACGAGCGGCCGGCGCACCGTGTCCATGTCGATGACTTCTGGATCGACACGACCGAGGTGACCAACGCGCAGTTCGCGGAGTTTGTTGAAGCAACAGGGCACATCACGACCGCTGAGCGTCCGATCGAATGGGTGCAGCTGCGCGAGCAACTGCCACCGGGAACGCCGAAGCCGATGGATGAGATGCTGGCGCCAGGGTCGCTCGTCTTCACGCCGCCCGAGGCGCAGGTCGGGATGGATCAATTCGCGAACTGGTGGACGTGGACGCCTGGCGCCTGCTGGAAACACCCGGAAGGCCCCGGCAGCGATCTCGATGGACGCGGCGATCATCCGGTCGTGCACGTCTCCTGGGATGATGCGCAGGCCTACGCGGAGTGGGCGGGCAAGCAACTCCCGACCGAGGCGCAGTGGGAGCGTGCTGCGAGGCTCGGCGCTAACGGCGAGCGGTTCACCTGGGGCGCCGAGCTGACCCCCGATGGTGCGCATCAGGCCAACATCTGGCAGGGCGAGTTCCCGGTGCGCAACACCGGCGATGACGGGTTCACCGGCGCAGCGCCGGTGAAGTCGTTCCCGCCCAACAACGCTGGTCTGTACGACATGGCGGGGAACGTGTGGGAGTGGACCGCGGATCAGTTCCACCCTGAGGCGTACGCGCAACGACTTCAATCAGTCGAGCAGGGGGGCTGCTGTGTGAACCCCACCGGTCCGGCGACGAGCGCCGACCCCCGCAACCCTTACGCGTCGGATTCGCGTGTGCAGAAGGGCGGTTCGTTCCTGTGCCACGCGAGTTATTGCGAGAGCTACCGCCCCAGCGCGAAGATGGCGGCGCCGCCCGATTCAGGGATGCACCACCTGGGGTTCCGCTGCGTGTCGCTGGCGGCGCCACCTGATGGGGAACAGCGCTGACCGCCAGCGTGGGTCCCGACTGCCGGATCGGCAGGTCCGGGTAATGAAAATCGCTGTTTTTGAGCCGCTGAGGGCTGCTGTTGGGGTGGCGCGCGGTTTGTAAGTATCCCAGCGGCGCCCTGACTCAGCGGGCGCCGGGAAGGATGTCAACCCATGCGATTCGACCGATTCACCACACTCGCCCAGCAGGCGATCTCCGATGCGCAGACCGAGGCCACCGGCCGCAACCACGGCGAGGTCGCCCCAGCGCACCTGCTGCACGCGCTCCTCGCCGACGCCAACGGCGCCGCTGGGAGCATCTTCACGCGCCTCGGTGTCGATCCCGCGCGCACGCTGGCGCTCGTTTCGAGCGAGCTCGATTCGATGCCCAGCGTCACCGGCGCCGGCGGTCCGCAGGCCGGACGCTCGCTGGGTGAGGTGCTGACGCGCGCCGAGCTGGAAGCGAAGGAGCTGGGCGACGCGTACACCTCGACCGAGCACCTGCTGCTGGCGCTGGCGGAAACGAAGTCCCCAGCGAAGGACGCGCTGCTGACGGTCGGCGTGACGAAGAAGGGGCTGCTGGAAACAATCAAGAGCATCCGCGCCGAGAGCGGCGTGTCGTCGATCAACGACCCTGGCGCGGAGTCGAACTTCGAGGCGCTCAAGAAGTACGCGATCGACCTGACGGCGCGCGCCGGCGAGGGCAAGATCGACCCGGTTATCGGGCGCGACGACGAGATCCGCAGGTGCATGCAGGTCCTCTCGCGCCGCACGAAGAACAACCCCGTCCTCATCGGCGAGCCGGGCGTCGGCAAGACGGCGATCGCCGAGGGCCTCGCCCAGCGCGTCGTCGATGGCGACTGCCCCGAGGGCATGAAGGATGCGCGCATCATGGCGCTCGACGTCGGGCAGCTGCTCGCAGGCGCGAAGTTCCGCGGCGAGTTCGAGGATCGACTGAAGGCGGTCCTGCGCGAGGTCGCCGCGAGCGAGGGCCGCATCATCCTGTTCATTGATGAGCTGCACACCATCGTTGGCGCCGGCCAGGCCGAGGGCGCGGTCTCCGCTGGCAACCTGCTCAAGCCGGCGCTGGCGAGGGGCGAGCTCCGCGCGATCGGCGCGACGACGCTCGACGAGTACCGCAAGCACATCGAGAAGGATGCCGCCTTCGAGCGCCGTTTCCAGCCGGTGTACGTCGATCAACCGAGTGTTGAGGACACCATCGCGATCCTCCGAGGCCTCAAGGGCCGGTACGAGGCGCACCACGGCGTGCGCATCATGGATTCTGCCCTCGTCGCCGCGGCGACGCTCAGCCACCGCTACATCGCCGACCGCTTCCTGCCGGACAAGGCCATCGACCTCGTCGATGAGTCAGCGTCGAGGCTGCGCATCGAGATCGACTCGATGCCGACGGAATTGGATGAGCTGCGCCGCAGGATCATGCAGCTGGAGATCGAGCGCGAGGCGCTGAAACTCGAGGTCGAGGGTGGCGACGACACGAGCGCCAAGTCGCTGGATTCCGTCGAGAAGGAACTCGCGGAGATCCGCGAGCGTGACAGCGCCCTCTCCGAGCGCTGGCGCCGGGAGAAGGGCGAGCTGGATGAGGTCAAGCGCATCAAGGTCGCGATGGACGAGAAGACCACCGAGCTCGAGCAGGCGCAGCGCCGCGGCGAGCTCGAACTGGCCGCGAAGATCCAGTACGGCGATCTCCGCGAGCTGGACACGCAGCTGAAGGCCGCCGAGGCGGACCTGGAGGCGCGCCGCATCGCAGGCGACTTCATGGTCAAGGAAGAGGTGGACTCCGAGCAGATCGCCAGCGTGGTCAGCGCGTGGACCGGCGTGCCGGTGTCGCGCATGATCGAGTCGGAGCGCGACAAGCTCGTGCGTATGGAAGAGGAGATCGCTGAGCGCGTCATCGGCCAGGGCGAGGCGGTCCGTGCCGTTGCCGACGCCGTCCGCAGGAGCAGGGCGGGACTGGGCGATCCCAACCGGCCCATCGGTTCGTTCCTCTTCATGGGTCCGACCGGTGTCGGCAAGACCGAATTGTGCAAGTCGCTCGCGGAGTTCCTCTTCGACACTGAGCAGGCGATGGTGCGCATCGACATGAGCGAGTTCATGGAGAAGCACTCCGTCGCGCGGCTCATCGGCGCGCCCCCCGGATATGTTGGCTACGAAGAGGGCGGCCGGCTCACCGAGGCGGTCCGCCGCAGGCCGTACGCGGTCGTGCTGCTCGACGAGATCGAGAAGGCGCACCCCGATGTGTTCAACGTGCTGCTGCAGCTGCTCGATGACGGCAGGCTCACCGATGGACAGGGCCGCACGGTGGACTTCCGCAACACGATCATCGTGATGACGAGCAACATCGGCTCCGAGCAGATCCAGCAGCTGGCTGAGGCTGGCGCGGAGGAGTGGGAGATCGAGGCGGCGGTGCGCGAGCAGCTCAAGCGCTCGATGCGCCCTGAGATCATCAACCGGATCGACGAGACGATCGTCTTCCACCAGCTCACCCGCGACGAGATCGGCTCGATCGTGCGCATCCAGACATCTCTCCTGCAGCAGCGGCTGCGAGGGCTGGGCGTCACGCTGGAGATCACCGGCAACGCGGTCGAGGCGATCGCGGAGGAGGGCTGGGACCCGACCTTCGGCGCCCGCCCCATCAAGCGGGTGATCCAGCAGCGGATCGAGAACCAGCTCGCGTCGAGGCTCGTCGCTGGCGAGATCAACGAGGGCGACACCGTCCGCGTGGATCACGAGGGCGCGACGTTCACGTTCGAACCGATCGGGAACGCGGAGACGACCAACGCGTAACGATCACGCGGTGCGCGTCGCGGTCTTCTCACCGGTTTTCGTCGCGTCGCCATCCAGCCGGAGGTCCGGCTGCGTGTGCGAGGACTGCTGGGCGCCGCTCTTGCTCGCCTCTGGGTAGGCGACGCGGGCGTGGTGCATGGAGATCAGGCCCTTGGTCAGGGCTTCCTCGATCGTGTGCAGGTTGCTCAGCGTCAGGTCGCACTCGTCGAACTGGCCGTCCATCAGGCGCTTGGTCGCGAGCTTGTGCACCAGCGTCTCGATGCGGCTGGGCGTCGGCTCTGGCATCGCGCGCGTGGCGCTCTCGACAGCGTCGCACAGCATCAGGATCGCGGCTTCGCGCGTCCGCGGCTTGGGGCCTGGGTAGCGGTACTCGATCTCCGAGGGCTGATCCTGCTCTGCTTCGTCCGCCTGCTGCCTGGCCTGGTGGTAGAAGTACTCGACGAGCGTCGTGCCGTGGTGCGACTCGATGTAGTGGTGCAGCGAGCGAGGCAGCGCGTGCTCCTTGGCGAGCTCAACGCCATCCTTGACGTGGCCCACGATGACGAGCAGCGACATCGCTGGCGAGAGCTTCTCGTGCTTGTTGACGCCCTCGGACTGGTTCTCCACGAAGTAGTCGGGCTTGTTGATCTTCCCGATGTCGTGGTACAGCGCGCCGACGTAGAGGTGCAGCGCGTCAGCGCCGATCTTTTCCGCGGCGCTCTCGGCGAGCGTGGCGACGGAGAGCGAGTGGTTGTAGGTGCCTGGCGCCCTGGATTGCATCTCGCGCAGCAGCGGGTTGCGCGGGTCGCGGAGCTCGATGAGCGTCATCCCGGTGGTGATGTCGAAGAGGCGCTCGATGAAGGGGAGCGAGCCGTAGACGATGAGCGAGACGCCGATGCCGCCGATCGCGGCGTAGCCAGCGTCGGTGAGCGTCTGGTTGAGGGCGCCGGCGACCTGCGGGATCGTCAGGAGTTCGGAGGCGAAGGTGCCGCCAGCGAGGGCCGCGGCGGTCCAGGCGCCTGCGCGCATGATGGTGTTGCGCTGGCGGATCTCGCCCAGCTTCCACACCGCGACGCCGACACCGGCGAGGAGGGTGATGAAGAGCTCCGCCGGCAGGTGCAGCGCGACGCCGACGAGCAGGGCCTGCAGCGAGGAGATGGCCAGCGCCGTGCGCTGGTCGTACGCGATCACGAGGATGAACGCGACGAAGATCGTCGGCGCGGTGGAGCTGAGCGCGATCGCGCTGGGGGTCTGGATCGTGGTCCACGCGGCGATCGTGATCGTGATGAGCACGATGCAGGCGATCGCGAAGACGCGCATCGGGTTGCGCGTGATCTTGGGGCAGAACCTGGCGAGGTAGAAGCCCACGCCGCCTGCGGCAAGGATCGTCGCGAGCAGGGCGCCGAGCCTGGGGAACCAGAGCTGCCCGGCGCTGAGGGTTTTGCGGGTCTCGGCGCGCTCGCGGCGGTCCACGTCGCGCTGGTCCTGCGTGAGCTTGTCGCCCTTGCGGTAGATCTCCCGGCCCTTGGCGTAGGTGATGAACTGCTCCGGCGCTGCCGCGGCGTCTGCATCGCGGTAGGCCCTGGTCGCCTCGTCGTCGTAGACGAAGGTCGGCCGGGCGTTGCGCTGGAGCCAGCCGATGATCAGCGTGTCGATGGGCGCTTCGAAACCGGCGCCGCGGACCGCCTCGCGGATGCGCTCTTCGAGGCGGGCGCCCTCGGCGTTGATCGCGCCGTCCTTGTTGCGGGTGATCTGCTGCACGTCGCCCCAGAAGCGGAGCTCGATGTTCCGGTTGGCCTCCTGCTGCTCGATCTGCCAGGTCTCGCGGTCGAGGATCGGCGCGTAGCGGAGTTTCTCGATCAGCTGCGGCACGAGTTGATCGCGCCAGACCGCGCTCGCCTCGTCGTCCTGCGCGTAGGCGCGGAGCGCGTCGAGCTGCACCGGGTTGAGTTCGAACCGGTTGCGGATCTCCGGCGCGACCTTCACCAGCGTCTCGGCGTCTGCGAGGGCGGTGGGGAGGCCGTCGAGGGAGGTCTTGATGTCCTCGAAGACGCTACGGTCGGCGCGGTAGACGCGCGTGGCGCGCTGCCTGGCGATCTCCTGCTGGCTCTGCGTGCGGACCTCGTCGATGACCTTGAAGTCGGTGCGCACGAGGCGCGTGGACGTCATGATCTGCCCGGTGGCGACGATCGGTTGCTCACGCGACCACGAGACGACCGCGCCGATCAGGATCGTGAAGACGAGACCGACCAGCAGGCCCCGCGCCGTCGAGGGACGCTGCGCGATGGTGCGCCACGTCGGCGCCTGCTTCGTCGCGGAGCGTTTCGCCTGCTCGCGCCGAGCCTTGCTCGCCGAGGAGGCCTTGCCGGAGCTCGATTTTTTGTTGTTCTCAGCCATAACGAGCGGTGCGTTGCTGCGGTTTCCGGTGCGGTTCGTTGGTGGTGGTGCTCAGGTTGCTGACGCGCTGGCGCCGCCCCGGTTCCGGTCTTCTGCGCCGTACGCA
>CAYGNN010000003.1:25069-26151 GCA_964351165.1 uncultured Phycisphaeraceae bacterium
AACGAGCGGTGCGTTGCTGCTGTTGCGGTTGCGGTTACGGTGCTGGTCGTTGGTGGTGGTTGTTCAGGATGCAGACGCGCCGGCGCCGCCCCGGTTCCGGTCTTCGGAGCCGTACGCATCGACGATGCGCTGGACGAGGTCGTGGCGGACGATATCGGTGGAATCCAGCGAGGTCAGGCCGACCCCCTTGACGCGTCCCAGGCGCCTGGCGGCGTCGACGAGGCCGCTGTCGCGAGGGTCGGGCAGATCGATCTGCGTCGTATCGCCGGTGACGATCATCTTCGACCGCTGCCCCAGGCGGGTGAGGAACATCTTCATCTGCCCCTTGGTCGTGTTCTGCGCTTCATCGAGGATGATGACCGCGTCGTTGAGCGTCCGGCCTCGCATGAAGGCGAGCGGCGCGATCTCGATGATGTCGTTGAGCATGAAGCGCTGCAGCGTGCCGAAGTCCATCATGTCGTGCAGCGCATCGAGCAGCGGGCGCAGGTAGGGGTTGACCTTTGCCTCGAGATCGCCAGGCAGGAAGCCCAGCTTCTCGCCCGCTTCGACCGCCGGTCGCACGAGCACGACCTTTCGCACAGCGCCGGCCTTGAGCATGTGCACGGCCGCGGCGACTGCGAGGTACGTCTTGCCGGTGCCGGCCGGTCCTGAGCAGATGACGAGGTCGTGCGATTTGATCGCGTCGAGGTAGTGCCGCTGGTTGCCGGATTTCGGATCGACCCGGCGCCCACGCACGTAGACATCCAGCGGGCCATCCCAGAGGGAGCTGGCGACGTTGATCGGTCGGCCTTCGCCGTTGGCTTTGGGCAGCAGCTCGTCCGGCATCGCTCTGGTTTCGGCGGAAAGCTGGGTGATCAATTCGAGGACCTCGTGGCGCGAGAGTTCTTCGCCGGATCGTGCCGCGGCGTCGAGGCGATCGATCGACCGCCTGGCCGCTTCGACCGCGTGTGGGTCTCCGGTCACCTGTACGGCGTCTTCTCGGGCGGTGATGTTGACACCGAGCGCCTCGCGGATCATTTTCAGGTTCCGCTCGGCGACGCCGAGCATCGAGTCGTTCCACAACGCGGAGCGCGGCCGCTACC
>CAYGNN010000003.1:26161-42538 GCA_964351165.1 uncultured Phycisphaeraceae bacterium
CGCCGAGCACCGGAACGCGGTCAGCGCCTTGAGGGACACGAATGGTCAGTTCCACCGAAGACATACTCCTGAACAATCGGCTCGATCCGCACGCGCGTTCGGCCGGGTGTTCTCCTGCGCTCCATCTTCGAGGGGGTCCCCCCCGATCCGACATGGATTCTACGCCCGCGTCTCCGGGAAGATCCATGTATTTCGACTTGTTTGTTTGTGTTTTGTTTGTATTATTAGCCCTCATCGCTACTATCGCGATGCAAGGCTGTTCAGGAGGCGGCGGATCGCTCGGGGAGATCCAGGGCGCCGGCTCTGGGACCACGCTGGAATGGGACGACCTCGACGCTGCTGTGAAGTACGTCGCGGACAAGAACGAGCTGGGCATCGTGGACCGGATGACCGTCACGATGCCGGATTCCACAGGGGCGGAGCGGGTGATCCGCCGGTACGTCCTGGTTGATGTCCTCGATCACCCGGTCGAGATCCGGTTCTCGACCGATCCGGGCGCCCTCGCAGGCCTGCAGGGGGCCTCGCAGAGCCGCGCGGGCTCGGTGGTTGTGAGAGTCGGCCGATTCGGGGACGATCAGCGGGAAGCGGCCCTGGTGGAGGCGCTGCTCAAGCGTCTGGACGCGCTGGTGATGATCGACTGATCGCAGCGCGCCGACAGCAGGCCGGCTCTGGTGATCGAAGAATGCGAGGACGTTGTGACAGGTGATGAGCAACCAATACCAGGGGGCGGCGCAGGCGATCGGCTGATCCTCTTCGTCTGTACGGGCAACACCTGCCGCAGCCCGATGGCGGAGGCGATTGCGCGATCCGTCCTGCACCGCACCAGCGACGATGGCGCCGGCAGCGGCGTGCGCGTCGAGTCTGCTGGGGTATTCGCCGGTGGCGGCTCGCACGCGACTCCAGAAGCGGTGAACGCGGTCGCCAAGCTGGGCGCCGATCTGTCCGAGCACCGTTCGCAGCCCATCACGCAGGAATTGATCGACAGCGCCAGCTCCATCTGGTGCATGACCGCTGCTCACGCCGATCGCGTCATCGCGCTGGACCCCACCGCGCGGGACCGGGTGGAGCTGCTGGACCCCAACGGCCGGGACATCGACGATCCGATCGGCGGCCCGCAGCAGCTCTATGATCAGGTGGCCCAGCGGCTCGAATCCATCATCGAGACCAGGCTGACGGAGATCCTCGCATGAACATTGCAATCGGAACCGATCATCGCGGCGTCAACTCCGGGCTCGCCCTCGTCAAGAGGCTGAGCGATCAGGGGCACAACGTCGTTGTGCAGCACTGCGAAGAGGGCGCCGCCTGCGATTACCCTGAAGCCGCGTACACCGTCGGCCAGGCGATCTCGACCGGCGCTGCGGATCGGGGCATCCTCCTGTGCGGCTCCGGCATCGGGATGTCCATCGCTGCGAACAAGATCAAGGGCGTCCGCGCCGCGCTCGTGGGCAACACGATCGCCGCGGAGATGAGCCGCAGGCACAACGACGCGAACGTCCTGTGCCTCTCAGCTGACACACTGGGCGACAAGGCGATCGATCAGATCGTCGACGCCTGGCTCGCTGCGGAGTTCGAGGGCGGCCGGCACGCGCGCCGCGTGAGCAAGATCACCGCGATCGAGCAGGGGCAGGATCCCTGCGCTGTCACCAGCGAAGCCTGATCCACCGACCGTTCGATTGTTGATTCGGCTCAGCCGAGCACGCGGACGACCACAAGCGTCACGTCGTCGGACTGTGGTTGCATCCCGGTGTGGCACCGCATCGCCCAGAGCGTCTTGTCCGCGAGATGCTCCGCGGAGGCGTCTGGGGTTTCGCGCAGCGTGGCGAGGATCGCTTCCCTGATCCGTCGCCTGCCATACAGCTCTTCCTCGAAGTTCATCGCCTCGGTCAGCCCATCGGTGTAGGCCAGCAGCGTGTCGCCTGGGCGGAGGCTCAGCTCGCCGGTTTCGTACTCCTGGCCGACATCGACGCCGATGAGCATCCCGCCGGTGCGGAGCTCGATGATGTCCTCTTCGGTGGGCGCTGCGTTCGGTGTTGCGCGGATCAGCAGCGTCGGCTCGTGCCCTGCGCTGACGTACCGGATCGACCGCGCATCGGGGGCGATGATCCCGGCGAAGACCGTCGCGAACTCGTGCGAGCGCGTGTCCCTGCTCAGCGCCGTGTTGGCGCGATCGATCGTCTCCGAGATCGTGAACCCGGTATCCACCAGCGTGCGGATCGTCGCGCGGAGTGAAGACATCAGCATCGCCGCGGCGACGCCCTTGCCCACGACATCGCCAACGACGAACGCGAGGCCCTGGTCCGCCGTATCGAAGACATCGAAGAAATCACCGCCCAGGTCGTAGCTGCTCTGGTACCGCGCGGCGATGTCGAGCCCGGCGTGCTCGACCCTGTTCTCCGGCATCATCCGGCGCTGCACCGCGCTGGCCATGCGCACCTGCCTGTTGATCTCGGCGCTCTCCGCTTCGGATTCGACGAGCCTGGCGCTCGCCAGCGCCGCGGCGAGCTGCTGCGCGATGGAGAGGATCAGCCGCTGCTCCGTCGCGCTGAACGTGCGCTCGGTCCTCGTGAAGAGGCGCACGACGCCCATGATCTCGCCGTGGAAGTTGAGCCCTGCGCTGACCATGGAGCGCAGGCCCTCGCTGTCCATCGCCGCAGGGTGGCTGGGGTTGCCATCTCGGATGATGTTCTCGAAGAGGACCAGCCCTCCGGCGAGGGCTTTGGTGTCGGAGACGATGTCGGATTCCAGCTCCCTCGTCCGCTCGGCGTACTCGCTGCTGAGACCGAACGATGCGGCGAGCGTGAGGCGGCGGCCGTCCTTGGTGAGGAGCCGGATCGCGCCGGCGTCCACGCCCAGCACGTCCACCGCCATCTCGATCCCGGCGCTGAGGATGCGGTCGATGTCGGTGACGCCGACGAGCATGGTCGAGAGCTTGTGCAGGGCGCCCAATTCGTCGAGGCGTTCGTGGACCTCCTCGTCGCGGTCGCACAGCTCGCTGACGACGCTGGCGAGCAGGGTGATGAAGCGTCGGATTTCGTCGGTCGTCGGGTGCTCGCTGGTGGTGTGCTCTGGGATGACCAGTGCGCCGATGGGACCGGTGAGCACGTGCAGCGGCGCGGTGAACTCATCGCGGTCCGAACCGGACGGGGCTTCCCCGACCACGACCTCACCCTTGACGTCGCGCACCGCCAGCGGCACACCGGTGATGCGGTGCATCGAAGCGCACAGCTTGGCGAGTGATCCGTCGGTCAGGTAATCGGTGATGTCCGGCGGTTCGTTGCGCATCGGCCCAGTTGTAGCCCGGCGTTATTGCCCGAGCCACACTTCACGGAGCGTTGTTTCGAGCAGGTCCGGCTCGGTCTCGCGCTCCTCGTGGATGCGGTCGAGTTCCTTGAACGCGTCTTCGATCGTCAGGCGATCGTCGAACTGGTGCGCGAGGTACCCCATCAGCAGGGCGCTCGAGACCGCGAGGTCGCCGCTGGAGCGCGTGTTGAGCCGCAGCCGCGCATCGATCCGCTGCAGGCGCCCTCGGCGCGGGAGCAGCCGCTCGTCGTACTTCGCGGCCATCAGTTCCGGATTGGCGCGCATCAGCCGGTCGAAGTTCACGCCTGCGGAGAGGTACAGCCCTGCGCCGAGCTGCGCGTGCAGGCGCCCGACCGCGGCCATCGGGTCGCCTGGGCTGAGCCGGAGCGCGGCGCTGAAGCGTTCTTCCGCGTCGAACCAGCGGCCCTTGGCCAGGAGCGCCTCGCCGTTGGCCATGTTCTCGGCGAACAGGTTCCGGTTCGATTCGTTGGGGGGCGAGAGGCGGTCGATCTTCTGCTGCTCGGCGCTCGTGTCGTTGCTGTAGAGCTGGCGGAGCGAGTCAACGAACGTGGTCTCTTCTTCCTCGAGCGACTCCTCGGTCTGCTCCTCGTCCTCGTTGGGGATGCCAAGCAGCCGGTTGCGGAACCGGTCGAGGGGGTCGGCGGTGGGCGCCGGGACGTACTCCGGGGAGTCGGTGGCGGTGGTCCCCGGCTGGCCGGGGGTGGTCTCGCCCTCGTCCTCTGCTGGGGCGTACCGCTCGTTGAAGAGCTTGCTCATCCGCTGCACCACGGCGTCATAGCCGAACGTCTCGGCTCCATCGCCATCGGTGGTCTGGTCGTTCGAGCGCAGCGAGACCAGGTCCGGGGCGCCGATCGGCTTGCCCTCGAAGAGGCGGATCATGTTGTCGGTGACGACCATCTCCGAGACGATCCCGCGCAGGGGGGTCGATTGCAGGAACTCGATCTGTTCCGTTTCCTCGTCGCGCGTCTGCCCCAGCACGCGCGTCTCCAGCGCCGCGCCGATCGTGTGCTCGGTAGTCGAGCGCATCGACCTCGGCCGCAGGCGGAAGGGGTCGATGAAGGTCATCTCGTACCCCTCCTGCTCGGCGCGCTGCTCGACGGAGAGCTGCGTGCCCGATTGGCCGACGCCGGCGCGCCGCGCGATGGGGATATTCAGCTGCTCGTCGTACAGGTTGCCGGTGCTCCAGGCCGCCTGCTGGCGGATGGAGTCGAGCCCTCGCAGGCCAGCAGAGGCGATCGAAGAGGAGTACGAATCGCGCTGGAAATCGAAGATGTCGTTCGATGGCAGCGGGATCGAGCGGCCGCCTGCGTCGAATTCTGTGCGGAAGTCGAAGCGCGAGTTGTACCCGACGCTCTCGCGGAAGCTCAATCCGTTCGGCGCGTTGCCGGTGACGAGCGCGTTGCGGTACGCGATCTCCGCGGCCATGTTCGATCTGGAGTAGGCGCCCTCCGGGTTGTACGAGCGGCCCTCCTGGAGGTTGTTGTCCAGCGCCCTGCCGCTGCCCAGCGCGTTCTGCGCCGACGCGGTCCCGGCGGTCGTCAGCAGCGTCGCGATCACAGCCGCGCCGGCGAGTCGGCGAGGCGAAAATCCGGGAGTGTTGATGGTCTGGCGTGTACGCATGACGTGACCTCGTTTGGGAATCATAGGACCGGCGGCAGGGGCTGCCGGACAGGGGCCGGCGCTGCCTGTGTATCGGCCGGATCGGGGGGGCTCGACGAATCCCTTTGCCCAGCATCCGCGTGACAGCGACAGCCACACCATTCGACGCCGAGCGGCGCGGTCAGGTTCACCGGTTCACGAGATTTGCAGGACCTCAGAGCGCGATGTGATCGTCCGGGGCGCCCAGCGACTTCAGGCAGGGGATCGCAGGGTTCCCCTGGCCGGTCACCATGTAGTAGATCAGCCCGTCGGCGCGCCAGATGAAGATCTGATCGCAGGGGGTCCGTCCGGCTTTGCTCTCCGCGGAGAGCTGGCTCGTCGCGCCCTTGATGCACTCGGACTTGCCGGCGACGTTGTCGAGCTGCCCATCGTCACGCTGGACGAAGAGGCTGATCGGCTTGCCGTTCCCGTCGTTGGGGGTGTAGATCAACTGCCCGGAGGGGCCGCCGCCTGGGATGTGGCAGGGGCCGTACCCGGCGAGGGTGTAGCCGGCGTCATCGAGCTGGATCCGGTGCGGCGCCTTGCCCAGCGTCCGCTGTGTTTCGTTGCGGACAACGGCGACGTTCGTCACCGGGAGCTTCTGCTTGCGGTAGTCCTCGGATTCGGAGCACTTGTTGTGCTCGCGCTCCACCCAACCGACGACCTGCGTGTTCAGCCCTGAGTCCCAGCCGGAGGGCGTTTGCTGGGGCGAGTTGGTCATCAGCAGCGTGGCGCCGAAGGCGAGCAGGATCATCGCGGCGAGCGCGACAGGCAGGAAGGTCCGCTGCCAGAACGCGCGGGTCCTGGTTTCGACAGGTCCGACGGTGGGCGCCTCGCTGGCGATCATGCTGTTGATGGCCTCGCGCAGCTCGGCGGGGGCCGAGCCGGTGTTCATCGCGGAGGCCGTCGCGTCGCGGAGGCCGCGCTCGAAATCGATCCTGGCCTGATCCTCGGGGTGTGCCGCTAGGTGCTCGCGGAGGGCCTCGGCCTGCTCCATCGAGAGGCTGTCGTCAGCGGCGCAGCGGATCAGGGCGCCCAGATCGAGGGCGTTGTCGTCATGCCGCGGGTCGGGATGGCTGGGGGCGTCGGTCATGCGGGTGATTGAGCGGGGGAACTCATCCTTGGGTCGTCAATTGGAACCATCAACCGGCCCGGATTGTTCCGGGTCGGCGTTTTTTGTTGCTGTTTCGGCGCCGGTTGTGCGGACGCCGAGGTCCTCGGCACAGTCTGCGAGGGCATCGGCGAGGAGTTTTCGGGCCCTGTGAAGGCGGCTCATGACCGTCCCGATGGGGGATTCCACGATGTTGGCGATCTCCCGGTACTTCATCCCCTCGACGCCCCAGAGCAGCAGGACGGCCCGGTACTCCGGCTTGAGGGCCTCGATGGCCGCCTTGAGCCGCTCGTCCACGTGCTCCCAGTCGAGGCTGGAGAGGTCCCAGGCTGGGGGTGGCTCGGCGGGGCCTGATTCTCGGTCGTCCTCGCCGAAGAACTCGCCAACCGAGACCGGGCCGCGGTTATCGCGTTTGCGCTTGGTGTAGAAGGTGTTGAAAAGGATCCGGTACATCCAGGGGCGGACGCCCTGGCCCTGATCCTCGAAGCGGTCGGCCGCCTTGAGCGCGCGCAGGTACGTCTCCTGCACCAGGTCGGCGGCCTCGTCGTGGCGCCGACAGATCTGCATCGCCATCCGGTGCAGCGGGTCCAGCTGCTCCAGGGCGAGGCGCTCGAACTCACCTCGTTCCAAGTGTTGGTCCTTCGGGGCTGTCGGCAGCGCGGGAATCGGGGACGGCATGAGAACGGTTCTCAGCGTCCTAGGTTGTACCGGAAGATCGGGCCGATGGCAGCAATGCGTGCGGAAAAGAGGTTCAGCCCTCGTCCTGCTCGGACTCGCCGCCGTACATCTTCCTCGCTCTCCGCTTGGCGGCGAGCAGCCCTCCGGCGCCCTCGTCCTCATCTGACGACTCTTTGGCGCTGGCCGGGTATGGGGGCTTCGGCTTGGGTGCTGCCGGGGCGGGCGTCCCATCGGGAACGACCGGAGCGGCGCTGGATGCTGCGGCCTGCTGCTCGGGCGGCGCTTCGTTGCCCTTCGCTTTCTT
Source organism: uncultured Phycisphaeraceae bacterium (assembly GCA_964351165.1). Lineage (GTDB taxonomy): Bacteria > Planctomycetota > Phycisphaerae > Phycisphaerales > UBA1924 > JACKHE01. The sequence continues at coordinate 33,214 of CAYGNN010000003.1, forward strand.
CTTGAGCGCGCTGAGCGTCGCCTCGGCTTCGCGCGTCCTTCTGCGGACCCGATCGGCGCGCTGGGCGCGGATCTCGCCCAGCACTTCGCGTGAGGCGAGGCGGTCCCACGCGACGCGGCGTGTCGCGATGTCCAGCAGCAGCACCGCGAATGCAGCGATCATCAGCGCCCGCCAGATCGGGGCGTCGGCGATGGTCGGCGGGATGCCGAAGCGGTCGAAGAGGTTCGCGTCGCGCGGCGCGTTGATGTCCAGGCGGCGCCCTCCGGTGCGTTCGCGCAGGCGCTCGAGCGCCGCAGGGTTGGCGGTGAGCCTGGCGTACTCGACGCTCGCAGGGCGCGAGGCTGCGCCGACGACCGGCATCAGCGGTGTGTTGTTGACCTTGGGCGTGATCGCGACGACGTACTGCCCGCTCTCGGTCGCGTCGACCTCGCCCTCGTACGCGCCAGGGCCGATCGGCCGCAGGCGGATGGGGATGGGGTTGCCCTCAGGGTCGGTCACTGTCCCGGTGACAGTGGCGAGGTCGAGCGGCGCATCGTCATCGTCGTACAGGTCCACGCGGACGCGCAGCGAGCCGCCCTCGATCCCGGTGATGAGCTCGGCGCGGTTGTTCGTCGATGCCCGGCCGATCACGCGGACGATCTGCGCCCACAGGGTCCGGTAGCCGGGCCACGACAACCAGTCGTTGGACCACGCGTCGTGCGCATCGCTCGTCCACGCGGCGACCTGCCCCAGCCCCACGTTCCAGTGCGAGAGGACCGGCTCGTCTTCCGGGGTCCGCAGCGGCGTCATCACGCCGCCGGTCGGTTTGCTCTGCGTCAGCACGTAGCCGTGCAGGGGCGGCGCGCCGGCGAGGATGGCGCTGTCGATCGGCGACCCGGTCCGGATGCGGACCGGCGTGAAGTCCACCTCGCGCACCATGCGTCGGGAGACGATCTTCATCTCCTTGAGGAAGATCTTGGGCAGCACGTGCGGGTTCGTGACGTTGTAGAACTCGCCGTTGCCGTTGAGCGCGATGCGCTCCATCGTCTGCGAGTCTGCGCCGTCACCGACCGCGATCGCGCTGACGCTGATGTCGTTCGCCGCCAGGCGCCGGGCGATGTTGACGCCCAGGTTGGGATCGCCCATCGATTGCCCGTCGGAGAGGACGATGATGTGCTTGACGTCCGCGTCCACTTTGTTGAGCAGCTCGCCTGCGTGCTGGAGCGCCGGGTACATGTTCGTCCCGCCACCTGGCGCGATGCTGCGGGTGCGCGACTTGACGTGCTCAACGTTGCTCAGCGGCGCCAGCTCGACCACCGTGCGGTAGGAGCCGGTGAAGGCGAGCACGCCGACCATGTCGCGCTCGTCGAGCGTCCCGATCGCCAGCGCCGCGCCCTCGTTGGCGATCATCTGCTGCGATCGGCGCGAGCCGCGGACAGGGCTCGCCATCGAACCGGAGGAATCGAGCACGAACATGATCGCCGCAGCAGGGACGATGAGCTCTTCCGATGGATCGAGCTTGACCGGCAGCAGGTCCTCGACCGGCGTCCCGCCCCAGGCGCCGGCGCCGAGCGAGTCGTGCCCGCCGATCATCACGAGCCCTCCGCCGAAGTCGTTGACGTACGCGCTGAGGTGCCGGTGGCTGATCTGCGGGATCTCATCAGCCGCGACGTTCTGGAGGATGATCAGGTCGTGCGCCTGCAATGAGAGCAGGTTGTCCGGGAAGGCGGCAGGGGGGATCGTCTCGACATCAACACCCTCGGCGCGCAGCGTGTTGGCGAGGATCGCGCCGCTGCCGCTGGGGTCGTTGTCGCTGACGCCATCGACGATCAGCACGTTCCCCTTGCCTGGCGTGATGGTGAAGGCCTCGCCCGCGTTGTTGACAGCGATCGTGTCGGAGGCCTGCTCGTCGGGGATGAACCGCGCCTGGAAGCGGTGCACCATCGTGTCCGGCAGCGGGACGGAGTACGTCAGTGGGTTCGCCCCAGGCTGGAGCGTCACGCGGTCGCCAACGCCCGGGACGCCTGGAGAGATGTCCACCGGCCGCCCTTCGCGCAGCAGCAGCAGCTCGCCGGTCGCGGTTGATGTCGAGCGGATGACGACGCGCACCGGCACCGTCGATTCCCCAGCGGCGTTGGGCGGCGAATCGACCGACTCGACGAGGATCTCGTTGGGCGTCGCGTAATCGATCGCCACGATGTCGATCGGTGTCGGCGCGCCGGTCTCGTCGGTGTTCTCGATCGCCGCGGCGAGCGCATCGCCGGCCGTCTCGACCCCATCGCTGATGAGCACGATCCGTTTTGCGGCGTCGTGCGGGAAGATCGCGCCGGCAAAGCGGAGTGCTTCTTCGATGTTCGTCCCCTCGACGATTGCGATGTCGAAGGGCTGATCGAGGATGTCGTCGCTGGTGAGGTGCCTCGGCGTCGTGAGCGCGGTGGGCTCGCCATCGAAGACGACGACGCCGACGAGGTTCTCGGTGTCCGCTTCACCCGATTCGATCGCGTCGGCGACCCACCGCTTGGCGCGGTCGATCGCGTCGGCGCGGGCGCCGCTGGAATCCATGCCAAGGTCCGCCAGCCTGCGGACGGATTCAGAAACATCCACCACGATGACGACCGCGAGCCGGTCGGTCTCGCGCCGCGTCACAGCGGTGGCGAGCATCATCGTGAGCAGGATGACGAGCGCCGTGCGCAGCAGGATCGCGGTCCACCGCCGCAGGTTGCCCATCGCGTGCAGCCAGCGCCAGCCGATGATCGCCAGCGGGATCGCAGTCAGCGCCAGCAGCAGCCACATCGGGTCAAGAAAGCCGATGCTCGCGGCCGGCGCGGTCATCGGTTGCAGGGTCTGGATGAACGCCATGGGTGCAGGTTACTTGGAGTCGCTGTCCGCTGGCCTGGTCGGCGCGGCTGGTTGCTCCGCAGGGGGCGCGACCTTGCGCGTCCGCTCGAAATACTCGCGGATGCCGCCCCTGTAGCGCGGCGGGATCGCCTGCTCCTCGATCGCCTGCTCGGCGGCCTCGGCGGCTTCCCTGAACTGCGCCTCGCGCATCGGCGCGGAGCTCGTTGATTCGTCCCACTCCACCGGGCGCTTGCGGGTGTACCGCATCGCGACCTCGCCCTCGCCGCCGCCCTTGCGGTTCTCGATCTCGGTGGTCAGCGACTTGCCCAGCGCGGTCGGGATCTGCTCGTTGAAGCCAGTGCCCTCGCCGGCCTTGTTGCCGCCCATGCCGCCGCCGGGGCCGTTCATCATGCCCTGCGCCTGCCCCTGCATGTTGCCAGCAGTGAGTTCTGCGAGCTGCGCCTCCATCTCGGCGTCGCTCATGCCGTCCAGCGCCTCGCCCAGTTCGCCCATCTCGCCAGGCTGGCCCTGACCGGCGCCCTTGCCCGCCTGCTTCATCGCCTGTGCGAGGCTCTTGGCGGATCGGCACGCGCCGCTCTGGCACTCGCCGTTGCTCTTCTGCTGGGCCATCTGCTGCGCGAGTTTCTGCGCATCGTCGGCGCTCATGCCCTGCTTCTGGAGTTGCTCAGCCATCTGCTGCGCATCGCCGCTCTGGGCGAGCTGCTCGGCCATCTCCTTGGACATCCCCATCTGCTGGAGCTGCTGCGCGATCTGCTGCTGCGCGTTGTTCTGCGCCATCTTGTTGTCCGCGGCCTGGCTCAGGCGTTCGGCCATCTGCTGCATGGACTCCGCCATCGCCTGCCGCTGCTCCTCGGTCATGTCGCCGAGTTCCTGCTTGAGCTTCTCGAGCGCTTCCGCGGCCGCGTCGAAGTCGCCAGCTTCCAGCGCCTGCTCGAGCTCGGAGGCGTCCATGTTGTCGGGGTCCGCAGACTCAGCCAGCATCTCCTGCAGCATCTCGTTCATCTGCTGCGCCTGCTCGGCCTGCTGCTGCAGCTCCTGCGACTTTTCTTCGAGCGCCGCGGCGATCTGCGCCTCGGCCTCTTCCGGCGTCAGGTCGCCCTGCTCCAGCTGCTTCTGGATCTCGTCCATGAGGCCGGGGAGCTCATCCTCGGATTCCGGGTCGAGCCTGGCGAGGTTGTCCTCGGTTTCCTGGATGAGTTCTTCGATCGTGTTCGAGGCTTCCTCGACCCGGCTCTCTTCCTGCGCCTTCTGCTGCGCCGCCTGCTGGCGGCCGAGCAGATCGAGCGTCGGCATGAACAGCACAGCGACGACGAGCAGCCCTGCGAGTGTCGGCCAGGCGAGCCACGAGTTGCCGAACCGGATCGGTGTCGCCGCGGCGATGTTGACCTTGCCTGCGGCTTCTTCCGCGTCGCGCTCGAGCAGCTGCACGAAGGGGTCGTCGCGGTTGAGCGATTCGAGTTCGATGGAGGAGCCCAGGCGGTCGCGCAGGCTCAGGGTCGTATCGACATCGGTGGCCGCTTCCAGCTCCGTCAGGCGGCGGCGCCAGGCGTCGAGCAGCGCGAAGGCGATGCCGACGATGACCGGGGGCAGCGCGGCCCATCGCCAGTCGATCGGTTCGCCGATCAGGCGGGAGATCAGGACCGCGAGGAGGCCGATCCCGAGGGCGACGCACAGGGCGACGCCGAGGCGGTTGACGCTGTCTGCGAGCAGCCTCCGCCGCCTCGCCTGCCGGGATGCTTTGTAGATGCGCTCCATACCTTATCTTATGCGGCAAACAGGCCCGGAGTTCCACAGAAAACCTGTAACCGGCCCGCATCGGCTGGTATCAAACGTTATCAGAGGAGATCCCCACATGACCACGACCCCCCCAGCCACCAAATCCCTGACCGCCGCCTCGATCTGTTCGCCTTCCCGCGCCCTCCTGGCGCTGGGCAACGCCCTGCTGATCGACGTTGAATCCAAGGTCGGCAACAAGAAACCAGAGGGGGTGGACACGAACCACCCGGTCTTCATTTACGGTCATCTGGCGATCTACCCCGACTTCATCCTCGATGCGATCGGCCGGAGCGAACTGAAGGACCCCAAGTCCGCCGAGTGGCACGACCACTTCATGCACGGCAAGGACTGCGTCGATTGCTGCGACCAGTACGCGCCGCTCGACGAGGTCCGCGCGTTCTGGGCCGACCGGTTCGAGACCGCGATCAACGCCGTGGCGGAGGCGGACGAATCGGTCTTCGAGCAGGAGAACCCGATGGAGGGGCTCAAGTCTCGTTGCGCCACGGTGGGCGAGGTCGCCAACTTCATGCTGGTGATGCACACGAGCTTCCATCTTGGGCAGATGAGCACGTGGCGCCGCTGCATGGGCCTTGGCCCTGCCAGCCTCTGATCTCGCAACATCAGTCTGTTGGGAATGATTCCAGGAACTCGATGACATCGTCGAGCGCCGGGTGCTGCCCTGTGCGCACGAAGAGACCGCTGACCGCGATCGCGGTCAGCAGCGCCGTCGATGTGTCGCAGCGGTGCGCGAGCGCGAAGCACAGCCCGGCATTGAAATGATCGCCAGCGCCGGTGCACGTTAATGGCTCCGGCGTGTAGTCGGTGCTCGCGGTCCAGCAGCCCCCTGATTCCGCGACCGCCGCAAGGCGATGCTCGTGCACCGCGACGCGATGGAGACCGGTGCGCAGGCTCAACAGGTGCGCGAACGAGGCCGCGGATCCGGCGCTGTCCTGGCGTTCGTTCTGCTGGCTGGGGAGGCAACGCGAGAACCGCTCGGCCTCCGAGACGTTGCATCCCATGGTGACAGGGCACAGCGCGTTGATCGTGCGCAGGATCTCGAAGGCGTCCCGCAGTTCGTTGTCGTTGCGTTTGGCGGGGTCCGACCAGTCGATGAAGACCTCGTGCTCGCCGGGATCGTCGAGGTGGGGGAGCACGTCCTGCGCCAGCCCTGACCAGATGTCGTTCATCGCCGGGATCATCGTCCACCCCAGCGGCGCGATGATGCGCGAGGCGTTGCACCGGGCGATGAGCGCCTCGACACCGCCGGACGCTGCGACGATGCGGTCCCAGGTGATGCGGTCCATCTGGGCGGTCTTGCCGAGCATCAGCTTGCCGTCGTCGAACTCGAGCGCATCAGTGGCGCCCGGCTCCCCAAGGCAGACGCACGAGGAGCAGGCGCTGCGCAGCGCCTCGAAGACCGGGTGATCGAGCGGCGCTGCGCAGTGGACGTTTGCGCCGAGCTGCGCGAGCGCCCCGGCCATGATCGGCCCGTTCCCGCCGGCGCGCTGCTCGGTGACGACCAGCTCCGCGTTCGCCGATTTCCCTGCCGCGTTCTGGCTGACCGCTGCAAACTCCCAAAGGCTCGCCATGCGGTCGTAGCCGCGAGCGCCCGGCGCGTGGCGCTGCGCGACGACATCGATGATCGAATCGACGAACCCATCGAAACCGACATAACAAGCCGCGTCGCTGGCGCGATCGGTCAGCGCTGCGAGCGCCAGCCTCGCGGCGTCGCCATCCCGGGATGTCAGGGTTCGGGTATCGCCAGCCATGCGCGCATTGCACACGGGATCACACCCACCGGCAAGTGCGGCTTTTTATTACGCCGCGGTCGGGGAATCGTCGTCCTCGTCCGGATCGGAGAACCGGAAGAGCACGTCGGCATCGTCGCTCAGGCGGTCGAGCGCCTCCTGGGCGCGGTCGATCTGCCGCTCGATGGACTCGAGGATGTCCGAGCCGGAATCCGCCTGGTCGGGCTTCGCGCCCCAGGGCGTCTGGTCGGGGAAGTGCAGCGACTCCGGCGTCTCGTCCTTCGACGAGCCGTTCTTGCGGTTGTTCTGCTTGTCCTTGTCGGAACCGACGAGCTTGAAGCTGGGCATACCAACGTCCTCCTGGTGCGCGCCAGCGCATCGGCGGTTGTTGGTGTGCAATTCAGGTCAACATGGGGGTTCTCGCGCCGGTTCCCAGTTATGGGGCGTGCGATCGGGCGATCACGCCTTCTCGGACGGCGTCTTCGCACCGCCCACTCGCGGCTCTGTCCCGGCGAGCGTCCGGCGGAGGTTGCCCCGGTGCTTGATGACGACGAACAACGCGAGCAGGGCGGTGGACGCGAGGAAGGGCGTCATCGGCGCATCGCCCTCCCAGAGCGGCAGCGTGCCGTTATTGCCCAGCGTCAGCATGACCCAGGCGAGCAGGGGGATCACGATCGCTGCGATGCAGGAGCTGACCCCGACGTACCTGGTGACCTTCAGGGATGCGATCCAGATGACCGCCGCGAGGACCGCCGGGATCGTCAGCACCGGCCACATCCCCAGCAGCGCGCCGAGCCCTGTCGCGACGCCTTTGCCCCCTTTGAAGCGCAGCCACACCGGGAACATGTGCCCTGCGACCGCAGCAGCCGCGACCGCGAGCCAGCGCCAGGCGTCGGCGCCTGGCATCGGATGCTCGATCAGGATGGATCCGGCGAGTGCGGTTGGTATCGCGCCCTTGGCGACGTCGAGGATGAAGCAGGTGATCCCGAGGCGTTTGCCCAGCGCGCGCATGGTGTTGGTCGCGCCGATGTTCCCGGAGCCTACCTCGCGGAGGTTGACCCCCTTGCTCCGCGCCATGAGCAGCCCCACCGGGACCGACCCCAGCAGGTACGCGCCAGCGATCGCGATGGCCCAGGCGATCGTCGGCGTCATGGTGTGTCGTCCGACGCCGCATCGCGCCGCGCCTTGCGCTGCTCGTCGGCGAGCTCCAGCAGGATGATGTGCTTCATCAGCGTGGCGCAGGCGGTCGAGGAGGCCGCGGCCCAGCCTCGCCAGCCGTCGCGGAAGGCCTGCTTGAGGATGAGCTGCTTGAACATCGCGCTCGCCGGCGAGAAGAGCAGCGAGAACGCGCCGCCCCTTCGCCCCATCGCGAGGTAGCTCTCGGCTGCTTTGTGCGCGTGGCGGATCTGGCCTTCGAGGTGTTGCGTGATGTTGGCGAAGGATTCGTGCCGCATGTCGCCGGTGATGCGCCCGGCGCGATCGCTGGATTCATTGAGCAGCAGCGCATCGTGCGGGTCGTACCCACCCCAGTGCGCTTTGCTGTTGCGGACGAGGCGCAGGCGCCACTCCGGCTGCCAGGTGTGGTGCAGCCAGACGCCGTTCCACCAGATCTTCCGGTTGATCTCGTACCCTGCGATGGCTGGGTCGTTGGCGTTGACCGCATCGATGACCGAATCGCGCAGCTCAGGCTCGATCGACTCATCGCTGTCGAGGCACAGCACCCAGGGCTGCTTGCACAGGTCGAGCGCCTTCTGCTTCGTCTTGATGTGCCCCAGCCAATCGCTACGGATCACCTCGGCGTTGTGCGATTCGAGGATCTCGATCGTCCGGTCGGTGGAGCCGGAATCGACCGCGACGATCTGCCGGGCGATACCTGCGACCGACTCGAGCGTGCGCCCGATGGTGGCGTCGTTGTTCTTGCAGACAATCGCGACGCTCAGGGGCAGCGGGAGTCCGGCGTTGGCGTCGTCAGTGGTCTGCGGCATGGGACGATGGTTGAGCAGCAGCCGCCCGGTGTCAATTCCCTCCGGATCGCTCCGCGAGGATCCCTGTTTCGTGACCGCGACCGGCGGGGGCTACGATCGACCGATGCCCCCTGGCCAGACGAGCAACCAGATGCAAACGATCGAGCGCGTCAAGCGGATCAGGACGCCTTGGTTCCGCCCTGCTCCCGGCGCCCCGGTCGATGAGCTGATCGAGGCGATCCGCGCCGGCGACCGCTGGTCGGAAGGCTCTCGCTTCGTCAAACGCGATGGCGATCGTTGGGTGTGGATGGGAGCACTCAGCGCCGCGAGCGGCGTGCACGCGTTGGTCATCAAGGGACGCTCGCGTAGGTTCACCGATGTCCTCCCAGATCGGCACGCGATCAAGCAGTCCATCGGCGCCCAGCGGCTGCACGCCGCCGGCGTCCCGACCAGCCTGCCCCTGGCTATTCTCGATGTGCTGTCAGGCAACGGCGACCGCGAACGCTGGTTGGTGCTGGCCGCCCTCCAGGGCGAATCGCTGGCGCACCACTGCAAGCGCGGCGACGTCTCACCGGCGCTCGCGCAGCGCGCCGGCGAACTCGTGCGCACGATCACAGGCGCCGGGCTCTTCAACCGGGATCACAAGGCGTCCAACCTGATCGTCACGCCAGAGGGCGGCGTCGGCGTCATCGACACGGTGGCGATCCGCAAGGCGGCTGGCTCGGAACCGCAGCGACGGATGCTGCTGGCGATGTGCATGGAACTCCAGGGCATCAACGCGATGCCCCGGCGTTCGCAGTTGCTGCGCTGCCTGCTCGCGGCGTCCGACGATTGGCGCACCGACTGGCGCGCGATCGATGCGATGCTCCGCGCCGCTGGCGATACAACGCCCCGGATCAACCCGGTCAGCGGCGAATAAAAAACAGCGTCGATCGTGGTGTGCGATCGACGCTGCATGAAGAAGCCAGATTGAACCGGTCAGGCGATCAGTCGCAGCCG
>CAYGNN010000004.1:0-4922 GCA_964351165.1 uncultured Phycisphaeraceae bacterium
CTCGGGGCGCTCGAGGTCGTGCGCACGCTCAACGATCACGGCGTCGTGACCCGCCGTCCGCTCACCATCGGATTCTTCACCGACGAAGAAGGCTGCCGATTCGGGACCGACATGCTGGGCAGCGCCGTCGCGACCGGGCGCATCCCGCTCGAGCAGGCGTACGCGCTGACCGACGAGGACGGCAAGACGGTGCGTGACGAACTGGAAGCGATCGGCTTCCTCGGCGCCGAGCCGGTCGGGCAGCGGAAGCCGCACGCGTTCGTCGAGTGCCACGTGGAGCAGGGGCCGACGCTGCTGCACGAGGGGTACGACCTGGGCGTCGTGACCGGCGTGCAGGGGATCTCCTGGCAGCGGCTGACGATCACCGGCGCCAGTGCGCACGCCGGGGCGACGCCGATGCAGTTCAGGAAGGACGCTGGCCTTGCTGCGGCGATGATCAACTGCTGGATGCGCGCGATGTGCTCGTCCGGTGATTACGGCCCTGAGATGCGCGCGACGATGGGTGTTGTGCACCCTGAGCCTGGGATGATCAACGTCATCCCTGGACGCACGATTGCGACGGTGGACCTGCGGAACCCGGACGACGCGATGATGCTGAAGGCTGAATCCGATCTGAACATGTTCCTGCGCGAGGTCGAGCGGGAGGTTGGCGTCACCATCGAATCGCAGCAGACGGCGCGCACGCCGGCGGTGATCTTCGACGAAACGGTGCAGGAAGCGATGGACGCGGCGGCGGATGTCCAGGGGCTCACGCACCGGCGGATCCTCGCAGGCGCGGGGCACGATGCCCAGGAGTGGTCGGCGGTGTGCAAGACAGCGATGATCTTCACGCCGGGCCTCAACGACGGCATCAGCCACAACCCGCGCGAGCTGTCCACGCCCAAGCACTGCGCCGATGGGATCAACACGCTGCTCTCGGTCATCCTCACGTTGAGTGACGAGGCGTGAGCATGGTCCGCGCCGCGATGACGCAGACGGTCAATGCCTACCCAGGGATGCCTGGGTTGGTGGAAGAACTGCCCTCGCTTGTTGGCAAGCTGGGCGCGATTCGCGATGCGAACCTGGCGCACCACGCGGATCTGATCGCGCACGCAGCTGGCCAAGGCGCGAAGATCATCGGGCTCGGCGAGTTGTTCCCGGCGCCTTACTTTGCGCTGGGACGCGATCCGATGTGGCTGGAGCTTGCTGAGGATGCTGTCGATGGCCCCAGCGTGCGCGCGATGTGCGGTGTTGCAGCCGCACACGACATCGTGATCGTGGCGCCCATCTACGAATTGTGCGCCAAGACGGGCGATCGCTACAACACGGCGGTTGTGATCGACAGCGATGGCGCGGTGCTCGGCAAGTTCCGCAAGGCGCACATCCCTTGCGGGACCAACGAGCAGGGATCGTTCGACGAGGCGTTCTATTACGGGCCATCTGCTGGCGCCTGCAACGCGCCATCCGCAAAGATCCTCGGCGAGAACCCCATGCTGCCTGTCTTCGAGACGAGCGTGTGCAGGGTCGGCGTGAGCATCTGCTACGACCGGCACTTCCAGGCGATGGCGCAGGGCCTGGCGCGCGCCGGGGCGCAGGTGATCTTCTCTCCTGCTGTCACGTTCGGCGCCAAGTCGAGGCGGATGTGGGAGCTGGAGTTCGAGGTGGACGCCGCCCGGCACAACGTCTTCATCGGTGGGTCGAACCGGCTGGGCTCGGAAACCCCTTGGAATCAAGAGTATTTCGGCGCTTCGCACTTCGTCGGCCCCAATGGCCGCTGCGACGATCTGAGCGATCGGCCTGAATTGGTCATCGCTGATCTTGATCTGGGCGCGCTCGACGCGCCGGACCCCTCAGGGTGGGACCTGCCTCGGGACGTCAATCCGAAGATCGACTGATCGCGGTCACTCGGCGCGGACCTTGTTGCTGATGGCGCCGACGCCTTCGATCGAGACTTCGATCGTGTCGCCATCGCGCAGGAAGCGCTGCGGCTCGCGGGCCATCCCGACGCCGCTGGGGGTGCCTGTGAGGATGACAGTGCCAGGCAGGAGCGTGGTCCCTCGCGAGCACTCGGCGATGAGCGTGGCGACCGGGAACATCATCTGGCTGGTCGGCGCGTCCTGCATGACTTCGCCATTGAGCGTGGTCGTGATGCGCAGCGCCTGCGGATCTGGGACGCGATCAGTTGGGAGAACGCATGGCCCCAGAGGGCAGAACGTGTCGAAGCTCTTGCCTCGGTGGAACTGCCCTCCGGCCCCCTGCTTCTGCCACCAGCGCGCCGAGACATCGTTGGCGACGCAGTAGCCAAGCAGCACGCTCTTGAAATCAGCCTCCGCGATGTCGCGCGCCGGGCGCCCGATGATGACGGCGAGCTCGCCCTCGAAGTCCACCTGCTCGCGGTCCTGGCACGCCTTGGGGATCACGATGTCCTCGCCTGGGAGCCCAACCGATGCGGGGTTCTTCGTGAAGAGCATCGGCCGCTCTGGGCGGTCGGCGCCCTGCTCGTCGGCGTGGGCGGCATAGTTGCGGCCGATCCCGATGATGTGGCGGATCTGGATCGGCTCGGCGCCCTCGATCAGGATCGAGGTTGAGCCGTCGGAGTTGCGGTTGAACTGGCGCATGCGTCGTTACTGCTCGTTGACGTTCAGGTTGTCTTTGCGGTCTTCGATGACGCCCTGCGCCTGATCGAGGCGCTCGCGGTCGATGCGGTACTGCATCATGTTGGGCGGCTCCGGGAGCCACCGCTCGATGGCCTGCGGCGAGAGCGTGCCGCTGAGGGCGGCGACGAGGTCGTCGTAGGCGGCCTGCTGGAGGCCGGTCGGGGTGCGGCGCCAGATCAGCGACGCCTCTTCGCGGCCGACGATCCCGGTGATGATCGTGTTGACGAGCACCGAGGCGGCGGTGTCAACAAACCGCGGCGGCATCTGCGCCATGCGGTTCTCGCGGTCCGCCATCGTCACGCGGTTCTGGTTGCTCATGAAATGCGCGTGGACATCGTTGGCGTACTTGAGCTGCCCCTGGAAGACGTCCATGTTCCCGTTGAGGAGGCCTCGCAGGAAGGCGTCGCGGAGCGAGGCGGTGACCTCGGTCACGGCGTACTGGGGGACGGTGATCTGCTCGTCGATCTCGAACTGGACGAACTCTTCCAGCGTCATCGCAGAGAGGCTGCGGATGAGGTTCTCCTCCGCGATGTTGTGGCCCTCGTAGGTCTTGAACCGGTCGAAGTAGTAGTTGGCGGTGCGGAAGTCGCCCATCCGGTAGTAAACGCGGACCACGTCGAGCAGGTAGTTGCGGTAGCCGACGCCGTAGAGGCGGTAGCCTCGGTTGCGGTCCTCGAACTTGGTGGCGCGGTCCTCGAGGACCTTGAGCGCATCGCCGTAGCTGTCGGTGAAGTCGAGGTTGACCATCGAGACGAAGGTGTCGTTGAGGATGTCGTAGTAGACATCGCCCCAGCGGAACTGCTCCTGCAGCGCCTGAACGATGAGGCGGTCGGTGTTGGTCTGGTCGAAGTCCCCGGTGTTCTCGCGTGAAAGGCCTGTCTCGATGCCCCTGGTGGCCCAGTAGACGGCGTGCGACGCTGGGTGACGCCAGTCGAGCGGGCCGTACTTGACGGTGTACCGCTTCATCCTGGCGATCTCCATGTTCTTGTCTTTGGTGATGACCTGCTTGCGCACGTGCGAAAGCAGGATGCCCCACGCGTCGGCGTACTGCTCATCGACGAGCATCTCGTCGAGCGCCTGGTTGCGGACGGAGTCGGCAAGTTCGAGGCCGAACTCGGCGCGCGCCCAGGAGAGCGCCAGCGTGCGGCGGATCTCGAAACTGAGCAGGAGGTTGTAGTCGAGCTGGAGCGACGCCTCTTCGTCGAGCCGCCTGACGAGCCCGGCGATTTTGTCGGAGAGGGCCTCGGCCTGCTCGATCGTCACAGGCTCCGCGGTGTCGGAGCTGCGGTTGCGCAGGTACCTGTAGAGGGTCGCGGCGTCGAGCGCATCGGGCGCCTGCTCGACCTGGGACAGCACGAAGAGGCGGCGGCGGACCATCGCCTCGCGCAGGATGTTCCGGCGTTCGAGCTCGACAGCGCCCTCTTCGTGTTCGGCGCGGAGCTCCATGATCAGGCTGACGACGTCAGGGTCCTCGGGCCTCGGCCTCGGCGGGTTGGGCCCCAGGATCGCGGTCCACTCCTTGGCCATCTCGCGCTTGTAGTAGCGGTTGGCGTCGTCGGAGATGCCCTGCACCTTGTGGACGAAGATCCAGGCGAGCTCGCGCTGGAGCTGCATGTCGTTGGGGTTCCTCGGGATCCCCTCCTGCCGGAGCAGGTCGATGCCGGCGCGGACCCAGCGCCAGCGTTCGGTCGCGGTGTTGGTGGAGACGGAGATGTTGTACGCGAGGTTCCAGGCGTGGAAGCCCCAGACGCGCGGGAAGCGGGGCTGGAGCCTGGTGATGGCGCGGGCGAGCTCGATGCACTCGTAGAACCGGCCCTCTTCTTTCAGGTCCTGCGCGCGGATCCAGAGGATGTTGACGAAGAGCCCCCGGAACGCGCCCATCGCGATGGCGAGCGCCACCTCCGGTGGATCACCCTCCTGGGCGGTGTCGGTGTAGGAGAGCTGCGCGCGGCCCGCCTCGGTGGCGATGCGGGGGCTCAGCCCGACCGAGAAGAGGACACTGAGCGTCAGGATCACGCCTGCGACGAGCTGGATGTTGGTGTCGTGCTTCATGGGAGCGTTGCCTTGGGGATCGTCAGTGCCCCGAGTAGATCGCCAGCTCGCGCTTGCGGAAGATGGACCAGCCGATCGTCAGCAGCGCCGCGGCGCTGAGCGAGATCACGCTGACCGCGGTGATCATCCCGCCCCAGGGGATGACGCGGCCGTCGACGAGGTTCGAGGTCGGCTTGAGCGCTGCGTAGGGCTCGAAGACGCGCGCGATGGGCGCCGCGATGGCCTGGATGAACA
>CAYGNN010000004.1:4932-33348 GCA_964351165.1 uncultured Phycisphaeraceae bacterium
CGATCAGGACGAGGATCGCCACCATGCATGCGATGGGGAAGCTGAGGAAGGTCGAGGCGGTGACGCCGACAGCGGCGAGGAACGCGAGCTTCGCCCACTGGAGCATGATGACTCGCGCGAAGTTGGGCTGGTACCCGCCGACCGCGTACATGACTTCGAACGTCTCCTTGCCGAAGCGGACGGTGTAGGGGTTCGCGTAGCCCCTGGTGGCATCGCCATTGAGGACGTTGAAGGTCAGGGTCCCGTCCTGATCGATCAGGAAGGGGCTGATCTCGATGGATTGCAGGATGTCGAGGGGCGTCTCGTTGAGTTCCGAGTGATCGGCGAAGTAGAACTGGAGCCTGTACAGCGCCGAGGGGTCGTCGGCGACGGAGTGCGCTTTGAACCGGATGACGATGGGGGCGACCTGCGTCGGGGAAACGCCTCGCGCGACGGCGCGCTCGGCGCGGCGCCTGGCTTCGATGAGGCCCTCGAACCGGAACTGCTTGAGGCCGCCTGGCGCGATCGAGCGGAGCTGCTCGGAGGCGGTGATCAGCTCGGCGCCCTCGAAGTCCTGCGCGGCGAGGCGGAGCCGCTCCGGCTGGTTGCGGTATTCCGGCTCGCGGGCGATCAGCTGATCGATCCGATCCTGCACGCTGATCGCGATGGAATCCATGTCGATGGGCGGGTACGCCGGCGGCACTCCCTTGCGGGCGCTGAGGACCTGGTTCTCGAGGATCTCCCGGTCGGCGGTCATGAATGCGGAGCCATCAGCGTTGATGTAGGGCTCGGACTCCCCCACCGCCGGCTGGTTGCGGAGGTGCTCGGTGAAGAGGAAGACACCGGTAGAGGTGACCGACAGCAGCACGAGGTTGAGTGTGACCACGCCAAGCCACTTACCAAGGAGGTAGTTGGCAGGGCGGACCGGCTTGCTCATCGTCTGCCAGATCACGCGGTCGCGCTGCTCGAAGGCGACTGTGCCGACAGAGAAGAAGAGCGTCAGCAGCGCGAGGACCCAGAACGATCCTGAGACGGAATACTGCAGGAACGACTGCACGCGGTACCGCAGCAGCGATTCCGGATCGAGCAGCATCGGCATCCCTGCGAGCAGGAAGACGAGCAGCACGATGAAGACGAGGCTGATCTTCATGCGCACCGCTTCCGCAAGCACGTTGCGGGCGATGGCCATCGTCGGCCCTCCGCCCCCCAGGGCGAGCATCGCGGTGCGCATCAGGATCGAGAAACTCGCTGAGAGCGCGACGCCGCCCAGCAGGAGCTGCCCGATGCCCCTGGTCGGCTCGAACAGGTAGAGCGGAACAGCAACCAGCGCGGTCACGAGCGCGAGCGCGAAGTACCAGATGCCAAGGCCCATCCAGATGACCAGCTCGCACAGGGCGACGACGACAGCAATGCCTGCAGCGACCGCCCCGACCGAGCCTGCGGATCGCAGCGAGCGGATCGCGGCTTCAGTATCGATCGCAGGGCCTGTCCCTGTTGCTGCTTCGGCCGCGGCTTCGGCGTCCAGGAACGCGCCGGCCTGCTGGAGCGCCTCGGTCTGCCGCTCCATCGCAGGAGAATGCACGGTCACGAACCACGCGGAGAAGGCGAGGATGCCGATGATCAGCACGGCAGCGCCGGCGATGATCTTGAAACGCCGCGCGTGCTGCGCCCGGTCCAGCCTGGAGACGAGTTCCCCGAGTCTCATGACCCGGACCCGCCGCCTGGGCGATCGTCGTCGTTGTTCTCGTCATCGAGCAGCGAGCCGATCATGCCCAGGTCCACATCGCCGGAGACCTCGACATCACCGCCGCCGTTTTCGGGCGCGGGGGTCTTCTTCGAAGCATCGGCGTCCGGTGATTCCTTGTTCTGCTCGCCGGTGACGAGGCCTGAGATCAGCGAATCGTCGTGCTCCTTGACGGTCAGGTCCGGTGTTTCGCCAACTCCGCTGCCTGCTGGTGCGGCTGCAGGCGCTGGGGCCTGGGGCTCAGCAGCAGGCTGCATGAGCGAGTCGATCAGTGCTTCGCCGGAAGCGGCTTCGGCGTCTTCATCACCAACCAGGAACGCGGCTGTCCCGCCACCGGCGGCAGCGCCGTGCGTGACCAGGCGTTCGGATTGCGCTTTTTCAACGATGCCGACGAAGAGCTCATCGAGCCGCTGCCTCGGCTTGGCGACGCGGCGGATGGCGTTCCCTGTCCTTGCAACGATGAGCTGGTCGATCTCGCTGACGAGGTCATCGCTGAGCGCGTCGGTCTCGATCGTCATGCGGTCGCGGGCTTCCAGGAGCTCATCGACGGTGCCCTCGGCGCGCTTCTTGCCGCCGTAGAGGATCGCGAGGCGATCGACGACATCCTCAACATCGGAGAGCTGGTGGCTGGAAAGCAGCACGGTCTTCCCACGTCGGCCCAGCTCGATGATGAGGTCCTTGACCTGCCTCGTGCCGATCGGATCAAGACCGGTGGTCGGCTCATCGAGGATCAGGAACTCCGGGTCGTTGATGAGCGCCTGCGCCAGGCCGATGCGGCGCTGCATGCCCTTGGAGTACTCGCGGATCTGCCGGTGCTGGACAGCGCCCAGGCCGACCATGTCGAGCAGCTCGTCGATGCGCTTCTGCCGGACGCGGTAGTCGAGCTGGAACAGCTTCGCGTAGTAATCGAGCGTCTCGCGCGCGTTGAGGAAGGGGTACAGGTACGACTCTTCCGGGAGCACGCCGATGCGCTTCTTGATGTTGACGTCCGAGGGGGGCTTGCCGAAGACCGCCAGGCGGCCTGACGTTTTGTGCAGCAGCCCCAGGATCATTTTGATCGTGGTGGACTTGCCGGAGCCGTTGGGGCCCAGGAGCCCGAAGACCTCGTGCTCGTAGATCTCCAGGTCGAGCGTATCGACCGCGCGGACGCGCGATCGCAGCCAGAAGTCCTTGAAGACCTTCGTCAGCCCCTGCGCCGCGACGACAGGGATCTCGTTGGTGCGGTTGTTGCTCATTGATCCTCGTCGGCGAATCGTTGCGCCGCGGCGGCCGAGTTCATCTGCTCGATGCGCTGCTGCATCGTCAGGTCCGCCTGCCTGGCGCCGCGCTCCCGCTCGAGATCCTTGGCGATGTCCGGGTCCCTGTTCAGGAGGATGTTGAGGTCCGAGCCCTCGGGGAAGACCGCGATCTCCGCGAGGGACGAATCCATGAACGATTCCCACGCCAGGCGGAGCTCGCTGGCGAGGAAGACGTTGGGATTCTCCTGGTAGCTGCGGAGCTTGGCTTTGAACGTTGTCGCTGCGGATCGCGCTTCTGCGACGACCGTGGTGCGGTACTGCTTCGCCTCGTTGATGATCGAGGTGACATCGCCGGAGACCGAGACGCTGCGGCCGTTGTCGTCGACGATCTCGCCGTCGATGATCGAGTGGATCCTGGCGAGGATGGCCTCCGCCTCGTCCTGCTCGCCCTGCTCGACGGCGCGCTCGTAGCTGTTGATCTCGTCCAGGAGCACGCCGTGCGCGAGGCCGGCCGCCTGGTTGAGGGCGTTGAGCTTGAACTGCGCGGCCTGCTCGCGCTGCAAACCGGCGCGCGAGGACGCGGTGGTGACCTCGTTGAAGGTCTTGTACACGGCCAGCGGCGCCATCTTGTCTGTCAGGATGACTTCCTCGATCCGGATGCCGGAGCCGATGCCGTCGAGGGTCTCCTGCGCGATCGCGCGGACCCTGGACGAGAGTGCGCCGGACGAACCAGTCGCGCCGTCCTCGGACGAGGCCACCTGCTTGAGGAGGCCATCGATCTCGATCTCTGCGACGGCGCGGACGACGCCTCGCATGATCGCGGAGCCGACGATCCGTTCCTTGTCCGGCTCGTGGATGTTCTCGACGAAGTCGGTCACGCGATCGATCCGGTAAGCGACCTCCCAGCGGGTGTGGGCGATGTTCCCGTCCGCGGTGATGAGCGAGCCATCGATCCCAGGCTTGAGGGTCGGCTTGAGGCTGACGAGCTGCTCGCGTGGGCGCTGCTCCTGCTCCCTGGTGAGCCTGGGGAAGAAGGACTCCCAGACGTTGATGACCTGCTGCCCGGTCGAGACGCGCATGATGTCGCCCACCGGGTAGGGCCAGTTCCAGACGGAGCCTGGCAGCACGTCCGAGGAGGTGACCTTCCCGAAGCTGAGCTTCACGCCGCGTTCGGAGGCGCCGATGGTCTGAAAGCCGCTGCCGAGGAAGAGCACGACCAGCAGGAGCATGACGACCTGCAGCAGCCGGTAGGTGATGCGGAGCGCATCGGCGAGCGACTGCTGCGCCGGGTCCATCGAGTACCGGTCCTGCTCGGCGGGCGCCTGATCGGGGCGCTCCTCCTGCAGCGGGTTGTTGGGGTCGATGGTGTCGCTCATCGGTTGCTCACCTCGGCGGTGCGCTGCGCCTCTGCGCCGCTGTCACCGAGCGTCCGCATCTTCGAGGGGTCGAAGATGTCCATGCCGGGCATGGACGTCGGGAGCACCAGCGTGGTGCGCTTGGCGATGAGGCTCTTCATGAACTTGACCTGCTCGATGAAGACCGCCAGTCGAGGGTCCTCCGCGAGCTGCGCGAGGTACTGCGCCGACTCGGCGTCGCCCTGGCTTCGGATCTGCGCGGCGCGCTGCTCGGCGAAAGCCATGATCAGCGCCGCGGAGGTCTCGGCGTCCTTCTGGATCTTCAGCGCCTGCGCCTGCCCCTCGCTGACCGCCTCGGAGGCGATGCGCTCGCGGGTGGACTTCATCCGGGCGAAGACGTCCTTGTTGGTTTCTTCAGGGAACTCGACCTTGGTCAGGCCGACCAGGCTGACCTCGACGCCGTAGTCGCTGAGGTTGGTCCCACCGGAGTTGGCGCCTCCGGAGGTGGAGAGCCTGCTGAGGATGGAGTCTTCGAGATCAGGGAGACGGCTGGAGCCGACCTCAGGCGAGAAGAGCTCGTCGAGGCGGTAGCGGCCGACCTCGGACATCGAAGCGCGGAGGAGCGATCGCAGGAGCTGGTCGGCGGAGGCGTAGTGCTCGCGGGCCTCGCTGCTGTCGCCGCTGAAGCGCTGGTAGAACTTCAGCGGGTCGCTGACCTTCCAGAGCAGGAACGACTCGACAACGATCTGTCGGCTGTCGGCGGTCTGCTGCTGCTCGCTGTTGAGCTTCACGAAGCGGGCCCTGGTGTCGTAGAGCGTGACGTTCTGGATCGGGTACGGCCAGCGCATCTTGAGACCTGGGGTCTCCACGATGCTGCTCGCGTCGGCCTTGCCGAACGTCGTGACGACGCCCACCTCGGTGAAGCGGACGGTGAACGTCAGCATGAACAAGGCGACCACCAGCACCACCGCGCCGGCCAGGATCATGGTGAAAGAGGATCTCAAGAGGCTACTCCTTCGACACGGAATTAATTCCGAACGCGTCGATGTTGGCTTGGATTTCAGACAGGTCGAATTCGATGTTGGGGTCGGTCGCGGTCGTGATGTACAACCGCGCGTTCTGGATGGAATCGAGCAGGCCGCCGAAGTACATCTTCGCGAGGAAGACCTCGGGAGCGGCGCGGTACGCCGCGATGCGGCTCCCCTGCTGCTCGGCGTCGGCGCGGTACTGCATGAGCCCTGTCCAGCGGTCGGCGCGGGCCTGCAGCAGCGTGACCGCCGCCTCGCCTCCGGCGTCGTCGAGCAGTTCCTCGATGCGGTGGTCCGCCGCGAGGATCTCGTCAGGGTCGGTCAGTGTTTCGCGGTAGCGGAGCTGCTCAACGATCTCCTCCGCCTGCGCGACAGAGCCTGCGACCTCCGCGAGCGTCTCCACGGCGCGGGACTTGGAATCCTCGAGCGCCTTGGCCTTCTGGATGTCCGCTGACACGACGCCCTCGAAGCTGGACGCGACCTGCTCGTTCCTGGGAGGGTGCGCCGCGGTGACGCCTGCGAAGAGGATGCGGACGCCGGCGTCGAGGCCTGAGGGATCGTTGAAGCGGTGGTCGATGCGCGCGAGCAGCTCGGCGTTGATCGCGTCGCGGTTCTCGCCCATCAGCTGCTCGACATCGAGCGTCGAGATGTAGCGCATGACTTCCGACGACGCGACCGCCTTGAGGACGTCCTGGCGCATGCCGTTGCGGTACTTCGGGTCGATCCAGTCGGACGCGATCTGCGTGTATTTCTCGAGGTTCTCGACGACGTAGTAGATCGGGACCTCGATCGCCATGAGCGAGAGATCGCCTGAACCTGCGGAGCCCAGCACGCCGGGCGTTGGCTGGACGAGCAGGAATTTCTCGTCGCCCTTGACGTGCTTGGTGGTCCAGAGGACCGGGTCGTCCGTCTCGGTCGGGGGCGTGCCTGCGACGAGTTCGTTGACGCGCTCAGCAGGGAACGACTCGACCGTCGAGATGGGCCAGGGCGCCTTCACGACGAGGCCTGAACCAACTTCGCTCTGCAGCGAGCCGAAGCGGAGCACGAGCGCCTTGTGGCTCGGATCCACGACCTGGAAGGCGGTGAGCCCCCAGAACATGATGATCGCGAGGAAGAGCAGCCTGGGGAGCGTCCGGCTGAGCAGGCGGTAGAACCAGGTGCTCGCGACGTCGGAGCCGAACTGGTAGTTGATCGCGTCGCTGATGGAGGTCGCGATGCGGTCGGGCGCAGCGACGAAGCTCAGGATGCGCGAATCGAAGGCAGGGCGCGGGATCTCGCCTGAACGGCGCGGGCGGTAGATGTTCAGGACGAAGTTCAGGACGATCTCAACGCCCAGGAGCACCATGAAGACCGCGATGACTGTCTGCAGGTAGCGCAGCGGCTGGTGGACACCGACGAACTCAGCGCCGTGCGCGACTGCGAGCGCGAGACCGACAAGCGAGAGACCGACGATGGCGCCGGATCCGGCCCGGAGGTTGCCCCAGACGTCCTGCTTGGCCATGCCTGCGACGAAGCGGGCGAAGACGAAGCCGATGACCGCGATGGCGAGGCCGATCGCGACGGCCCACCCTGACAACTCGGTCGGAGCGATGAACCCATCCGGTTCCAGATCGACCCGTGCGACCATGAACCGCCAGATGCCGCCTGCGATATAGAGGGCCCCGACGAGGAGGCTGAAGGCCGGCATCAGCAGCCGGTGCATCCACGCGAGGCGCCGACCGGCGGTCCGGAGGTCGTCGCTCGCCTCATCAAAGACGGAGGCCTGCGCCGCGGTGGAGGAGGAATACGCCTCCGCCTCAGCGGATTCGATGCGTTCGAGCCGGTGCTGGTGGAAGAGCAGCACCAGGGCGAGCCAGATGAGGATGCCGACGGACGAGGCCGCGAACGCGGTGAGCCCGGCGCTGTCCTGGGCGAAGATGCCGTAGAGCAGCAGCGCGACAGTGAGGAGGGTGTGCACCCCGAAGCCGATCAGGCCTACGCCTGTGGCTCTCTTGAAGGCGACTTCGTCAGATCTCATTCGGTGGTCATCCTGTCCTGTCTTGTCGTCCGCCAGCCTGTGCGGCGACGACCGATCGGCGAGACCCCGGTGGAGGAGGGGTTGGGGAGGCCATTGTTACTGCTCCGAGGCCTCAGGCCAACCCCGGCTTGCCACGATGTCGGTGACGATCGGGGCGAACCGGGATCCGGGGTGGACGTATGACCCTCCCGCCGGAACAATCAGATCTTCAGATCCTGGCAGGCCCCGAGGAAGAAGGCCGCCAGGGTGGTACACGTCCGTTGAACTACGCATCGGAGAGCCGTATGTTCTCTCCGTTCGACGGAAGCGGACCATTTTCTTGGCACGCCGGATCGATCCCCCCTTACCAGCCACACGGCCCAGCCAGAGGCCGATGAGTCAGCGAAGGCCCAATGCACCGACAGCTCCTCGCGATCGCCCTGAATACGTTCCTGGAGAGCGTGCGCCAGCCGATCTTCTTCGTGCTGCTCATCGCAGGCGGTCTGATGCAGGCGCTCAACACCCTGCTCAGCGCCTACAGCATGAGTTACGACAAGACCGCCGAGGTCAGAGGGGACAACAAACTGCTTCTGGACATGGGCTTAGCGACCGTCTTTGTCGTCGCGTCGCTGCTCGCAGCCTTTGTCGCCACCGCTGTCCTGAGCCGGGAAATCCAGGACAAAACGGTCCTGACAGTCATCTCAAAGCCGGTCGGCCGACCGGTCTTCATCCTCGGCAAGTACCTCGGGACGACCGGCGCTGTCCTGCTGGCCGCGGTGATCCTGCTGGTCTTCTTTCAGTTCGCGATCCGGCACGAGGTCATGACCACGGCCAGGGACAAGCTGGATGGGCCGGTGATCCTCTTCTCGTCGCTGGCGGTGCTGATCTCGCTGGGGCTGGGGATCTGGGGGAACTTTTTCTACGGCTGGGTTTTTTCGTCGGTCGCGACGTACGCGATGGCCCCCCTGCTCATCGTCGCCTGGCTGCTGACGATGTTCATCAGCAAGGACTGGGCGATCCAGCCCCTCTCCACGGACTGGAAGCCGCAGGTGATGCTCGCAGGGGCGTGCATCCTCCTGTCGATGCCGGTGCTGACAGCGGTGGCCCTGGCGGCCTCGACGAGGCTGGGGCAGGTGATGACGATCGTCGTCTGCGCCGGGTTCTTCCTGCTGGGGCTCCTCTCGAACTACCTGCTGGGCCAGAACGCCTTCTCCAACCATCCGATGGCCGAGATCCGCGAGACGCTCGTCATCGACGACGTGGACAGCGACTTCCTGGACGCCGGCGATGTCTGGCAGATCAAGCTCGACCAGCCCCCCAAGCGGACGCTCGGCGTGGGCGACCTGGTCTACTTCGGCCCCAGCCCCAACGGGCTCGGCATGATCAACCCGGTGATGGACCCCTTCGATGCGGACCCTCTGGTGCAGACGCAGCTCGACCGCTCCGACGCGGCCAAGGCGGTGGTGATCCGCTCCGACGAGAACGCCGTGCTGGAGGAGTACCAGATCGTCAACAGCGGCTCGATCGAGCTGTCGCGGGCGCCGATGGCCGGTGACTACATCTTCGCGGAGCCGACCGAGACGAACGTCGTCGCGATGACCGCGTGGGGCATCGCGCCCAACCTGCAGTTCTTCTGGCTGGTGGACGCGGTGACACAGGCGCACACGATCCCACCGAAGTACGTGGGGCTCGTGGCGCTGTACACGCTGGCGCAGGTGACAGGATTGCTCGCGCTGGCGGTGATCCTGTTCCAGAAGCGGGACGTCGGGTAAAAGCGAATCGTGGCTGTGGTTGATCGGATCAGATGGTGTCGATATCGACGCCGCCGGTCATGTCGTGATGCGTCCGCTTCACGAACCCGAACCAGATCAGGCAGAACAGCGGCCAGATCGAGGTGAGCAGGATCCCGATGGCAGCTCCCACCATCATGGCCACGAGCACGATGTCACCGGCGTCCGCGAACGCGGTCCCCGGGTTGTCGTTGATCCATTGCGCCGAGATGGACTGCAGGTCAAAGACCATCCACATGCTCAACACCGCGGTCAGCAGCGACAACAGGCTGTACGCGATGAACATCATCCGCGCCTGCGCCTTCCTGAGCACCAGCATGATGCCGGAGACCAGCAGGAGCGCAGAGAGCAGCAGCCCGAACACCGCCAGGAACTGCTGAAGAGCCCCGGGATCCGCCAACTCCGGCGGGTAGCCATCCTGGAACTGCATTTCCATGTTCTGCCGATTCATGCCGGTGAGCAGCATGACATTGACCACGTTCCAACCGGAACACAGCACCGTGAGCGATCCCCAGACGATGCTCAGGATCCCGATGACCTTCGGCCACGCCGGAAGCACGGCATCGAGGTTGTCATCGAATTCGTCGGCGTCAGCGACAAAGACGTCGTCGTTGGCTGCGTTGTAGTTCTGCTCGTCGTTCATGTTGATCAGGCCCCACGTGGATTGTTGCTTTGCCGAGCGCGTTCGCGCGGCGAGTATCTTGTCATAAGGAGATGCTGAATGCCAGTTTCGGCCCCGGCGTGTCCGATCAGAGCTGCTTCAGGAACCGCACGTCGTTCTCGAAGAGCATGCGGATATCCGGGATGGAGTACTTGCCCATCGCGATGCGTTCGATGCCGAAGCCGAAGGCGAACCCGGTCCATTCCTCAGGGTCGTACCCCACCGCCTCGAAGACCGCAGGGTCCACCATGCCGCAGCCGCCCAGCTCGACCCACTTGGCCGGCTCGTCGGGGCGGAGGCGGATCTTCATGTAGAACTCCGCGCTGGGCTCGGTGAAGGGGAAGTAACTCGGGACGAGCTGGATCTCCGCGTCAGGCCCGAAGAACGACCGCGCGAAGGAGTAGAGCGTCGTCTTGAGGTCCACCATCGAGACCTTGCGATCGACGTACAGCCCTTCGAGCTGGTGGAACATGAACGAGTGCGTCGCGTCCACCGTGTCCGGGCGGTACACGCGGCCGGGCGAGATGATCCGCAGCGGCGGTTTGCGCGATTCCATCGTCCGGATCTGCACCGTCGAGGTCTGCGAGCGCAGCATCCGGGGCGTCTTCGTCGAGAGCGGATCGTCAACGTAGAAGTTGTCGATCGGCTCGCGCGCCGGGTGCTCGTCGGGGATGTTCAGCTTGACGAAGTTGTGCTGGTCGTCTTCCAGCTCAGGGCCGGTCACGACTTCGAAACCCATGCGGCCGAAGACCTCGCACAGCTCGTCGGTCACGCGGCTGATGACGTGGTGGCGGCCGAGCTCCGGCGCGATGCCGGGCTCGGTCATGTCGATGACAGGCCCCTTGCCCCTGGCGGCCTTCGCCCCCCCACCGCCGAGCTCGCCCTGGCGCGCCTTGAAGGCGCCCTCGATCGCCTGCTTCACCTCGTTGAGGCGCTTGCCTGCGGCGGGCTTCTCTTCCTTGGAAACGTCCTTGAGCCCTGCCGCGGCGGACTTCATCCGCCCCTTGCCGCCCAGGTACTCGATCCGCCACGCTTCGAGCGCATCGGCATCAGCCGCGCTGTTGAGCGCGGCCAGTGCCTCGGCTTCGAGTGTTTCGAGCGATTCGAGCATTCCAGGCGATTCAGGCATGGAGGGCATCATACCGGCGCAGCGCCGGCGCGCCGGGTCGTGGCGCCTGGAGGGCGCTGCTTATTCCTCGCCGGCGTCGGTCTTCTCTTCCGCAGCGGCCTCCGGCGCCGCCTCGACCGTCGCCTCTTCCTTCTTGGCAGGGGCGGCGAAGTCCTTGCGGAGCTTGGCGGCGTAGGCGGTGCGCTTGTCCGCGATCCTGCGGCGGTGGCTGAGGCGGCCGCCGATCTCGGGGCCGTCCTCTTCGCCGCAGAGCTGGATCACGCAGAGCTCGGCCTTGGCGTCGATGCGCTTCTTGCCCAGCTTGACGATGCGGGTGTAGCCGCCGGGGCGATCGGCGAAGCGCGGCGCGACCTCTTCGAAGAGGTGCTTGACGAGCTTGGGGCCCTTGCGGAGCTCGCCGTAACGGTTGCGCTCGAGCACTGACTCGTCGCCGGTCATGATGCGATCACGGAGCCTGGCGAGGACCAGGCGGCGCGAGTGCAGGTCGCCACGCTTGGCGAGGGTGATCAGCTTCTCGACGTAGGGCTGCATCGCCTTGGCCTTGGTGACCGTCGTGGTGATCTGCCCGTGCTCGAAGAGGCCAGCGGCGAGGTTGCGCAGCGTCGCGGTGCGGTGCGTGCTCGTGCGCCCGAGCTTGTATCCAGCTTTGCGGTGACGCATGACGAAAACTCCGGTCGGTAAACGCGGACGCTCTCGGAGCGCCCGCTGGTGGAACAATCAGACGGACGCCTGGACTTCGACACCCTCGGGGAGGGTCATGCCCAGCGACAGGTTCATTTCGGTGAGCTTGCGCTTGACCTCACGGAGCGAGGTCTTGCCGAAGCTGCGGACTTTGAGGAGCTCGGGCTCGCTCATCTTGACGAGGTCGGCCACGGTGTTGATCTCGGCGGACTCGAGGCAGTTGCTCGCCCGGACCGAGAGCTCCAGGTCGTGGATGGTCATGTTGAACTTCTGGATCAGCTCGTCATCGACGCTGGCCTTGAGCGCGGCGGTCTCGGAGATCGACTCGCTCCCCACCTCGTTGTACTGCACGAAGGGGTTCAGGTGCTTGCGCATGATCTTGCCGGCCTCGACCATCGCCATCGCGGGCGAGACGGAGCCGTCGGTCCAGATCTCGAGGATCAGCTTGTCGTAGTTCGTGCGCTGACCCACGCGGGTGTTCTCGGTCTTGTAGCGGACGCGCTGCACCGGCGAGAAGATCGAATCGACGGGGATGACGCCGATCTCCTGATCGTCGGTCGAGGCGCGACGCTCGTTGGCCGGGACGTAGCCGCGGCCCTTCTCGACGGTGAACTCGATCTCGAGGTCCACCTTGTCGGTGAGGGTGGCGATGACCAGGT
This sequence comes from uncultured Phycisphaeraceae bacterium, assembly GCA_964351165.1. Taxonomy (GTDB): domain Bacteria; phylum Planctomycetota; class Phycisphaerae; order Phycisphaerales; family UBA1924; genus JACKHE01. The sequence continues at coordinate 17,193 of CAYGNN010000004.1, forward strand.
CCTTGTTCAGGATGGTGATCGCGGTGTCCGCCTCGATGAGGTCGGCGGTGACCTCGCCGGGGGTGTTGGCTTTGAGGGTCATCGTCTTGGGCTCGTCGCCCTCGATGCCGACCACGAGGCTCTTGATGTTCAGGACGATGTCAACGACATCCTCCATCACGCCGGGGAGCGAGCTGAACTCGTGCTCGGCGCCCTTGATCTTGATGGACGTCACCGCAGCGCCCTCGAGGCTCGAGAGCAGGATGCGGCGGAGGCTGTTGCCGACCGTCGTGCCGAAGCCGCGCTCGAAGGGCTCGATGGTGAATTTGGCGTAGGTCGCGGCGCGCGATTTGGGGTCGACGACCACGCTGCTCGGCAGCTCAAGACCTCTCCAGCGGATTCTCATATCGTTCACTCCAAAGGTTCAGCAGGGTTCGCAAGGACGAACAGGCCCCGGGTTCGCGACGCCCGCGCCAGGCTGCTGAGCCCTGGTCGCGGTGTCTTCTGTCCCGAGGCGCGGGACGGTGTATCGATGAATCGCGTTAGACGCGACGCTTCTTCTTGGGACGGCAGCCGTTGTGCGGCACCGGGGTGTGGTCCTCGATGGCGGTCACGCGGATGCCGCGGCTGGCGACGCCGCTGATCGCGGACTCGCGGCCGGGGCCGGGGCCCTTGACGCGGACTTCGCACTCGAGCATGCCCATCTTCCTGGCCTTCTCGCCGACCGACTCGCCGGCCCTGGTGGCGGCGAAGGGCGTGCTCTTGCGGGCGCCCTTGAACCCGATCGTGCCGGCCGAATCCCAGGCGAGGGCCTCGCCGTTGGTGTCGGTCATGGTGACGATCGTGTTGTTGAAGGTCGCCTTCACGTAGAGAACACCCCTGGAGATGTTCTTGCGGACTTTCTTGCTCTTCTTGGCCATCGGTTCGATGCTCCGGGTGTCGTTCTGAGGCTTGCTGTAGCCCCGATACGATCGCAGCTGTCAGGTGAGCCGAGGGGACCATTCCCCTCGGCATGGATTCAATGCAGAGGCGTTGCTTACTTGACGCCCTTCTTGCCGGCGACCGTCTTCTTCCGGCCCTTCCGAGTGCGGGCGTTGCACTTGGTGCGCTGGCCGCGGACAGGCAGGCCTCGGCGGTGGCGGTCGCCGCGGTACGAGCGGATCTCGCGGAGACGCGTGATGTTCTCAGCGACGCTGCGGCGGAGGGCGCCCTCGACCTGCAGGTTCTGGTCGATGTAGTTGACGATCTCGCTCATCTGCTGATCGTCGAGGTCCATCGCCTTGATCTTGGGATCGATCCCGGTCGCGGCGAGGATCTCGTCAGCGGTCTTGGGGCCGATGCCGTAGACGTACCGCAGCGCGTAGCGGATCATCTTGCGGTCGGGGATATCTGTTCCTGCGATACGAGGCATCTCGCATGCTCCTTCAATCGCCGCGGTTCAAGCGGCGTGGTGTTGCTTCTCGCTGACCTGGCTTAGCCCTGGACCTGCTTGTGCTTGGGGTTGGCGCTGCAGATGACGCGCACCTTGCCCTTGCGGCGGACCACCTTGCAGTTGTTGCAGATCCGTTTGACGCTGGATTTGACTTTCATATCGATTCCGTCCTGTCAGGGCTGTCTGAGGGTTGATTCGTCGTTCGTCTCGCCGGAGCAGCGCTCTTAGTGGCGGTAGGTGATCCTGGCTTTGGTCAGGTCGTAGGGGCTGATCTCGACGGTCACGCGATCGCCTGGGAGGATGCGGATGAAGTGCTTCCGCATCTTGCCCGAGACGTACGCGAGCACCGACTGGTCGTTGGGCAGCTTCACCTTGAACATCGCGTTCGGGAGCGCCTCCTCGACCTCGGCGTCGAGCACCAGCTTGTCGTCCTGTTTGGCCATAAATGTGTGGACCGCCGTAGGCCCTGCTGTCTCCGTCTTCAGTTCTGGATTGAACTTCTGTCTGAATCCGCCGTCCAGAATCTCGGGCAATAGCCAGAAACCCTGAAACGACAGGATGTTGTATTGATTTGGCCGCTGCCGATCCTGGCGAGGCCCGCTCCGGTCCGCTTGGCGGAGCCGAGAAGTGTAGCCGTGCCAGACTGTTGGGCAAGCGACCGGGGAATCATCGGGGCCCTCGCATCTTCTTGGCGGAGTTCGTGTCGTCGCCCCCAAGGAAGCCGGCGTAGTTCCGCATCAGCAGGTTCGCCTCGATCCGCTGGACGAAATCCAGCCCCACGGAGACGACGATGAGGAGGCCGGTGCCACCCAGGAAGGCGGCCACCATGAAGGGGATATCAAAGGCGTTCTGGACCAGCATGGGGATCACCGCGATGACGGCCAGGAAGCCGGCGCCGACGTAGGTGATCCGCTCCATCACAGTCTCGAGGTACTCCGCGGTCCGGGGACCGGGGCGGAGACCGGGGATGAAGGAGCCGTGGTCGCGGAGCTGCTTGGACATCTCTTCAGGGTTGAACTGGACGGTGGTCCAGAAGTAGCTGAAGAAGTACACCATCACGATGTACACGAGGATGTAGGGGAAGGCGCCGATCGCGAGGCTGTCGCTCGTGAACTGGATCGCTGTCTTCAGCCATTCCAGCCCCTCAGCCCCCTGCAACGAGGTGTTCAGGTACCCGAAGATCACCGACGGGAAGATCATCAGCGACGATGCGAAGATGATCGGCATGACGCCTGCGTGGTTCACACGCAGCGGCAGGTACGAACGCTGACCGCCGAAGACCTTCCGGCCCCTCGTGTGCTTCGCCTGCTGCACCGGGATGCGGCGCTGGGCGACCGTGATCAGCACGGCGCCCGCGACCACGAAGAAGAACGCGGAGAAGAGGAAGATCACGCCCATCCAGCTGAGGGCCGGCTCATCGTTGAGCTCGATGCCCATGACCTCGCGGATGAACCCGAACTGCCCGATGGGCGAGTTCTGCATCACCCACATCAGGGCGCCAGGCATCTGCGCGAGAATACCAGCGGTGATGATGAGCGAGACACCGTTGCCGATGCCGTACTTGTCGATCTGCTCGCCGAGCCACATCAGGAACGTGGTGCCGGCGGTCATCGCTGCGGTGGCGGTGATCCACCAGAGGGGGTTGCTGCTCCAGCCGAGGTAGACGAAGCCCTGCCCCTTGATGAAGCCGAGCCAGAAGACCGCCTGGATGATGCAGAGCCCGATGGTCATGTACCTGGTCCACTCGGTGATCTTCTGACGACCGGAGGGGCCATCGTCCTGCACCTTCTTGATCGCCGGGGAGACCGAGGAGAGGAGCTGGAAGATAATCGCCGCAGAGATGTAGGGCATGATGCCCAGACCGAAGATCGTGGACTGCCCCAGGCTGCCGCCTGAGAAGATCGAGACAAACTCCGCGAGGCGACCGGCGCCGGAGCCCTGCTGGGACTGCGTCTCAAAGAACTCCGCGAGCCGGGACTGGTTGATCCCGGGGATCGGGATCCAGAACCCGATGCGGTACACCGCGAGCATCGCAATGGTGAAGAGCACCTTGTTGCGCAGCTCGGGGATTTTGAAGATGTTGGCGATCGCCTTGAGCATCAATCAGTTTCTCTGCACCTGCGTGCGTGGAGGGGAGCGTTCGGTCCTTCGGTTGCCTTGGCGATTACTCGCCGCTGTCGTCCTTCTTGGACTTCTTCTTCGCCTTGGGCGCGGCCTCGGCAGCGTTGCCGCTGTTCTTGCCGGCGATGGTCTTGGCCTTGGCGGCGAACTCCTCGCGGCGCTTCTCGCCGGCGCGGACGCGCTTGAGCTTCTTGGTGAGGTTCTTGGGGGTCAGGTCGTCGCTGCCGCGCTCGATGCCGCGGACGCGGTCACGCCTGGTGCCCAGCTCCTTGACGGAGCCGCCGGCGCCCTCGATGTGCTTGCGGGCGGCCGCGGTGACGCGCTCAGCGGTGACGTCCAGCTTGACGCCCAGCTTGTCGGCCTCGCCGATGTCGCCCAGGATCTTGAGCGGAGGCTTGGAGTCGCGGCTCAGGCCAGCCTCGATGAGCGTGCCGGCGTTGGCCTCGCCACCCTTGGCGAAGATGGGGTGCGCGACGATGTCGCGGATGTTCGCGATCCAGAACTGGGTCATGAACGTCACGTTCGAGAAGCCGCGCTTCGGGAGTCGACCGGAGTAGGGCATCTGCCCTCCCTCGAACGCGCCCTTGCGGCTGTTGCCGGCGCGCGAGCCGGCGCCCTTGTGACCGCGACCGGAGGTCTTGCCCCGGCCGGAGCCGCGGCCGCGACCGATGCGCTTGCGAGCCTTGTCCTTGCCGACAAGAGCGGTAATTTCGTGAATCATCATGGCTGAATCGCTCCCAGATGGAACGTGAGGTGGTCTGTTTCTTCGATCGTTGTCGCGGAGCGGATCGCCCGCGATGGGAATGCTGCTGAATGGGTGCTTACTCGGAAGCAGGCTTGTCCTCGGCGGGCGCCGCAGGGGCATCCGCCTGGGGCGCCGGGCTGTCGCCAGCAGGCGCCGGCCCCCTGCCACGACCGCCGCCGCGTCCGCCGCGACCACCGCCGCCGCCACGACCACCCCGGCCGCCGCGACCGCGGTCCTGGCCGATGGTGTTCGTCGGGGCCTTGGCCTTCTCGCCACCGCTGGCGGCCGGCATGAACGCCTTGCCTCGCTCAAGCATCTCATCGACGGTGGTGCTGTCGATCTCGACGCCGCGGAGCTCGGCGATGACCTCGCGGTTGCGGAGCTGATCGAGGCCGTCAAAGCAGGCTTTGACGACGTTGATCTTGTTGTTCGAACCCTGGCACTTGGTCAGGCAGTCGGTGATGCCGAGCAGCTCGAGCACCGCGCGGACCGTGGCGCCGGCCACGATGCCGGTACCAGGCGAGGCGGGCATGAGCTTGACGCGGGCCGAGCCGAACGCGCCGACGACCTCGTGGGGGATGGTCCCGCCGTGGAGGCTGATGTCGAACATGTTGCGCTTGGCGGCCTTCTGCGCCTTCTCGATCGCCGGGGGCACCTCGTTGGCCTTGCCGTAGCCCCAACCGATCTGCCCGCGGCGGTTGCCGATGACGACGAGGGAGTTGAAGCTGAAGCGCCGACCGCCCTTGACGGTCGCGGCCGTGCGGAAGACGCCGACCGTGGTGCTTTCGAGTTGTGATGATTCTTCGAGAAGTTCGGGCATCGTTGGATCGCCGTATGGGGTGTCGGACGTGGTGTCCGGGGTTGACTATCTGGGACTGCTGTTGTGCTGGTTACGTCGTCGTCTGGATCAGAATTCGAGGCCGCCCTCGCGAGCGCCGTCGGCGAGCGCCTTGATGCGCCCGTGGTAGAGGAAGCCGCCGCGGTCGAAGATGACCTTCGAGACGCCGGCGCTCTTCGCCTTCTCGGCGATCGCCTTGCCGACGGCCTTGGCCGCCTCGGCGTTGCCTGTGCCACCGCTGATGCTCACGCCCTTGTCCCTGGTGGACGCGGAGGCGAGCGTCGTCTGCGCCATGTCGTCGATGACCTGGGCGTAGATGTGGTTGTTCGAGCGGTACACCGCCAGGCGGGGCCTGTCCGGCAGACCGGTCACACGCTTGCGGATGCCGGTGCGACGGCGGGAACGGCGGACTGTTTTCTGCTTGTTCTTGTTCATTGCTGGAACACTCTTTCAGATGGGCGCCGAGCATCGGCCCCATGTCATGCTCAATGCTTCGATCAGGCGCCGAAGACCTTGCCCTGCTTGCGGCGGACGACCTCGTCCGTGTACTTGACGCCGCGGCCGGTGTAGGGCTCAGGCTTCCGGGTAGCGCGGACGGTCGCGCAGAACTGCCCGACCATCTGCTTGTCAGGACCGCTGACGTGGATGAACTGCTTGTCCACCTGCACGTCGAGGCCGCTGGGGATGGGCACGTCGATGGGGTTGGCGTAGCCGACCTTCATCTCGACCGCCTGGCCCTTCATGGTCGCGCCCCAACCGACGCCGACGACCTCGAGCGACTTCTTGTAGCCCTCGGAGACACCGATCACCATGTTCTGGATCAGCGCGCGGGTCATGCCCCAGTAGGCACGCGCCTCGCGGCTGTTCTCGAACCCGGCGGCGGGGCCGACGCTGATGGACTTCTCGCCCTCGTCCCACGTGACATCGATCTCGGGGCGGAGGGTGATGGCGAGGGTCTTGTCGCCCTTGGCGATCGAGACCTCACGGCCGTTGATCGAGCAGGTGACGCCCGCGGGGACGCTGACTGGTTTTTTTCCGATGCGGGACATTGCTGTCGCTCCGGTGAAGCCGCGCCGTGAACCCGGCGGGCGGTGAATCGAAATCAGTGAACGGTGCAGAGGAGTTCGCCGCCGACGCGCTCTTCGCGGCACTTGCGGTCAGAAAGGACGCCCCTGGACGTCGAGACGATGCTGATGCCCAGGCCCTGCTGCGGGCGCTCGAGCTCCTCAACCTTGCGGTAGACGCGGCAGCCTGGCTTCGAGTCGCGCTTCAGGGCGTGCAGGATGGTCTCGCCGCGGGGCCCGTACTTGAGCGTGACGCGGATGATCCCCTGCTTGCCGTCTTCGATGACGTCGTAGCCGGTGATGTAGCCCTCGGACTGCAGCACGTCGGCGATGCCTCGGCACGCCTTGCTGTTGAGGCAGTTGACGGTCTTCATGCGGTTCCGCGCCGCGTTGCGGATGCGGGTGAGCATGTCAGAAATTGGGTCGTTGAATGCCATTGGTGTTTGTTCCAGTGTCGTTCGTTGCTGGGCGCCCGGTCCTGGCCGGCGCCCCGGTGGTCACCAGCTCGACTTCTTCATCCCGGGAACCATTCCCTTGAGCGCCAGCTCACGGAGCACGATGCGGCTCACGCGGAACTTGCGGTACACGCCCCTGGGGCGGCCGGAGATCTCGCACCGGCGCACCTTGCGGGTGCTGAACTTGGGCTCGCGACGGGACTTGGCGATCTGCGCTTTGGTGGCCATTGGTTACTTCTCCTCCGGCTTGCGGAAAGGCATGCCGAGCTCGGCCAGCGCGAAGCGGCTCATCTCGGCGGTTGAGTTGTTGAACACGACGTTGATGTTCATGCCGTGCACGAAGTTGGTCTTGCCCATGTCGATCTCAGGGAAAACCGCCTGCTCGTTCAGGCCGAACGAGTAGTTCCCGCCGGCGTCAAAGCTCGTGTCCTTGAGGCCGCGGAAGTCCTTGATGCGGGGCGTGTACAGGTTGATCAGGCGATCGAGGAAGTCCCACATCTTCTCCCTGCGGAGCGTGACGCGGACCGCCGTCTCGTAGCCCTCGCGGACCTTGAAGTTCGACACCGACTTCGCGGCCTTGACGACGACCGGCTGCTGGCCGGAGATGGTCGTCAGGGTCTCGATGATCGTGTCCTTGACGTTCGCCGGGACCTTGGTGCCGTCGAGGTGGCGGCCCATGTTGACGTTCAGGACGACCTTGTCGATCCGCGGCTGGCTCATGGAGTTCGTGCAACCGAACTTCTTGCCCAGCGCCGGACGGATCTCGGAGTCGTACCGCGTCTTGAGACGGGGCGCTTCGGATCGGGTTTGTGTTGCTGCTTCGCTCATCGGTCAGGACTCGCTCTTCTTGCTGGCCGCTTTCTTCGCGGTCTTCTTGGTCGTCTTCTTCGTGGTCTTCTTGGCGGAGGCCTTCTTCGAAGCAGACTTCTTGGAAGACGCCTTCTTCTTGCTGGTCTTCTTCCTGGTCGCGCCGCCTGCGGGGGTCGAGCCGCCGGCCTTCTTGTCACGCGGGCCGTGAATCACGCCGAGCTCGCCGCCGCCGCGGACCGCGACGCGGACCTTGCTGCCATCCGACTTCTTCTCGAAGCGGACGCGGGAGGGCTTGCCGTCAACAACCGGGGAGACGTTGCTGATGTGGATCGTCGCCTCGCGGTGGATGACGCCCCCCTGCGGGTTCGCCTGCGTGGGCTTGATGTTCTTGGTGACCATGTTCACGCCCTGGACCAGGACGCGGTCATCCTCCGGGTAGACGTGCAGGACCTCGCCGGTCTTGCCCTTGTCCTTGCCGCTGGTGACGATCACCGAATCGCCTTTACGTACGTGCCTGGGCATCTCACACCACCTCCGTCGCCAGCGAGACGATCTTCATGTAGTTGCGATCACGCAGCTCGCGGGCCACCGCGCCGAAGATGCGGGTCCCCTTGGGGTTCCCGTCCTCGCCGATGAGCACGACCGCGTTGGTGTCGAACCGGACGGTGGAGCCGTCGGGGCGACGCGTGGGGTACTTGGTGCGGACGACGACGGCGCGGACCTTGTCGCCGGCCTTGACGTCCGAGCCCGGGAGGGCCTTCTTGACGGAGCAGACGACCTTGTCGCCCACGTGCGCCTGCTTGCGGGTGTAGCGCCCGCGGCCGGTCGAGCCGCCGAGCACACGGATGACGTAGGCGACCTTGGCGCCCGAGTTATCCGCGACCTCGCATCGTGATTCTTGTTGGATCATGGCAGTGGCTCCGGCCCCGACAACTCGGTGGCCTTCGTGCGTTCCTGTATTAGTTTTCCGGGGCGCGATCGACGACGCGAACGAGCTTCCAGGTCTTGGTCTTGCTGATGGGGCGGCACGGCGCGACCTCGACGCGATCGCCGAGCTTCGAGTCGTTCGTTTCGTCGTGCACGTGCAGCACGGTCCGCTGGCGGATGTACTTGCCGTACTTGGGGTGCTTCGTGACGAAGTGGATCGCCACACGGCGGGTCTTGTCGCGCTTGTCCGACTCGACAACGCCGACCTTGGCGCCCGCTAGTTTTTCGGTGGTGCTGGCGCTCATGCCGAGGCCTCCTGCATGGACTTGATGCGACGCATGGAACGCTCGGTGTTCAGCCGGGCGATGTCCTTGCGGATCTTGGTGAACTGGGTGACGTCCTCGATCTTCTCGGTGACGGCCTGCGTGCGGAGATCGAACATCTTCCGGTGCAGGCGCTTCAGCTCGACCGTGATCTCTTCGTCGTTCAGCTTGTGGACTTCGTTTGCTTTCATAATCTTGATCCAGGTATGGAGACCGGCTCGCCGGGCTCGTCAGACGCTGATCCTCCGGCCGACAAAGCGGCAACGCACCGGCATCTTCATCGCCATACGGCGGAGCGCCTCACGCGCATCGTCCTCGGAAACGCCGGCGATCTCGTAGAGCATCGTGCCCGGCTTGACCCTGGCCGCCCAGTAATCAACATCCGCCTTGCCCTTACCCATGCGCTGCTCGAGCGGCTTCTTCGACACCGGCTTGTCCGGGAACACGCGGATGAAGATCTTGCCCTCACGCTTGAGGTAGTGCTGCGCCGCGATACGGCCGGACTCGATCACGCGAGCGGGAAGCCAGGTGCCTTCCAGCGCCTGCAGACCGTACTCGCCGAACGCGACGTAATTGCCCCTCGAGGCCTTCCGGTCGCGGGCGCGACGGAATTCCTTCCGGAACTTCACTCTCTTTGGCATGTTGGCCATGGGTCAATATCCTTTCGCCCCGCGTCCACAACCGGACGCGATGCGGGTCGTACTTCTGTTTACCTGCGGCCTCGGGCGCGGGGCTTGGCGCCGGCGGCGTTCGATTCGATTTCCTGCGTGCTCTCTTCCGTGAACATGCCCTTGTAGACCCACACCTTGACGCCGATGACGCCGTAGGTCGTGCGGGACTCTGCGAACCCGTAATCAATGTTCGCCTGCAGCGTCGACAGCGGCAGCGCGCCGAGCCTGTTGTCCAGGCGGCGGCTCATCTCAGCGCCGCCGAGGCGGCCAGAGACCTGGATACGCACGCCCTTGGCGCCGTTCTGCATCGCCGCCTCGCAACGCATCTTCACGATGCGGCGGAAGCTCGCACGCTTCTTGAGCTGCTCGGCAACGCCCTCAGCGATCAGCTGCGCCTCGACGTCCGGGTTCTTCACCTCGATGATCGAGATGGAAACCTTCCGGCCGGTCATGAACTGCAGCTGCTCGGAGAGACGATCGACCTCGGCGCCCTTGGGGCCGATGACCAGTCCGGGACGCGCGGTCCGGATGATGATCTTCAGCTCCTCGCGGGTCCGATCGATCTGCAGGTCGGAGACCGCAGCGAACGGCGGGACGCGGTTCAGGCGGTGATCCAGGAACTTGCGGATCTTGTAGTCCTCGACCAGCAGCTCGCCGTACAGCGCCTTGGGGGCGTACCAGCGGCTCTTGTGGGCCTCGGTGATGCCGACGCGGAATCCGAATGGATGTGTCTTCTGTCCCATTGTTACGCGGACTCCTCAACTGCGATGACGAAGTGGCTGGTGCGCTTGCGGATCGGGTGCGCCCGACCCCTGTCCTTGGGTTGGAATCGTTTGATGATCGGGCCGCCGTCGATGCGCGACTCGCAGACGATCAGGCGGGAGATATCCGCGTCGCCGTGCTCGGCGTCGGAGATCGCGGCCTTGAGCGTCTTGGTCATCATGTCGGAGGCGCGCTTGTCGCTGAACTGCAGCAGGTTCATCGCGTCATCGACACGCTTGCCGCGGATCAGGTCCGCGACGAGCCTCGCCTTGCGGGCGGACGAACGCATGAACCGCGAGCGCGACTGGAAGGTCACGAGGTCCTTGGGCGCGACGCCGCACGCAGCGGCGAGCTTGCGGATGTCATCCGCCTTGGCCCTCGGGTGGTCCTTGCCGGCCATCCAGTTGCGGATCGCGGAGGCCGCCTTGTCGGCCTTGAACCCTGGGCGAGCGATCGCCTGGGCGAGCTGCTCCACGGTGGCGCCCGCGTTGGCGGCGGCGTTCTTCAGCTTGGTGGAATTGAGTTTCACGGTGGTATTCCTGCAAAGAGCTGGGCTGTGATGCCCGCCGGCTCATCCGAGCCAGGCGGAGACGATCACTTGCCGGACTTGAGGCCTTCCTTCTTGTTCGTGTGACCGCGGAACAGCCGGGTGGGGCTGAACTCGCCGAGCTTGTGGCCGACCATGTCCTCGGTGACGAACACATCGTTGAAGATGCGGCCGTTGTGGACCTGGAAGGTGTGGCCGACGAACTCCGGGACGATCGTGCAGGCGCGGGCCCAGGTCTTGATGGGCTTGCGCGTGTTCTGCTGGATCTGCTTCTCCACCTTCAGGTAGAGCTTCTCGTCCACAAAGGGGCCTTTTTTCAGTGATCGTGACATCGTCTATGAATCCTGATTGGGGCCGGAGGGCGGGGCGCCCACCGGGTGATGGTCCGTTGCTTACCTGAGCTGCCCGTAACGCTTCGACTTGCGGCGGCGGATGATCAGCTTCTCGGAGTGCTGCTTGCGGTTTCTCGTGGAGCCGCCCTTGGAGGGGACGCCGGTCTTCGACTGCGGGGCGCGGTTGCCCTTCGACTTGCCGTCACCACCACCCAGGGGGTGATCGTTGTGGTTGCGGGCAACGCCACGCGTCTTCGGGCGGCGCCCGAGGTGGCGGCTCTTGCCGGCCTTGCCGAGCTTGCGCTGCTGGTGATCGAGGTTGCCCACGACACCGATCGTCACGCGGCACTCGACCGAGATCTGGCGGATCTCACCGGAGGGCAGCACGATCGTCGCGTACTTGCCCTCTTTGTTCGTCAGCCTGGCGTAGGCGCCGGCGCTGCGGCACATCTGGCCGCCCTTGCCCGGCGCGAGCTCGATGTTGTGCACGTTCAGACCGGTGGGGATGTGCTTGACGAGCATCGACACACCGGGCTTGGGATCGATCGGCTCATCGGTCGCGATCACCTTGTCGCCATCGGTCAGGCCGACCGGGGCGAGGATGTAGCGCTTGACGCCGTCCTCGTACTGGAGCAGCGCGATGTGGCACGTGCGGTTGGGGTCGTACTCGATCCCGATGACCGTCGCGGGGATCCCGATGCGGTCGCGGCGCTTGAAGTCGATCTTGCGGTAGTTCCGCTTGTGACCGCCGCCGCGGCCCTGCACGGTGATCTTGCCGTGGTGGTTGCGGCCGCCGTTCTTCTTGATCGGCTCGCACAGCGACTTCTCGGGCCGGTTCTTGGTGACCTCGGTGTGCATGTTCACCGAGGCATCGCGACGCCCGTTGCTGGTTGGTTTGTATTGGCGAATCGGCATTGGAACGTCCTTACAGCAGCTCGATGGTGTCGTCGGGATGGATCTTGACGGTGGCCTTCTTGGTCGTGGACTCGACAACCCAACCGAACCGGGTCCGCTTGCGCTTGCCCTTGCGGTTCTGGGTGGCGACGTTGAGCACGCGGACGCCGTAGAGCTCCTCGACGGCCGCCTTGATGGCGTCCTTGCGGGCCCTGCGGTCAACCAGGAAGCAGTGCCTGTTGAACTCGCTCGTGGCGAACGTGCCCTTCTCCGTCAGGAGGGGCTTCTTGATCACGTGGGTTGGGTTCTGCATCAGTTCCCTCCCTTGCTGGCGCCGGCCTTGGCCGACTTGTCGGTCTTCGAACTGGGACCGCTCAGCCACGCCTCGAGCTCGTCCTTGCTGATGACGAGGAAGCGGTGGTTGAGCATGTTGAAGACGGTGATCTCGTGCGCAGGGCAGACATCGACGTTCTCGATGTTGCGCGACGAGAGGATCGCCTCCGTGTTGTCTTTGTTGAGGGCGACGAGGCACGTGCGGTTGATGCCCAGCGCCTCGAGCATCGCGCGGAACTCGCTCGTCTTGGGGCTCTTGAAGGACAGGCTGTCCATCACCTTGACCTCGCCATCAAGAAGCTTCGCCAGCAGGGCGTTGCGGTTCGCCTTGCGGCGCATCTTGACAGGCATGTCCAGGCGGAAGTCCTCGCGCTTCTTCTTCTTCGCGAAGGCCATGCCGCCGCCCTTGCGGAGGTTCGAGCGGACCTGACCCATGCGGGCGCGGCCGGTGCCCTTCTGCTTGTAGATCTTACGGGTCGAACCAGAGACCATGCCGCGGCTCTTCGTGCGAGCCGAGCCCTGCCTCTGGTTGGCGTGGTAGCGGACGTACGCCTGCTTGATCAGAGCGGGGTTCACGCAACCACCGAGTGATGCTTCATCAATTGAGATCTTGCCGACCTCTTTGCCTGATTGATTGAGAACAGGAACTTCCATTGCTTGATCCTTGCCTCCACCGCCTCTCGCCTTGGCCGGGGCCAACCTGCGAGCGTTCGCGGTTGGCGCCGGCATTGACTCGGCGGCCTGGGGTTGCGTGCGTTGTGGCGCCCGGGGGTTTCCGTTGACCTTCCGGGCCGGCGAGGGCGTTTTCGAACGCCCTGCCTGTCTTCTCTGATCCGATCGCGCTCGTTAGCCGAGCGCCTTCTGCTTGCGTGCCTTGGGCGTGTACAGCCTCGTCGGCGTGCGGAGTTCGATCACCGCGTTGTTGTGACCGGGAACAGGGCCCTTGACGAGGACCAGGTTGTTCTCGGTGTCGATCTTGACGACATCCAGCGAACGGACCGTCACACGCTCGTCACCCATGTGACCAGCCATGCGCTTGCCCTTCTTGACGCGGGGGCCGGTACCAAGGTTGGCGCCGCCACCACCGATGGAGCCACCGGTGCGGTGCTTGCGCTCAACGCCGTGCGAGGCTTCCAGACCGGAGAAGTTGTGACGCTTCATCTGGCCCTGGAACCCCTTGCCCTTGCTGATGCCGATGGCGTCAACAAACGCGAGGCCCTCGAGCGTGCCGGCGCCCAGCTCCTGACCAACCTCGTAGTTGGCCAGCTCGTCCTCCGTGACGCGGAACTCGCGATGGACGCGCTTGGGGGCCGTGCCGGCCTTGGCGTCGTGCCCGATGAGGGGCATCGTCGAGTTGCGGGCCTGGATCTCGCCGTAGCCGATCTGCACCGCGGTGTAGCCATCCTTCTCCATCGTGCGGAGCTGGGTGACAACACAGGGGCCGACCTGGATGACAGTCACAGGCACACTCTTCGCCTCTTCGGTGAAGAAGCGAGTCATGCCGACCTTCTTGCCAAGAACCATCGTGCCCATCGGTGTCCGTCCGTTCGTTGCAGCTCAGCTTCCGATGGAAGCCGCCTGCGTGTTGTTCTTGCCCGCCCTCCGGAACACCCGGAGAAGCAGCAGAGGAACGCGAGTCGATTGAAAAGGCCGAGCCCCGTTCCCGGGTCTCGGCCTGTGTATTGCTTGGCGGTCAGGCCTTGATCTTCACGAAGACGCCGGCAGGAACAACAAGACGGGTGAGCGCCTCTAGGATTCGTTTGTGCGTACGGATCTCAAACTGTTCGCGCGACTTCTTGTCGATGAACGGACCGCGGAGCACCGTGTAGCGCTCGACGCGCGTCGGCAGCGGGACCGGGCCGGAGACCTTCGCCTCCGTCCGCTTGGCGTGGTCCACGATTTCTTTCGCGGACGAATCGAGGGCCTGGTGGTCGTAGGCCTCCATTCTGATTCTGATCCTGCCTGCGCTCATGAGTCTTCCAAAGTTTGCCGATTGCAAGACAACCGGCTGTTGCGAACGAACCAGACGCTCGCGGCGTACACACGACGCGAGCGAAAAAAGATGCGAAGCGAACCACCGGGGTGCCCGATGCGTCAAAGGTCTTGACGCAACGATGACGCCCTTGGGCCGCCAAACACTGCTGAAACGAAATGATGCCCGACGCGAACGTGCGGACACGCCCCACCACGCCGCCAGAGGCGACAGGGAACCGGGAAATGTAGGAATCTCCCTGCCCGTGTCAAGCCGCCCGGGAATCCGTTTTTTCTCCGCCAGGCTTCCACCGGGAGCCCCGCCCTGCCGATCTCCCGTTTGACCCTGCTTTTTCCGTCCAATCCGCCTCAATATCAAGAGATCAAGCCGCCCTCCACCTGCGGCCGATTCTCCGGTACAAGATGACGCCGCTTCAGTTGTGGAAGAACCACCAACCGCGGCTCCACAGATTCACCGATCTCTGCCGCTGAACCGGCGCCACACCAGCCCTCCCCCCCATGCGAATCAACAACACCAATCCCGCCCGCCTCGCCGCGCTGACGCTCGCCGTCCTCTGCCTGGGGTTCACTTCCCTGCTCGCCCCCACCGCTGCGGCTCAGACCTCTGCAATCACCCCTGCAGAACTCGCCGACACGCCGTATCATATTGAAAGCATTGGCCTTACGGTCAATTTACCGCTCGGCAGTGCGATCGAGGAAAACCAGATCGGCGGCTCGACCAAGGGATTCAAAGCCAAGGCGAAGGACAACACCTGGCTCCTGTCCTTCTCAGTCCGATCGAGCCGTGACCTCACCCTCTCCGCCAACGCCGTCGCCGAGAGCCTGATCGAGGGCCTCCTCAGCCGCCGATCGCAGCGGGACGCCCGATCTGGCCGGACGGTCGGCTCCGGAACGCGCATCCTCAGCCGTGACAGAGCGTTAGAAATCGGCGATCGCCCGGCGGACCGCTTCTACAGCGCCCTGGATCGCATCGATGGCGGCGAGATCCGCACCGGATACACGATCATCCAGACCGCCCCTGGCCAGTTCGCTGTCTTCCAGCTCGATACCACCGAGGAAGCCTTCGACTCTGCCGTCGCGACCTACGAAGCCTCCCTCGCGACAGCGAAATTCCGCGATCCGCTCGCGCTCGCCCAGGAACGCAAGGCCGGCCTGCAGGCTGGCGAGGCGTTCCTGTCCGCGCTGACTCAAGAAGATTATCTCGCAGCCCTCACCCCTGAGCCGGTGCTCTACCGCGTCTACCGACCGGCGGCCAACGGCGCTCCCAGCGACGCCGAGGAGGTCGCGTTCCAGTTCGTCTCTTCCCGCGAGGGCAACCGGGGCGAGCTCGATCCGCGCAAGCCGCGCTCGAGGTGGTCCCCCATCGATCAGGAGGAGGGGTACATCGTCAGCGTCCACGCCAGGGCGCTCAATGATGGCCGGATCATCGAGAGCGAGTCTGTCTTCTTCCTCCGCGCCGACCGCAAGAGCGAGGCGTGGGCGATCAGAATGATCGTCAAAGAAGGGAAAAACGAGATGGGCTGGACCGAGACCGGCGCGCGAGAAGGCTCGGATATCAAGGTCATCGTGGACGTCCCTGCGTCCACACCCATTGTCAAGCAGTGGCGCAAACCGGCCACCGGCTACTGCAACCAGGTCGAGGCGTACCTGCTCCCGGCGCTGCTCGTCAACGCCCGCGCGATCGACCCGATGCAGTTCTACCAGTACCAGACCAGCGGCTCCGACATCGAGCTCCGCACGGACCAACTCGACCTCGCCGCAAACTCGCAGCCCAGCCGCCCGAGGTGGACGCTGACCACGAAGCGTTCCGAGGACGCCGCAGAGGACGCCATCACGCTCGATGGCGAAGGGGCGATCATCAGAAAGAACATGGGCACCGGCCTGGTGGTCACCCCCATCCAGCGCGAGGACCTCGATCGCCTCTGGCGCAG
>CAYGNN010000004.1:33448-41855 GCA_964351165.1 uncultured Phycisphaeraceae bacterium
CATGCTCGCCGCTGCGCTCGGTTGCACCGCAACCATCGCGACCGCGATGCCAACGCCCTTTACCGAAGAGAGCACCACAAGGGGGCTGACGTATGTCGTCTCCGCGGTCTCGCCATTCGGGAGCGACTTCATCGGCATCGGCGTCATGTTCGCCGACCTCGATAATGACGGCGATCCCGACATCGTCGCGATCGGCAAAGCCGGCGGCGCCCTCGGGATCTACGAGAACGATGGCTCCGGATTCTTCACCGACCGCTTCGCGACCAGCGGCGCGCCCTCGCTCCCTGCAGCCTCCAGCGTGATCGCCGCTGATTACGACGGCGACGGCGACCTCGACATCTTCATCGGCAACATCGGCCAGCAGGACGTGCTGCTTCGCAACGACGGCGCATTCACCTTCACCGATGTCGCGGCCGCCGCCGGCATCGCCGGAACGGCGCTCAGCGCCACGATCGGTTGCTCCTGGGCCGATTACGACAACGACGGCTGGGTGGACCTCTACGTCGGCAACTACACCGGCCGCTTCCTCCCCACGCACGCGCAGAACGCGACCGAGCAGAACCACCTGTACCGCAACCAGGGCGATGGCACCTTCGTCGATGTCGCTGCAACGCTCGGCGTGGACGACGCCAACTCGCCCACGCTGCAGGTCATCTTCTTCGACCACGACCTCGATGGCGACGCCGACCTCTACCTCTCCACCGACAAGGGGTATACCGCCGGCACCGAGAACCACCTCTTCGAGAACGACGGCATGGGCGGCTTCACCGACATCACCGCCACCGCGGGAGTCGCAGCCAACTACGACTCCATGGGCGTCGGCATCGGCGACTTCGACGGCAACGGCCTCAACGACCTCTACCCCACCAACATCCACCTCGGCACCGATCTCTACCTCAACATGGGCGGCGGCTCCTTCGTCGAGTCCGCCGACTTCTGCGGCGTGCGCTCCTACCGAGTCGGCTGGGCCGCGCACTTCTTCGACTACGACAACAACGAAACGCAGGACCTCTACGTCTGCAACAGCAACCAGGAGAACCGGCTGTACGTCAACGGCGGCTCGTTCCCTGTCTCCGACCTGGGCCCCGCGCTCGGCGTCAATGTCAGCGGCGCCAGCTACGGTCTTGCCGTCGCGGATGTCGACAACGACGGCGATCAGGACATCCTCGTGCCCAACCTGGGCGAGCAGCTCATCCTCTACATCAACCACGAGGGCGAGAACAACAACTGGATCAAGTTCGATGTCGTTGGCGAGGGCGCCAACACCAACGGCATCGGGACCGTCGTCACCATCAACAATGGCGGCAACGACCTCATCCGCGAGGTCTTCGCTGGCGGCAACTCGTACAAGAGCCAGAACGAGCTGCTCCTGCAGTTCGGTCTCGGCGCCAACACCACCGCTGGTTCGATCGACGCCCTCTGGCCGGGCGGCACGACTCGCTCGCTCTCCGGCTACCCCGCAGGGCAGACCTGGACGCTGTACCCGCCGAGCCGCCTCGGTGATGACAACAACGATGGCTCCGTGCTGCTCGATGACTTCGTCGCATTCGCCGCGGCGTACCACCAGGGCATCTACGCGCCGGGCGATGAAGCCATGGACCTCGATGGCGACGCCGACGTCGACGACGACGACTTCACCGAGTTCCTCGCTGTCTACACAGGTCCGCAGGACGACTGCAACGACAACATGATCCTCGACCTGCAGGAGATCCTCGACGACGCGATGCTCGACCTCGATCAGGACGGCGTCCTCGACAGCTGCCAGGGACCGACCGGCCCCACCGGCGACATCAACGGGGACTGCATGGTGGACACCGCCGACCTTGGCATCCTCATCGCGGCCTTCGGCTCCAGCGACCCTGATGCGGACATCAACGGCGACGGCGCGGTGGACACCGCAGACCTGGGCGTGCTCATCGGTCAGTTCGGGGATTCGTGCCCCTAAGCAAGCGAGGGCTGCTCAACCGAAATTGCTGATCAGGATCCCGAGGTCCGCCGTATCAACAACGCCATCGTTGTTGAGATCCGCCGGTCCTCCCATGGTCCCGAACGCGCCGATCAGGATCCCGAGATCCGCGGTATCGACAACGCCATCGCCGTTGATATCCCCTGCGATCCCTGGCGTGAAGTGGAAGAAGTTCGCCAGGTTCGGCGCATTCGCGCCAGCGCCAAGGAAGCTGCTCGTCACGACTGTTTCTGTCGTCACGTCGATGTGCGCCAGCTGATTCGCGCCGCCCCGCGCCGCGTACAGATCGCCATCAGGGCCGATCTCCAGCCCGATCGACGAGACGCCGATCGTCCCAAGCACCGCGCCTGTCCCGACATCGGCCCGGTGGATCTGCCCACCGGAGGCGATGTAGAGGTCACCGCTCGCATCGAACGCGATGCCGAACGTGTTGCCTGATGACAGCCCATCGGAACCGTCAACGACAACCGCATCGAAGGCGCCGCTCGCACCGTCGTAGGCGATGACATCAGCGCTGTACCGGCCGGCGACGTACAGCCGGCCGTCCGGGCCGAACGCCATCCCGCTTGGGCCGTCGAGCCCCCCGCTGCCGGCGCTGACGAACACATCGATGAACGCCCCGGTGATCGGGTCGTACCGGTGCACCTCATCGCTGACCTGGCTCGTGACGTACAGCGCGCCGTCCGGACCGAGCAGCAGCACGACCGGCGCGTTGAGCCCATTCGAGTTGTCGATGAACAGATCAATGAACGCGCCAGTCGCCGCGTCGTAGCGCAGGATCCGATCGTTGGCGAAGCTCGACACGAGCACCGTGTCGCCCACCGTCAGGATGCCGTGCGGCTCGTTCAGCCCGCCGCTCATCGCCGCCGGGATGAACGTGTCCACGAAGTCGCCGGTCGCCGCGTCGTAGCGGAGGACCTCATGCCCGAAGTCGCTGCTGACGAGCAGCGTCCCCTGCGCGAGCGCGTTGCCCGCAACAGCCCAGGCAGCGATCAGAGCAGGAACAGCGATTGCAGTTTGGCGTTGCATCATGGGAACCTATGCGAGGGGAACAGGGCGCCGGCGCCATCCGACTCCATATTGATTTGATCGGAGATCCCGCAGGCCGGGTGAAGCTCAGTACACCTCGAGGAAGACCCGCCTGGTCGGCTTGATCGCCCTGTGGATCATCCTGCGGTCCCAGGAGGCCTTGTCCGCCAGGGCGTCCGCCTCGATCTCCATGTACCGCGCCAACGCAGCAGGGTCCGATTCGAGCATCGTCGCCAGCGTCCGCAGCACGCCCAGTTCCATCCCGGCGATGCCGCACACGTACACGAGCGAATCGCCTGCCCGGATCGAGTCGCCGACCGTGTCCTCAGCCCTCGCGAGCGCGCCGTCGACGTACTCCTTCGGATGATCCCCCACCACCTCGCGGCTCAGCGCGGTGACGTACCGGAACCGCTCGTGCTCGCGGTCGAGCATCCGGAAGTGTTCGTGGTACAGCAGGTCTGTCTCGTAGGGCGCGCCCATGATGAGGGTCACGTTCCGATCGACCTTGCCCAGCAGGTCCGCGATCATCCCCCGGAAGGGCGCGATGCCGGTGCCGGTGGCGATGAAGATGTAATCGTGCTCCTCCGGCTTGGCCGGCAGCAGGAAACGCTTCCCATTGGGGCCAGCGACCAGGATCGGGTCGCCCACCTCAAGATCACAGATGTGGTTCGACGCGACGCCTGAGTACATCTTGTGCCCATCGCCCAGCTCCTCGAAGACGCGCTTGACGGTCGTCGCGAGCACATTACCAGCGCCGTCCTCACCCCCTGAAGGCGACGCGATCGAGTACAGCCGGACCTTGTGCGGCTTGCCGTTCTCGTCGGTCCCAGGTGCGATGACGCCGAAGGACTGCCCGGCGCAGAAGGAGCCTGCCAGGGGCGTCCCGGAGACATCGATCTCGACGTGCCGGACGATCCCCGCTGATTTCGACCCGCCGTGCGTGCAAAGCTCCGAACGCACGACCTTGCCGGTCACAGGTTCGTTGGGCCTGACGACGTGCATCTGCACCTCAGGCAGGTCAACGGAGAAACTCTCGCCGGCGGTCGGTTCTGTTGGTGTCATGTTGTTGCGCCCTCGGGAGAACGCCGAACAGGATCGGTCGATCTGGATCAGCCTTCGAAGTCATCGGTCTCGCCGGCGTCGTCGCCGGGAATCTCCGATGCTTCGCCGCGCAGCGACGTCACCACGCGGTCGATCCGCTCACGCATCGCGTCGGACCCGCCCACGCCCTCGAGCGCATCAGCGGCCTCAACGAACGCCTCATCCGCCGCGGCCAGCGCCTCGTCGAGCGCCGACTCGGTGCGGTCGAGCATCCCAAGGTAATCGTTCCGGTCCGGCGGCGAGGGCTCCAGGTTCGTCAGGCGATCGAGCAGCGCCGCGTACCCAGCAGCGCCGGTCGCCCTCGTCTTGTGCAGCTCGCCCAGCGACTGGTAGATCAGGCCGCTGGTGACGCTGTTGGAATCCTTGCCCTCTCTGCTCCGGTCGGCGCGAGCGCCAGCAGACATCGAGGACGCGGCGCTTCGCAGCGTTTCTTCCGCGGCGGTGTACGCCTCAACGAGGGCGCCGCTGCGCAGGGTCTCGATCTCGCGGACGATCGTCCGAAGTCGGCGCGCCGCCTCGAACGCCGCCTCTTCCGCGGCCTCCGATTCGTCGCTGGCGACCTGCATCCGCAGCTGCGCGTTGCGGTCCGCCTCTTCCAGCAGGGTCCGCTGCGTGGCGAGCCGATCCAGATCCGCCTGCACGCTCACGCGCGTCTGCCGGAGCTGCTCGATCCCAGCCTCCACCATGACGTACTCCGCCTCGAAGGCGTCCGCCTCGCGCTGGTAGCCCACCGCCTCGGTGATCATCTGCTTGCGTTCCTCAGCGCCCACGTGCACCGCCTCGGCACGGAGCTCTGTCTCGTGCCGCTGGCGGCTGGCCGCCTCTTCCCGCGCAGCGTCCGCACGCTCCTGCAACTGGGCGACGCGTTCGTCGATCCCGCGGATCCTGGCGCGGACCGTCTCGATCTCTTCAGCGACCGCGTCGTTCTGCGTCGAGATCTCCTCGAACTCCGGCTGCATGTCGTAGGCGACGAGCGCCGACGCCAGCGCCGAATGCGAGGCGAACAGGTCCGCCTCGTTGTGCGCCCTGGAGATCATCAGCGAGCACTGGTTCTCCAGCGCTGAGGCCTGACCGCTCTGGATCCGGCCCTTGCCGGCCTGCGCCTGCGCGACGATCACCTGCGCCGAGGCCTTCGTCGCGTCGCTCGAACCGCTGACCACCGGACGCAGCATCGAGATCACCCGGTCGTAGGTGTCCTCGCGATGCGGGGCGTTGGCCGATTGCCCGCCGCCGGCGTTGACCGCCGCGATGAGGTGGCTCGCCTCGGTGATGGTCGCGTTGGCCTGATCGTCCTCATCGCAGCCGACCGTTGACAGGACCAGCCCGGAGAGGGCCAGAGCCGCGAAGGTGCGAGCCGCCAACTGGCGCGATTGCTTCTGCTGAATCATCCAAACTCCTGCCGGCCATCAGCGCCGGATTCGTGCATTCGATTGGGGGCCGGACCGGGGCCCGGGCCTGGGCCGCACAGTGTAGCACGCCATCAGGGGCCTTCCCCACTCAGGGGACGCCCCGGCATGACCGCTCAGGGGGCCTCAACAGACGCCCGCCAGCGGCCCTTAGCGTTCGATCGGGGCCTCGCCCGGTTCCGGCGAATCCGTGGATTCACCGCCGGAATCGTCGCCAGCGCCGGGGGCACGCCCCGTGGGCGCCTCGTACTCGATGGGGTACGTCGGCCGCGGCTTGTACATCCCCTCGATCCAATCCACCGCCTGCTGGTACCGCCTGGCGTTGGTGTTCGAGAAGACCGGCCGCCAGCGCTTCACCTTGGGGTGCGGGAAGAGCGACTCGTGCCTCGGCAGCGTCATCTGCAGCAGCGGCGACGACGCCGGTGACTCGTAGTTGATCATCGGAGTCCCATCCGCCAGCGTGTGCCGCTCGAGGATCAGGAAATTCGTCAGGAAGGACCGCTCCGCAGAAGGCTTGCGATTCGCCAGCCGCAGGGCCCCAGCCTCCACCCCGCCGTGACAGCGGGAAGTCGCGCAGGAGTTCACCAGCCACGTCGAGTTCACCGAATCCCGGAACGTCTTCAACGACTGGGGGACATCCAGCACGCGGACATCCGCGTACAGATCGCGCGCCCTGAGCCTGTACATGATCCCCAGGATCTCAGCCGGAGGCTTGCTGTAGAACGTCGCCCGCCCCTCGTTGCTCGAAGGCACGCCGAGCCGGCCGCCGTACCCATCGAGCAGCGCATCGATCGTTTCTTTCTCGATGACCATCTTGGGAGGAGCCGCGAGGTTCACCTCGAAGACCTTGATCAGGTTGGCGTCCTTCTCTGTGATCAGCGGGAACTCACCCCGCCGCTGCCGCAGCGCCGCGCCGGTGCGCCGCTCTTCGCCAGCGCCGCCTTCAGCAGCGCGCTCGCGTCGCTCTTTGGCCCGATCGCGCATCTTGATCTGCTGTTCCACCAGGCGACGCATCCGGATCGCGTCGCTGTCGGAGGGATCCGCCTTGAGCGCCGACTCCGTCTCCGCGAGCGCCTCGTCGAGCATGTCATTCCTGCGGAGCCACTCCGCGAGGAACAGGATCTGCTCCACGTCGCCAGGCGGGATCGACTCCCGCAGCAGGCGGTACCGCTCCATGATGTCGTTCTCAGGGTAGACCGCCTCGATCCGATCCCTCGGCACGCGGACCTCGATCTCCGCCACCATCAGCTTCACGCCGCTGGGCCGATCCTCGATGAGCGTGCCGCGCATCTGCTCGCCGGTTTTGAGCATGACGATCACCGGCCCAGGCTCCAAAGGAACGTACGCGGTGGGCGCCGCAGCCCCCTCCTCCTGCGCCGAGACAGGCCAGACGGAGCCCGAGACGAGCAGAGCGCCGAGCAGCAGGACCAGGGCAAGGAATCGATTCAGTCTGGGCATGTCGTTGCGATGGCCCCCATCAATAGAAGACGACAGGGCCATTCCTCCGGACCAACGTGAAATTCAGGCCGCCACAGCCTCATCGGCGGCCTGATCCCCGGTCCGTGAACGAACATCAGCCACCGTCGACAGTTCTACGGCTGATCCCGAAGAAAGATCCCTCAGAATCGGGGCTTCGCCCGGTTCGCAGGTGATCCGCAGCGGCCCCTGCACCGATTCCCGGACAACCACGTCCCACTCGAGCGTCGTGATGCGGGTCCCCCGCCAGAGCAGCTTCCGGATCAGCACGTCCACGCTGGAGATCGTCTCCACCGCCGCCCGCATCCCGCCGACCGCCTGGTTGAGCGACGCCTCCAGCTTGCGGTACCCGTCGACCTCCGCGTCGATCGCCAGCACCTTGTCCGTCAGCACCCTCGATTCCGCAGCGCCCTGCTCCATGAGGCGCTCCTTGACCGCCTCCGCATCCTTGATGCGCCCGGCGATCTCCTGCAGCAGCGCGCGCGCCGAATCGTCGAGCCGCTCCGCTTCAGGCTTGCCCCCCACGATGATCCGTGTCGGCGTCCCGCGCTCCGAGCCTGCCTCCTGCAGCTCGCACTTGCCGGTGATCGTCGCTGTCCCACCGATGAGCGTGCACTTGGATGAGAGCAGCGATCCACCAACGACCAGATTGGAGTTGATGATCTCCTTCTGCACCGCCAGGTCCCCACCGATCCGCAGATCGCACTCGTTCAGGTAGCGCGCCTCGGCATGCCGGTCAGCAACGAGCAGGCCCTTTTCCCGGCAGGCCGCGCCGCCCTCCAGCCGCAGATCCCGACCGGCCCGCAGCGTCGCCGCCTCGACCAGACGCTTCACCACGATGTCCCGGTTGGCGATCACGCGGAACTGGTCCTTGACGCCACCGCCAACGATGACATCGCCTGGGAAGTTGATGTGCCCTGTCGTGAAATCGACATGGCCGGGAACATCCAGGCTCTGGAGCACGCAGATCCTGTTCCCATCGACCTGCACGACGCCGGAGACCGCCGCCTCGATCACGCCGTCCTCATGGACTGTCACCGATTCATCCGCGTGCACAACGACCGGCTTCCCGTCCTTGGCCGTGATCGGTTTCCCGAAGACGTTCACGCCATCCACACCCAGCGTCGGATGACGCAACCGGCCGATCTGCTCGCCAGCCTCGACCAACTGGAACGCCGACCGCTCGCGGTGATCGACCACCTCATCATCGTCGAGGTCAGGCTGCGGCGTGTCGATCAACCCCTTGTTCTGTTCCGGATCAAACTTCGCGAAGATCACGAGCTTGCCGTCGTCGCCGTGCATCGGCGCCTTGCCTTCGATCAGCACCACGCTGTGCCGCACCCCAGGGTTCTCCATGTGCGATTCGATCAACCCAGTCAGCCGATCGCACAGGCCGTCATCAACCGCGATCCCAAGGTCCGCCAGCTCC
>CAYGNN010000005.1:0-22031 GCA_964351165.1 uncultured Phycisphaeraceae bacterium
ACCGGGAGAGTCTCCGGGTTGACCTCGGCGGCTCTGATTTGTAGCATGCGCTACATTATTTGTAGCAACCACTACACCGGAGCCCACCCGATGCCCCATTTCGCACCATCCACCGCACTGCTGCTCGCCCTCGCCCCCTGCTGCCTGGCGCAGGAGGCGGAGCATGCCGAACCGGAGCGTGGGCTCTTCGGGATTCCCTCGGCGCCCATCGATGAGCCGCTGGTCACCGACCGGCCGGACTTCACCGAGAGCACGCTGGCGGTCCCGCTGGGCCGGGTGCAGCTGGAAGCCGGGCTGACGTTCACGCGCGATGGCGCTGGCGGCGGGGAGCACGCGCAGTCGATTACTGCGCCGGAGGCGCTGCTCCGGCTCGGGCTCGCGGAGGGGTTCGAGCTGCGGCTTGGGGCGCCGAGCTACGCGTACGCCGATGACGGCACAGACGACGCCGATGGGTTCACGGATTCGAGCATCGGGTTCAAGCTCGAACTCGGCGAACAGGAAGGTGCGCTGCCCTCGATGGCGGTGCTCGCGAGCTTGTCGCTGCCGACAGGCGCGGACGAGTTCACCAGCGATGAGGTCGATCCGGCGGTGGTCTTCGCGTGGGCGTACGACCTGGGCGAATCGGGGTGGTCGGTCGCGGGGAACGTCGGGGCGTCCTCGCTGGAAGACGGCGCTGGCGATCGGTTCGAGGAGTTCAGCGCATCGCTGGCTGTCGGTGCGCCGATCACCGACGAGCTGAGCGCGTACGCGGAGTATTACGGGTTCTACCGCAACGGTGCGGGCGCCGGCCCAGAGCACTACGTCAACGGCGGGCTGACCTACCTGCTGAACAACAACACGCAGCTCGATGCGCGGGTCGGGTTCGGCCTCAACGGCCGGGCGGATGACCTGTTCGCTGGAGCGGGCGTATCGTTCCGGTTCTGACCGCGTGCCTACTTCTTTCGTGCCGGCTTCGGGTTCCGCGTCGGCTTCGGGTCTTCCTTCTTCATGATGAAGCAGTAGTTGAAGCCCCGGAGGAAAAAGTTCTCTTCGATCGCTGTCTTGCGCCAGTTGCCGCGGGTGAGTTTCTCGTTGCCACGGACGACTGCGATGATGTCCACCGGCTTGAAGTACTCGCGCATGATCGCGAAGAGCTCGAACCCTACAGGGCAGAAGGAGGGCCGGTCGGAGTTGGGCTTGCGCTTCTTGTAGGAGTCTGAGACGTAGAGCCCCATGTACCTGCGGTTCTTCAGGACGCGGTGGATCTCCTTGATCGATTCGCGCATCGCGTCGTAGTACGCAGCGCCGATGCGGCCATCGGGGCCCGGTTCGCTGGCGTCGAGCTTGCCGATGCAGCCTGGCTCGTCGGAGTAATCGATGTGCGTCGAGTAGGGCGGATCGACGAAGACGAAGTCGGCCCAGGCGTTGGGAAGCGGGAGCGAGCGGGCGTCGGACTGCTCGATCTCGGCGCGCGTTGGGTTCACGTCGAAGCCTCGGGGCGTTCGGCCCAGGTCGTTCGCGACGTCGATCGTGGTCCCTGAGCCGCACATGGGGTCGACGATGCGGTCGCCTTTGCGCGTGTAGCGCTCGAGGAGTTGCCAGATGACCCAGCTTGGGGTGGCGCCGGCGTAGTTCTTGTCGCCGTGCTCGGTGTCGCCGTAATGCTGGCTGGGGTAGGTCCAGAGCGTGGACGGGAAGACGCTGATGGGCGGCTTGTCGAAGGACTGGCCCTTGCCGCCGCGGCGCGGTCCCTTGGCGCCGCGGCCCTTCGGCGGGCCGCTGCGGCGGATCGGTTTCTTCCCGTTGGGCGGCATGTCAGCCGACGTGCTCGGTGAGGGTGTCTGCGATGATCTGCAGCGCCTCTGCGATGGGCTTCTTGATGCGCAGGCCTGCGGCTCTGGCGTGGCCACCGCCCCCAAACTTGCGGGCGATGGCGTTGACGTCGATCGCGTCCTCATCGCCCACCGGCTTGGAGCGGAGGGAGATCTTCGTCGCGCCCCAGTCGGTCTCGGTGACCATCGCGCTGACACGGACCTCGGCGATCGAGAGCGGGTCCTCGACGAAGCCTCCTGAATCGCCTGGCTGGGCGTCGGTGCGTTCGAAGTCGATGCCGCGGAGGGACTGGATCGCGACGCGTCCGCCGGCGTGCATCTCCAGCGAGGCGAGCGCGACGGCGCGCAGGCGGAGGCGGGCCTCGTTATCGGATTGCTCGATGTTGGCGAAGAGGCGGTCATGCTCGACGCCTGCGTCCAAGAGGTCCGCGACGACGCGGAGGGTTTCCGGCGACGTGTTGGAGTGGCGGAACCAGCCGGTGTCGGTCGCGATACCCATGAAGATCGGCTCGGCGATCTCGCGCGGGAGCTGCGAGGAGGAATCGACGCCCAGCAGTTCAACCGCGAGGCGCGCGACGATCTCGCAGGCGGCGCTCGCCTTCGTGTCGATCAGCTTGGCGGGGGCGGTGTCGCCATCGCCGTGCAGGTGGTGGTCGATGACGATGGTCTTCTCGCTGTGATCGTGGAGCCAGTGCTCGACGCCACCCAGTTGCGACCACGAGCCGGTGTCGAGAACGACGACCGCGTCCGGCTCCCAGGGGATGGTGTGCGCATCGTTGTCGGCGCCCAGTTGAACGACCGGCGTGTCGCGGACGATCTGATCGAACCGGTAGGGCCACGGCGGGAGGTAGAAGGGTGTCGCGTCCACGCCGAGTTTCGCGAGCGAGCGTGCAAGCCCCAGCGTGGAGCCGATCGCGTCGCCATCGGGTTTGGCGTGCGTGAGGATCGCGACGCGCTTGGCGGCGCGGAGGCGGTCAGCGATGCCCTTGATGTCGATCGAGGACGCCCACTCGCCGCTGGCGGTGTGGGTTGGGGTTTCCGGCCCTGGGTTGCTCATGTCAGTGCTTTCGGCGAGGCGATTCTGGTCGTGATGGGTGGCGCTGCGGACAGGGTATCGAGACAGCGGAGGATCTGATCGACGTCGCGCTCGATCTGTTCGACGAGCGTCGCCACCGATTCGAAGCGGACCTGCCCTCGGATCCAGGCGATCAGGTCGAGCGTGCAGGTCCAGCCGTACTCGTTGTCTGACGCTGGGCCTGCAGGGCCGTTCCAGCCGCAGAGGTACGCCTCGACGGCGCGCTCGTCGCCATCGAAGGTGGGCTTGGTCCCGATGCTGATCGCGGCGGGCCAGACAGCGCCATCCTCGAGCGTCGCGAACCCTGCGTAGATGCCGTCAGCCGGAGGGAGCGCATCGGTCTGCAGGTTGGCGGTCGGGAACCCGATCGTTCGGCCCCGGCGGTCGCCCTGGACGACGGTCCCTGCGAGCTGGTGGGGCCTGCCGAGGACGACGGCGGCGTCGGCCACGCGGCCCTGATCGAGCAGCCAGCGGGTGATGGTGCTCGAGCAGCGGACAACGAGCTGGTCGGTCAGCCCCACGTCGACCTCATCGACGATGATCGTCTCGACGTTGTGCTTGTTGGCGAGGTCGCGGAGTGTCTCGGTATCACCTGCTCGGCCCTTGCCGAAGCGGAAGTCGTCGCCCTCGACGATGGCGTTGGGCTGGTGCTCGCTGATGAAGGAATCGATGAATGCCTCTGGCGTGAGCGCGAGCAGCTCGGGGGTCGGGTGGATCGGGATGACCTCGTCAGCGCCGTGCTTGCGGAGGAGGTCGGCGCGCTGCTCGAAGGGCGTGATGGGCGGGGCGAGCTTCTTCGAGCGGAGGATCGTCGCAGGGTGCTCTGCGAAGGCGGCGGCGATGACCTTGCCGCGCTGGCCGGAGGCGTCGGCGCGGGTGCGGGCGGCGCTGAGCAGCGCCTGGTGCCCCAGGTGGACGCCATCGAAGTTGCCCAGCGTGACCACCGTTGCAGGGGTATCGGGTCGGGCTGTCGAGGGCGGGGTGGGCATAGCGTCAAGCCTAGTCGCGCGGGCGCGGCGGAACCATTCCATGGGCCGATCGGGATTCGTTTCCACAACGCTGGTACGCTCCTGCGATGCCGGAGCAGCGACCAATTGAGATCGGACCGGACCGGCCAGCGCTGCTGGTGGTCGCGGCGCCCAAGGAGGCGGAGGCCGTGCTGCGGGGTCTGGGCGATCAGGCGGAGGAGCATGCAGGACTCAGCCGATGGGCGGTGATCCCTGTGCGGCCGGGATTCGAGCTGCTCGTCACCGGGGTGGGCAAGGCGTGCGCCGCGGGCGCCGTGGCGACGGTCTTCGATCCTGAACGGCACGGCGCG
The DNA here is from genome assembly GCA_964351165.1 of uncultured Phycisphaeraceae bacterium. Lineage (GTDB taxonomy): Bacteria > Planctomycetota > Phycisphaerae > Phycisphaerales > UBA1924 > JACKHE01. The sequence goes on from CAYGNN010000005.1 coordinate 4,205, forward strand.
ATCATCAACACCGGGATCGCAGGGGCGCTGCCTGTCGATGGATCGCCGGGGATCGGCGAGGTCATCGCGGCGGACCGGAGCGTTTACGCGGACGAGGGCATCGAGACGCCCAATGGGTTCGCGGACGTCGCGTCGATGGGGTTCTCGCCGGCGCCCCCTGGGTTGGAATCGCTGGGGCTGACAGCGCCTGCGGATCCAGCGCTGCTGGATCGGTGCAGGGCGATGGCGGGCGTGGTCGGCGCTGTGGCGACGGTCTCGACGTGCGCCGGGACGGACGAGATCGCGCAGCAGGTCGTTGACCGGACCGGGGCGCTGGCCGAGGCGATGGAGGGCGCCGCGGTTGGGTTCACGGCGCTGAGCGTGGCGCACGCTCAGGGGGTGCAAGCGGCGCCGTGCCTTGAGATCCGCGTCATCAGCAACACCACCGGCGACCGCGATCGGCAGCGGTGGGATCTGGCCGGCGCCCTCGACCGGTTATCCGCCCTGACAGCGGACCTCGCGCTGACGCTCACGAACTGAACGCAGGTTCCGAGAACCTTGTCTGCTGCGCCTCAGACGCTACGGCTCGATCGGTCTGCGCCGGTCGCTCCGGCTGTTCGGGATCCGGCGTGTTCATCGGGTGAATCCCCCCACCGTCGGGGTCGATGGTGACGGTGAAGGGCCGCCCTTGCGCGATGTTGCGTGGCGGCGGATCTGGAACCGGCACTGGGGAGCGATCAACGGATGGCATTCGGAATGATCGGCACAACGCCTGTGATCGCGGTGGACTTCGGTGTGGCCTCGCTCAAAGCGCTGCAGCTGAGCGCTGACGGCAAGCAGATCCTCGGCGCTGCTGCGTTGGATACGCCGCGCGACCTGCGCCTGGAGCATTCGCGCCGGGCGGAATACCAGATGGACGCGCTCCCGAAGCTGCTCAAAGGCGCCGGGATCAAGGGCAAGCGGGTGGTCTGCTCGATCCCCGCTTCGCAGACGTACGTACATCACTTCCGCGTGCCCAAGCAGGACGACGTGCCGCTGGACACCGCGGTCGGCGCGGAGCTGCTCGCGCACACGCATTGCGATCCGGCGCGGGTGGTCTTCCGCAGCATCGCGGTCAAGGGCGCGGTCCAGAGCGGCTCGAAGCAGGAGACGATCTGCATCGCGCTGGCGCGTGACCTCGTCCTGAAGAAGATCGCGGCCTTCAAGAAACTCAAGATGGAGACGCTTGGCGTTTTCAGCGAGCACCTGGCGATGCACGCCGCGTGCCTGGCAATGACAGACAAGAGCGAGGACGCGTCGTTCCCGACGCTGTACCTCGATATCAGCGCGACCTCGACGAAGGCGATCATCACGCAGAGCGGGAAGCTCGTCTTCGCCAAGACGATCGGCATCGGCGGGACATCGTTCGATCAGGCGGTCGCGCGGCACAAGAAGTGCGGGCAGATCGCAGCGCACGTGATGCGTGTTGGGCACGTCGATGGATTCGACGAGGACGCAGAGGCGCAGGCGTGCGCGATCGCTGATCCCAAGGAGATCGAGGCGCAGTGCGCCGAGTCGGTCGAGTCCCTCACGGACGAGATCTCGATGTGCCTGCGGTACTACCGCTCGCTCTTCCCGGACGACCCGGTGTGCCGGGCGATCCTGCTCGGTGGCGAGACTCGGAGCAAGCCGCTGTGCCACGCGATCGCCAGGACGCTGCGGCTGCCGACGCAGATCGCGGACCCCTTCGCGCGGCTCGGCAAAGAGAAGTCCGGCGGCTCGCTGGGCCTGAACCTGAACGAACCACAGCCGGGATGGGCCACGCCTCTGGGGCTGTGCCTGCTTCCCGGTCTGGACGGCTGATTGACCTACTGACGGAAGGAAACGATCCCTGGGCGCGACCGAGGCCCAGGACGGAGTGAACGAGTCATGCGAAACAACACCTTCCAGAGCGGCGGCGCGAGCTTCATCCCTGAAGACGTGATCCAGAAACGTCTGGAGCGCCGCACCAGCGCGATCTGCCTGACGCTCTTCTTCGTGGTGATGATCTGCGTCGTCGGCGCGTTCTTCGTCACGAACCAGCGTTGGAACGAGGTGAAGGGTCATCAGGAAGCGATCAACACCAGGTACGTCCAGGCGGCGAAGGACATCGAGACCCTCAAGGTCCTCGAGAAGCAACGCGCCGAGATGGTGGACAAGGCCAGCCTGACCACGGCGCTCATCGAGCGCGTGCCCCGGTCGATCCTCCTGGCGGAGTTCATCAACCGGATGCCGGAAGAGACCACGCTGCTCGAGTTCACGCTCGAGAGCAAGCGGGTGAAGACGGCCGCCCCCAAGACGGCCCCCGGCAAGAAGCCCAAGAGCCTGACGCGCTCGCCGAGCGCCGAAGACGCGAAGGCCGCCGCGGAGGCCGCCAAGCCGCAGCCCCCGAAGTTCGAGACCACGCTGGTGATCATCGGCGCTGCCTCGACGCACCAGGAAGTGTCGGAATACCTCAAGGGGATGCAGCAGTGCGAGTTGCTGGGCCACGTGGAGCTGAAGTACAGCGAGTCGACGATCATCGACGACCAGGGGCTGATCAAGTTCCGGATGGAAGCCGACCTGCTGGCGGATGCCGACGCGCGTCGGATCGAGCCGCTGAAGGCGCCGCGACTGAACATGCTGGGCGAGGGTCCGCGCACGGTGCTTGACGCCGTCGCTGACGCGCTCAAGGGCGATAAGGAGCACTGAGATGCGATTCGGCACACGAGAAATCCTGTTCCTGCTGGTGCTGCTGGCGGTCCCGCTGGCCTCCTGGTGGTTCGTCTTCAAGGCGCAGAACGATGAGATCGCGCAGGCGAACCAGGAGATCAAGCACAAGGAAGAGATGCTGCAGAAGCTCGACGAGGCGACCGCCAAGAGCGAGGACCTGAAGCAGATCAACGAGGACATCTGGAACGAGATCAAGGTGATCGAGTCGCGCCTGCCCTCTGGCAAGGACGTGGACGTCATCCTGCAGCAGGTCGCGAACATCGCGCTCGACAACAACCTCAAGCTGCCCAAGGTCAAGTCCGCCAAGCCGGTGGCCGCGGCCAAGTACATGGAGCAGCCGCTCGAGATGAAGATCGAGGGCGACTTCGACGCCTTCTACACCTTCCTGCTCGAGGTCGAGCGGCTCGACCGGATCACCAGGCTCCCGGAGCTGGAGATCAAGCGGTCGGACCAGGTCGATGGCGTCATCGAGGCGGAGTTCACGCTGAGCATCTACTTCGAGCAGAACAAGGGGGGGGTTGATTCGTGAACACGACTTCCGACGAACTGAACAACAGCGCTCCGGCGTCGATGGCTGGCATGGACAGCGATCCCATGGGGGATGACCTGGACCAGGATTCCTCCGCGGCGGTGGCGATCGAGCTGCTCGGCGGCGCGACCATCGACCAGGCGCTCCCTGAGAAGCGCAAGTCGATCCCGGATTCGGTGCTGATCCTCGCGCTCGTTGTCGCGGTGGCAGGCGGCGGCCTCTTCGCGATGCGCAAGATGGGACTGGGCTCGCAGATCCAGTTCACCAACGTTGAGATCGACTACCCGCTCGACAATTCGGCTTTCACCGGCCGGGACGACGAGCTCCTCGCTGATCTGCGCAACAGCGACCTCGAGCAGGTCCCGCTGAGCCAGGTGCAGAAGAACCCGTTCCAGCTGATCAGCGACGGTCACGTGATCGACGATCAGCCGGTCGCGATGGCCGGCGAGACCGAGGCGGAAGCCAGGCTCCGCCGTGAGCAGGAAGAACGCCGGCGCGAGATCGTGCGCAAGTACGCGGACCTCGACCTCAACAGCGTGCTGCTCGGCAGCACCCCTGTCGCGAGGGTCTCTGGTGAGACGGTCCGCGTGGGCGACATGATCGAGGGGCTCTTCCGCGTGACGTCGATCTCCGCCAGGACCGTGAACCTGGAAGTGGACGGCAAGCTGTACACCCTCAGCCTTGGTGAGTAACCGGACCGGAGGTTCGTCCCTTGGGCAACACGGACATCGACAACCTGCTCTCCGATCTCGGGATCGGTGATGATGACGACAACACCGGCGGCGGGAACGCCCCCCCACCGGCGGAGCCTGCGGACGACGCGAACACGTCGTTCTCGGATGTCATCGACTACAGCGCCGAGCCGGAGCCTGCATCTGCGCCTGCTCCGGCAGCCGAGGATCGGGTCTACCCGCACGGCGCTCCGCCGGAAGCGCCGGTTGACCCTGACGCGGATCTGCCAGATGCGTTGACCTCGATCTACACGCCTGAAGCGAAGGAGCCTGGCGAGAAGTCGGACATCGGTTCGATCCTCGTGAGCCGGGAGATCATCACCGGCGCGCAGCTCTCGCTCGCCAAGAGCGTGCTGGCGCAGACCCCCGGCGCGACGCTGATCGACATCCTCATCAACCAGGACGCCGACGAGATCGGCGTGCAGGAGGTCGTCGCGGAGCTTGCAGGCCTGCCCTTCGAGCAGCTCGACCCGGAGCTGGGCGACCAGGCTGTCTGCGGCAAGCACCTGCAGCGGCTGACAACGAAGTACTGCAAGCAGAACCAGGTGCTCCCGCTGCGCGAGGAGGGCATGCGTTTGATTGTCGGCGTCATCAAGCCGGACGACGTGTTCCAGCTCGATGACCTGAAGCGGCGGTTGAGCATCCAGTCGATCAAGCCGGTGGTGATCAGCCGTGCTGATCTGAACCGGATGCTGGAACTCTTCGGCGAGCCGGACAGCCAGGAGATGGACCTCGAGGACATCCTCTCCGACATCCAGGAAGACGATGTTCAGATCACCGACGACGACGTCGAGGAGGTCGATCTCGAGCAGCAGGCGGCCGAGTCGCCGGTCATCCGCTACGTGAACTACATCCTCCAGACCGCCTCGAAGGAAGGCGCGTCGGATATCCACATCGAGCCTGGCGAACGCGGGATCAAGGTGCGCCTGCGCATCGACGGCATCCTGTTCGAATCGATGAACCCGCCACCCGGCATGTCGGCGGCCATCGCATCGCGCCTGAAGATCATGGCGAACCTGGACATCGCTGAGCGCCGCCTCCCGCAGGACGGCCGCATCCGATGCAACATCCAGGGGCGCAAGCTCGACCTGCGTATGTCCACGCTCCCGACGCCGCACGGCGAGAAGATCGTGCTGCGTATTCTCGATACGCGCTCGATCAACGTGTCGATGGAGGACCTGGGCCTCGACGACAACACGCTGCGGATCTGGAACAACCAGATCGCCGAGCCCAACGGGATCATCCTTGTCACCGGGCCGACCGGCTCTGGTAAGACGACGACGCTGTACTCATCGCTGCGCCAGATGGACAAGCAGAAGATGAACATCTCGACGGTGGAAGACCCGATCGAGTACCACCTGGACGGCATCACGCAGACGCAGACGCACGAGCGCATCGGGATGACCTTCGCCAAGGCGCTCAAGGCGCTGCTGCGCCAGGACCCGGACGTCGTGCTCATCGGTGAGATCCGCGACCTCGAAACCGCGACCACCGCGGTGCAGGCGGCGCTGACCGGCCACCTGGTGCTCTCGACGCTCCACACGAACGATGCGCCCAGTTCGGTGACCCGGCTGGTGAACATCGGGATCGAGCCTTTCCTCGTCGGCGCTGCGCTCAACGGCGTGCTCGCCCAGCGGCTCGTGCGGAAGATCTGCCAGAACTGCAAGGCCCCGATCGAGCCGATCGACGAGCTGAAAGAGTTCCTGGAGATGCATGGGCTCCCCAGCGACAAGATCACCGAGGGCGCAGGGTGCGAGCAGTGCCGGAACACCGGGTACGCCGGCCGGCTGGGTATCTACGAGCTGCTCGTCGTTGACGACACGCTCCGCGACGCCATCGCGCGCAACCCGAACGTCTCCGAGTTCCGGCGCATGTGCCTCGAACGCGGCATGACCACGCTCCGCGAGGATGGCATGTCGAAGGTGCAGCAGGAGCTGACGACGGTGCAAGAGATCCGGCGCGTAACCGAATCCGGTCACTGACACTGGCCGATCACTCGTTGCTAATCGTTGCTGTCGTCGTCCGATTCTTCGGTGTCGGTGTCGTCCGCTTCGGACGCATCGTCCGTATCTTGGGCGCTCTTGGGCGCCGGCGTGACGACATCGCGCGACCCCTCCGCCATCGCCTTGAAGAGCTGCACCATGTGCGGCGGCATCGCAGGCGGGATGGCGACCTTCTTCGTTTCTGCGTCCGGCTCGGCCTCCGCGGCCTCGGGCGTGGCGTCGGTGATCTGATCGCCCTGCGAGAGCGCGATCAGGTCGTTGATCTGATCCCTGGGGAGTCCCGATTCACGCAGCTCCGCCTCGACCTTGTCGAGCGTGGAGAAGTCGATCACGACATCGCCGTTGGCGTTCGTTGCGCTGATCGTCGCGCGGGGCTTGACGAGCGCTGTCATCCCGACGTCGTAGAGCTTGAGCTCGAAGTTCTGGCCGGAGCGGTTGAGGATGACGCGGTCCTGCTCCACGTCGATCGCGACCACGCGCCACTCGCCATCGTCGAAGGTGTCGCCCTCGCGGTAGATCTCGCTGGCGAAGTTCGACTTCTGCCCGATCATCGCGGACTTCTGATCGCCGATGGCGAAGACGCCTCGGAGTTTCAGTTGTTCGAGGCGCTTGCGGATCGCAACGGAGACGTTCTCGGCGAGCTCGATGCTGTCGATGCCCTGCCCGCCTGTCGCGACCGGGATCGCGGCGCTCTGGGCGCCTCGTCCGGAGGTCAGCTCGAGCGTCGGCGAGGGTTCGTCCGACCGGACAATCTCGATCGGCCAGTTCATGCGGTCGGCAGCGAAGATGTTGCCGCCCTCGTCGAGCGCCGCGAGGCGCTGCTGCCTGACTTCGATCGGCGCGGCGTGCGATGGGATCGCAACGAGCGCCGGGATCGATGGCGGCGCCTGCCCATGCCCTGCTGGCAATGGCTTGATCAGCACGACGACGAACCACACCGCGCTCAGGACGAGCAGTCCCAGGCCTGCGCGGAGCGCCCAGTCCATCGCGTCAGGGCCGGTCTGCCCGCCGGCGGTGAGCCTTTCGGTTGCGATCGGCTGGGTGTTGTTGCGATCAGCCATCGACGCCCCCATTCAGCGAAGGGCTCGCCAGCCACGCCATCGCGGCGACGTCCATCTTGATGTGCAGCCCTGATCGGCCGGTCCGGCCTGGGCCGCGGATCTCGAGATCGGTGATGACCATGCGCGGCGATGCGGCGTTCTCGATCCGGTCGAGGAGCGCGTGCACCGCGTCGGGGTTGGGCGCATCGTAGTTCAGCGTGAGCCCGATCACGCGCAGGGGCTCGCCCTCGATCGGAGTCTGCCTCGGCATCGGCGATGACACGCTCAGTGTGAGACCTGTCGTGCGCATCTCTTCTTCGATGATCGCGCGGAGCGTCGATTCCGCGACGTTCACGCTCGGCGCCTGGATCAGCATCTCGAGCGTTTCGCTCCAGCGTTGCTTCGCCTTGTCGTTGGCGGAGGCCCAGCGGTCGCGATCGGCGATGAGCGATTCGGCGCTGCGCGAGACACCGCTGGCATCGATGTACGACTGCCTGGGTGAATCGGTGGGCTCAACATCCGCGCTCGCTGAGGTGCGGTCGCGCAGGACGAAGAACGCGAGCACCGCCACGATCGCCAGGAGAACCACGTGCTTAGCGTTGAACTTCTCGCTCATTCGCCAGCCCCCCTGCTCGCCGGCCGATCGGCGCGGAGCTCGAAGACGTCCGAACCGTCCGGCGTCTTGGAGACAGGCGCGGTGAACGCAGCGCCGGTGAACGCGGCGGATGCTTCCAGAGCGCCCAACGCAGCGCCGGCGTCGCGCGTCTCGCCTCGGAGCGAGACCGACTGCCGGTCGAGGTCCAGCCGGTGCAGCGAGCCGTCCGCTGGGATGGAGGCCTGCGCCTCGATCAGCGCCGGCGTCAGCGCGCGCCAGTCGGCGACTGTCGCAGCAACGCCATCGTTGAGCAATCTGGTCAGGCGCTCCGTCTCGAGACGCAGCGATTGTGTTTCCGCGAGGTCGTCCGCCATCGCCTGCTGCTGCTGGCGCTCGGCTTCGATGCCTGCCTCGTAGCGGTTCGCGCTCATGACCGAAGCGCCGTAGAGCAGGCCGAGCGCGAGGGCCGCGCACGCCGCAGGCGCGAGCCAGCGCTTGGGTTGTTTCGGCGCTGCCCCGGTGATCGGCCGGAAGGCGCCTGGCGCGACGACGCCTGCCAGGGCTGCAGCGACCGGGAGGTCCTCCGCGTCGTCATCCGTCAGCGTTGTTGTCGCAGCGCCGTCTGGCGCATTCGCATCAATCGCAGTGAGCCGGCCCCAGCGGAGCAGGTGGGCTGAGCCGTCCGGCTCGACCACTGCGGAATTTTCTTCGTGCTGCAAGCCAAGTCCGATCGTTGCGATGACCGGGCATAGCACGCCATCGACAGACATCCCCATCGCCTCAGTGATCGCAGTTGACCACGGCTCGACCCTGGTCCGGTCCGCGCCGATGAGCATCCCCCCGGTCGCCTGGTCGCTGGGTCCTGCGGAGGCGCTGACCAGATCGACAAGGCCGACCTCTGCGTTCTCAGGCGAAAGCGGCAGCATCCGGTCGATCGATCGGACGATCTCCGCCCGCGCCGAATCCCACTGCGAGCATGTCACCGCGATCGGGTGCATCGCGCACCACGACGATGGGATCGTCAGCAGGACGCTCGCGGCGCTGCCAGCGGATTGCGCGATGGGCGCCAACGCGCTGCGGCGTTGGTTCGCGTCCATCTGCAGGAAGCCTGTGATCGTCGCGCGGTGCAGCACCGAGGCGTTGGGCCTGGCGAGTTCAGGGCCGAGCTGAACGACAGCGCCGGCGAGGTCGTCGCCCTGGATCACGAGGCTGATGGTTGTTGAAGGCTGGAATCGCACGGTTGGTCAGTGTTGCTGCGGTCGGTGGGTCGCGTTCGGCCCCTGAAACATATGCCTATTTATCGTTCATCGCAGGGAAACCGCCCCAATGCTGATGCCGCGGCGGTCGCTGACGGTCGCGGCCCCCACGAAACGGACGCCGGGGCGGTCGAGCGGTTCCACGATGACCCGGAGGCTGCCTGAGGGGGTGGTGCGGAGGTGCTCACCGGCGGTGTCCACCGCGAGGCCCAGGATGTCCCGGAGTTCCTCACCGGTGATCGGCGCCCCGGCCGCCATCCGGGATTCGATCGAGCGGACGGCGGAAGCGGTGATGCCTGGGACGGACATGAGGGCCTCATGGCTGGCGCCGACGTAGGTCTTCCCATCGCTGCGGACGCACAGGTCGGCTCGGACGAGCTCGTAGATCGCGCTCGTCATCGCAGGGAGGTAGAGCAGCTCCTCGACCGACTCGAAGGACGCGTTGCGGATCTCGATGTGCCGGCGGCGGTGGTCCTCTCGCTCCGCGCCGTTGGGCCTGCGGAAGTCGTCGTCGTCGCGCCAGTCCACGATCTGGTGCGCGAGCGCGACCGCGGTGGCGTTGCTCAGCCCAACCTCGTCGAAGTAGTCGATGAGCCGCTGCTCGTCGGACTTGTTGATGTCCACGCCGCCCAGTGCGTCGGTGAAGCGGAGGCGGTACCGCTTGCCCAGGTAATCGATCTCGATGGGCGCGGTGGGCAGGCCGATCAGCCGCAGCGCGGAGTAGGCGCCGCGGGGTTTGGTCTTCTGCTGGGCGCCGCTGCCGGCGCCTTGCCCGCTCGCGCCGTTGTCGTCGCCGTCTTCTCCCCCACCGATGTTGAAGGGCAGCCCCGAGGGGAAGGGCGGCAGTTCGAGTTCGTCGGGCGCGGAGGGTTCCTCAGCGCCGCCCTCACCTGAAGATCCGCCGGCAGTTGTTGTTTCTTCGATGTCCGCCCCTGCGGTGAGGCCTGCGAGGGCGAGCGCGATCACGCTCTGCGCCTCGCGTTCGAGCGCGGCGCGGTCGTGCATGGTGGCCGCCTCGATCGTCGCCGATCGGAGGGCGACGGAGCCGGAGACCGCCAGCGCGAAGACCATCGCGGTGGCGGCGAGCACGAGCATCAGCGCAAAGGCCGGCCGGCGAGCGCCCATCGGAAGCCTCCTTCCTTCGTCGTGCCATCGAGGCGGACCGCCTCCGGGTTGTTCGCGCGTTCGAGCCCCGCCCAGAGCCCTGTGTCGTCTTCGGTGTCGTCGGGATCGGTCAGGCCGATCCATCGGGGGATGACTTCCGCTTTATCGTCGGCCGGTGCGACGCCGTTGGAGGATCGCCAATCGGAGATCTGCGCATCGGAGAGCACCGCCGACCACCGGGGCTGCGCATCCAGACGCAGCAGCGTGGCGCCGCGGAAGTCGATGGCCGCGTCGCCCTCTGGCGCTTCGCCCAGCGTGATCTCGGTCCCGTCGTTGAGCGTGGTGCCGAGGTGGAGCTTTTCGTAGTCAAGAGTGAACGACTGCTCGGACGCATCGCCGACCGGCCTGGCGATGTACGCGGCGCGGACGAGCGGCCAGTCGGGGAAGAGCGCGCTCGACGCGGTGATGAACTCCAGGCGTTCGCCATCAACGATGACCGCGCCCTCCGCGCCATCGGCGAGCGTGACGTTGGTGACGCGCGCCCCCCACTGCCGGTCGAGCAGGTCGAGCGTCCGCTGCAGACGCAGCGCGGAATCGTGCGTGCGGGTTTCTTCCGTCCACTGGCCGGTCTGCGCCCAGAGCATCGCGACGATCACTGTCAGCGACGCGAGGATCGTCGTCGCGATCAGGACCTCCAGCAGCGTCATGCCCCTGGCGCGCTTCATCCGCCCGGCCCCACCGTTCGCAGCACCTGCGCTGTCTCGCCCCGGTACTCGACGGTCCAGCGCCAGAGCGTGACCGTCTGCGGGACATCCTCGACGCCACTCGTGTCGATGGGATTGTTGGTAGTGATGCGCTCGCGCTCGCAGACGAAGGGGGCGCCCTCGTGCTCGCCGATCCAGGTCATCCGGCTGAGCTTGTCAGAATCGTCGCGCTCCGCGACGCCGTCCTCAAGCAGCCCTGCCTGCGCGAGCCGCAGGATCGTCTCGAGCCCTCGGTCCGCCTGCTGATTGATTGTCAGGCGCTGCCTTGCGGCGAGGCTCTGCGCCCTGACTTGCAGGCAGGCGCCAGCGACCGCGCCGATCAGCGCCAGCGCGATGATCGACTCGAGCAGGGTGAACGCACGCAGTCGGGTTGCGCCGGCGGCGTTCATCGCCGCTTGCTCGAACCTGTGTCCGCGGCGGCGAGCAGCTCGCCGATGAACCGGGCGACCTCGCGCTCGGTGTCGCTCCTGGGGTCCACCGAATGCCGGCCGGATACCAGCCTCGACGCGAAGACGTCGGCGAGGCCCAGGAGCGTGTCGTCGTGCGCCGGGTCGCGGTGATCGCGCTCAGCAGGGTCTGGAGTCGGCTCCACCACGTTGATGCGGCGGGAGCGGCTGGGATCGAAGACGCTCGTCAGCGCGGCGGGGATGTCGGCGTCGAAGCCGGACATCACGCGGCGGACGTTCTCCAGCCCAGCGAGGTACTGCGTCGCGCGCTGCTGCATCTCGCCCGGGTCGTTGATGATCGTTGGCGTGATCATCAGCACCAGCTCGGTGCGGTCGGTGGACTTGGCGATGTTCTGGAACGCCAACCCAACCACCGGGACATCGCCAAGGATCGGGATCTTGTTCACGCTGTCGGACGTGTTCTTCGAGACGATGCCTGCGAGCAGCACAGTCTTGCCGTGCGGCGCGGTGACGGTTGTTTTGATGAACCGCTTGGTGAACTCCGGCGAATCGATGCCGCTGGAGGAGTTCACCGCGGCGTCCTTGATCTCCAGATCGATCTGCTGCGTGACCTCGCCCGATTCGGTGATGGTCGGCTGCACCTTGAGGATGAGCCCTGTATCGCGGTATTCGACCTCGTTGCGGATGCCGGTGCTGCCGTCGCTCTGCGAGGAGCTGTCGAGGCTCGCGGTCAGGATCGGCACCTCGGCGCCCACCTGGAACTCCGCCTCGTCCTTGTCGCGCACCGTCACGCTCGGCGTCGAGAGGACGGTGACTTCGCTCTCGCCCTGCAGCGCCTGCAGCACGGCGAACCCGTCCGTCGCGGTGAACGACACAGCGCCGGCGGGGTTCAGCGGCCCCAGCGCGGTCAGCGAGCCGGTCAAGTCGAGGATGCCCTCGCCGGTCAGCGTGGACAGGAAGTAATCGACGCCCCACTGCAGCGAGCCGCCCAGCGTGACCTCCGCGATGATGCACTGCAGCTCCACCTGCTGCCGCGGCACGTCCACGCGCGAGAGCAGCGCGACGAGGTCGGCGTAATCGTTCGCGGTCGCGTCGATCAGCAGCAGGTCCTCCTCTTCCGAGAGGACGATGCGCACCTGGTTCGAGGTCGGGTCGAGGTCCTCGTTAGGCGCGATGTATCGCTGGCCGAGGTAGCCGCGGATGAGTTTGTCGAGTTCGCCAGCGGCGTAGTGCTGGATGCGGTAGAGGTACGTCTGCCGGTGCGAGTCGTCCGGCGCACGATCGACCTGATCGACCCAGCGGCGCACCTGCTGCAGCACGAGCGGATCGCGGCTGAGCGTCATCAGGCGGTTCGTCCCGTTGATCGGCACGAACGAGACGATCGGGTCGCCCTCGGCGGAGTTCATCCCCGACGCCCGCGCGATCGCGTCGAGCGTCTTCGAGGCGTCCTCCGGGCGGCTGCTGCTGAGCAGGTACGTCCAGATCTCGACGCCCTCGAAGGCCGGCGCGTCGAGCGCGCGGATCAGGTCGCCCAGGTGGTTCAGTTTCTGGATGCGGTCCGCGAGCACGAGCAGGTTGCCCACCGCGACACCCTTGCCGCCCTTGCTGAGCAAGTCCTTGCACGCGTCGGCGGCGGCCTTGGCGCTGATGAACTCGAGCTTGAAGACGCGGACGCCCGGCGCCTCGGTGGGGCTGAGCGTGCGGTCGGTGAGGATCGGCGCGGCGCTGGAGCGGATCATCTCCAGCGCGTTCTTCGCGACGACGACGACATCGCCTCGCGTCTCGACGGTCCAGCCGTGCATGACCGCCATCGCGTCGAGCAGGTCGAAGACGTCCTGCTCGGTCATCATCGCGTCGATGTCGAGCGTGATCGTGTCCTTCGCGACCTCCGCGTCGAGCATGTACGAGCGGCCCAGCGTGTCGTTGATCAGCACGCGCAGCGCCTCGTCGGCGGCAGCGCCCCTGGCGGCGTAGCGGACCTGCTTGGCTGGCATCCCGTTGGGCTCGATCGATTCCAACGCGGATCGCTCGGGCCCCTGGCGGCGGGCGGCCAGCCGCTGGCGGTCGATGAGCGACGCGGTCGAGACGACATCAACCGGCCCGCCGGCGCGCGTCAGCGGCTCGGTCATCGGGCGCGTCGCCGGCATGAAGGGCGGCGCTTCGGATCCAGCCCGCGCCGAGGTGGTCTCGTCGCTCTGGCAGCCGGTCGCGCCGGTCGCGAGCACGATCGCAAGCCCTGCGGCTGCGGTGATCGAAGCGATGGTCTTGCGGTTGGGTTGTCTTGTCATCTGCAAACTCCTGACCGATCCATCGGCCAACCCGGTGGTGTCCCCCGGATCCGTGTCCCGCGCTCCGCGCGCACGCCACAGGCGCCCATTCACAGGGAACCTATGTCATTGATCGTCAACATCCCCGAAATCAGGCTATAGATTACCCAGCCGACCACCCCGGCCATCCCCAGGATCATCGCCGGCTCGATCAGCGTCGTCAGCCGCTCGGTCAGGTCCTCCTGCGCCTCCAAGCACCGCTGCGTGGCGGTCTCCAGGGCCTCTGGCAGGTCACCGCTCCGCAGGCCGATCCGCACCACGGCGTCCGCCTCAGGGGGCAGCACCTCGCACTCGTGCAGCGCATCGCCCAGATCACGCCCCTCGCGGACCATCTGCCTCGCGGTCGTCAGCCTCGACCGCAGTTCCTCGCTCGTCAGCGCCTGCTCGGCGAGTTCCAGGCTCGCCAGCACGTCGCCGCCGCCATCGAGCATGGTGCCGACGGTCTCGCAGACGATCGCGGCCTGCGCGTTCCAGACGAGGGTCTGCACGATGGGGAGCCTGAGCGACTGCACCCCCCACCACCGGCGCAGGCCATCTGGGATCCACGCCCCCTTCGACCAGATCGCCGCAGCAACAACGAGGATGAGCATCGGCGCTACCCAGATCAGCACGCGCGACGCGGTCAGCGTGAACTGCGTACTCCAGGGCAGCGTCGCGCCGACGCCCTCGAGCGTGGAGGCGAAGCGCGGGATCACGAACCACGACAGGAACCAGACCGCGCCGATCGCCGCGATGAGCAGGATGGCGGGATAGGTCATCTGCCCTGCGACCGCCTTGCGGAGGCGCTGCCTGGTCTGGATGGACCGGTCGATGAGGCCGCAGGTGCGTTCGAGCCGACCCGAGTCGTGCCCGACGCGCAGGAGCGACACGTACGCCGGCGACGCGAGGCCCGGGACGGTTTCCACCGCTTCGTGCAGCGGCTCGCCGCGGCGCATCGCGTCCTTAATCTGGCCGCACGCTTCGCGAAGGCGGTCGGTGGTCGCGAGCTCTTCCATCGTGGAGAGCGCCGTCTCAATGGGCGCCTTGCTCACGAGCATCCGGTGGAGCGTGCGGAAGAACCACGCGGATTCTTTTCTGCTAACGCCCTGGCGCGCGCGGAAGACGGCTTTGAACGCGTCGCTCGTGGATTCCGGCCGCACCTCCAGCGCGATCAGGCCCTGATCTCGGAGCTGGTCCCTCGCGGCGTTTTCCGTCGGGGCTTCGAGCGTGCCGCTGACCGGGGCGCCAGCGCCGCCGCGCGCCGGGATCGCCTTGTAGGCGTAGGCGCTCACGCCGATGCGTCCGGATCGGTGAGGCCCAGCACGCGGACGACCTCCGCCTCGTCGGTGACGCCGGCTGTGACGAGCCTTGCCGCGACCTGGCGCATCGTCTCGAAGCCTGTGGATTCGAGCGCCTCGCGGACGTGCCGCTCGTCGGCATCCTCGCGAGCAATCGCGCGCTTCACCGGGGCGCTGACGCCTGCATACTCCATCACCGCAACGCGGCCTCGGTAGCCGAGGCCACGGCATGGTTCGCAGGATGAACGCTTCGCCGGGTCGTTCTCGCAATCGGGGCAGCGCTTGCGGAGCAGCCGCTGCGCGGTGACGCCCTCGACCGCCGCGTTGACGAGGTAGGGCTCGACACCCATGTCGATCAGGCGCACGAAGGCGCCAGGTGCGCTGTTGGTGTGCAGCGTCGAGAGGACCATGTGACCGGTGAGCGCGGACTGGAACGCCATCTGCGCCGTTTCCTGATCGCGGATCTCGCCGATCAGGATCGTGTCCGGGTCGTGCCGGAGGATGTGGCGGAGCGTGTTGCCAAACGTGAGCCCGATCGCTGGGTTCACCTGGATCTGGTTCACGCCCTCCATCGCGTACTCGACCGGGTCTTCCACAGTGACGATCTTCCGCTCGCCCCCCACCAGCGTGCGCAAGAGCGCATAGAGCGTGGTCGTCTTGCCGGAGCCGGTGGGGCCTGTGATGAGCAGGATGCCGTGGCTCTGTGCCGCGGTGCTCTTGAGCCAGTCGATCTGCGCGGGCTCGTACCCGAGATCGGGCAGGCCGATATCGCCCAGCCGCTGGCGGTCCTGGATACGGATCGCGGCGTCCTGCCCGTACATCGTGGGGACGAGGCTGACGCGGAGGTCCACGCTGCGCCCTCTCAGGCGCATGCGGATCCGCCCATCCTGCGCGAGGCGGCGCTCGGCGATGTCGAGCTCCGCCATGATCTTGATCCGGCACAGCAGCGCATCGTACGACGCGGTCGGCGGCGGGGGCTGCTCGACGAGCATCCCGTCAACGCGCACGCGCAGCGACGTGCGGTGGTCGTAGCGTTCGATGTGGACATCGGAAGCGCCCAGGTCCATCGCGCGCTCGATCGTCTGGTTGAAGAGGCGGATGACCGGCGCCTCGCTGGCCATGTCGCGGAGGTGGCTGATCTCACCGGCGACGTCCATCGGATCGCCATCCGATGCCAGCGATTCCGATTCGATCTCTTCTGCGTTGGCCGCGAGGTACGCCTGCACGTCGCGGTGGGTGCCGATGCGGATGTCGATGCCATCTGGCGCGACGACGCCCACCTGCGAGAGGGCGCTGCGCACCGCGAAGCGATCCGACGGATCCACCAGCACGAGCGCCGGGAGCGACTCGTCGTCGAGCGGTTCGAGCGCGAGCACATCGCTGCTCGCCTGGAACGCCCTGGGCAGCGCCGCGCTGATCGCGGCGCGCTCCTGCTTGGCGCTCCACACCGGGGCGCCGACCGAATCAGCGAGCGCCTTGGCCAGGTCATCCTCGCTGATCTGCCCCAGGTCGAGCATCGCGCGCAGCGGCGTCTGGTCGCCCTGCTTCGCGACCGCTTGCGAGGTCTTCCAATCGACATCGCGCAGCGCGCCGGAGGCGACGAGCGATGCGCCGAAGGCGTTCGCGTCGAAGCGCGCGCAGGCGCGTTCGATCGTGTCCGCCGCGTGCTGGGTCGGGGTCGCGCTCAATGGAAACTCACGTCCTGTTGGTCAGGTCGGAATCGGTCTTCTCGCCGCCGAGTCGCCCATCAGCGCCGAGCGAGCGGATCAGGTACCGGTTGTTGTTCTCTTCCGAGGGGGGCTCGTACTCGAATGGGCGGTCCCAGCCGTCTCGGGGCAGGACGTCCTTCTCCGTGTAGGGGCCGGTCCATTTCTCTTCAGGGACCGACGAGGGCCGCTCGACGAGCGCCTGCAGCCCCTCCTCCTGCGAGGGGTAGCGGCCGACCTCGAGATAAAACTGCTCGATCGATGTCGAGAGGTTCGCGATCTGCGTCTTCGTCGTGGTGATCTTGCTCTTCTCGAGGTTCCCGGTGAGCCGGGGCGCGACCAGCGCGACGAGCAATCCCAAGATCGCCACGACGATGATCATCTCGAAGAGGGTAAAGCCGGCGCGGGACGCCGTGCGGATTCGGTTCGACTCCATCCTTCGCTCCTGAACGACTCCGTCGTTCGATATTGACTGCTACTCCGACCGCGCCGATGGCGCCCCGGAGATCGGATCAAACCCGATCGACCAGATCCTATCGCCATCGCCGCTGGCGACCAAGGCGATGCGCTCGCCGCGGTCGAGGCGGATCCGGCCGCTCGGATCGATCAGGATCGTCCGGACATCCAAACCGGCGGGCCGCCCTCCGGTGGCGGTGGCGCCATCCGTCGGCACGCGCACCCCTGTCCAGACGCCCAATTCGCGGAAGGGTTCACGCACGCGCCCCTGCCCTGTCAGCATCGCGGCCAGCGCCTCGGCGGTCGGGGGCTCTGTTTCTGCTGCTTCAGCAGCGTTCTTCTGGTAGCCGACCAGCCGGATCTCGCCCGATCCGCCGCGTTCTGCGGCGAGGAACAGCACCGCCGGCGCCATCGAACGGATCGTCTCCGCCCGCTCGGCGGTGAGCGCATCGGTCAGCCCACGCACCGCCTGCCTCGCCTGGGCGCGATCCGCGTTGCCCACGAGCCGCGGCGCGGTGATCCCCACCAGCAGCCCCAGCACCGTCAGCACGATGACCAGTTCGAGGATCGTGAACGCGCGCGTTGCTCTGCCGCGCCGGAACATCAGCCGCGGCTGGCGCGCATCACCGCCACCGCGTCGGCGGAGGTCACGCGGCCGTCCCCGTTGACATCGGCGCGGCCGCGTGTTGCGTTGTCCACGCCGCGGCCGGAGCCGGTGACGATCCGGATCACTAGGGCCGCGTCATTCCGGTCGATGGTCCCGTTGTTGTCGACATCGGGGTTGCCGGTCGGTGTCGGTCCGCCGCCGTTGCCATCGCCGTCGCCGTCGCCACCGTTGTTGGGCTGCGCACCGAGCAACAAATCGAACGGCGGCTCCGCGGTCGGGTACAGCAGCTCGTCCGGGAGATCGATGATCGGGATGT
>CAYGNN010000005.1:22131-24374 GCA_964351165.1 uncultured Phycisphaeraceae bacterium
GGCGGCTCCGCGGTCGGGTACAGCAGCTCGTCCGGGAGATCGATGATCGGGATGTCGATCCCGACCTGCCCCTCGAAGACGACGTTGATCACCTCACCGCCGCTGTTGACCGGGGCGATGTCGGTGCGCACGAAGTTGGTGCTCGCGTCGTAGAACTGGAAGGAGACCGGATCGCCAAACTCAGGACCCTCGATCACGTTGTCTGTGAATGGATCATCGCCGCTCGCTGTGAAGGCGAAGGCGACCGGATCGGCCTGCGACGCGGTGAAGGTGTACCTGCCGATGAGCTGGCCATCGGCGAAGACGCCGATCTGGTCGCCCTCCGCGGCCTGCGGCTCGCCGGGGCCGCTGATGACGGAGCCGACGTAGCGGATGCGCGTGTTCGTGACGAGGGGCCCTGCGAATTGCGCTGAGGCGAGGTCCGCGAAGCAGAGCGCCGCGATCATGGCGATCATCCGCACCACTGGCGATACGGCCAGCGCGCTGCGGCTCCGAGATGTGGTGGATCGGATCATGCTTGCTCCTCGCGGCGCCCTCGGCCCGTTCGCCTGGACGCCAAAGCGTAGACGCCGCAGCGCCACGATGCCAAACGGCCCAGTTCAGACGCGCAGCCGGCCAACAGGTTCATCGGGCGCCTGGGATCGGCGCCCCCCAAAGAAAACACGGGGGCCCGCTTTCGCGAACCCCCGTGCATTCAGCTTCGATACAAGTTGAAGTAGAGGAAGTAGAGGTAGCCGAGCGGTTTACTGCTCGGGGTAGTGCGTGACGTAGGCCTGGCCCGCGTTCACGCTGTCCTGATCGCCACCACCAACGGCGCCGGTGGTGATGTCCACCTCGTCGTCATCGGTGCGGTTGAATTCAATGTTGAAGTCAGCCTGGTTGCTGGTCAGGAAGGCCGCGCCGGTCTGGTCCATCGCGGCGGTGTTGAGGATCCACCCGAGGGTGGCGTTGTTGTTGAGGTCCTCAACGTCAGCGCCGTTGAAGATGGCGCCGGTGCCCACGGAGGGGCCGAACATCGAGACGCCGAGGTCGGCGCCTTCACCGTTGAAGAAACCGAAGCCGTAGCCACCGGTGAACGCCGTGATGCCGTCCATGGTGCGGGGGCTGGCGACCTGCACGCCGTCGCTGGTCATCGTGAAGGCGATGTAGTCCAGGCAGTTGATGTCGATGACGAGGCCGTCGAAGGGCACATCGTCGTCGTCGTCACTGTTCCAGACGCCGTCGTTCTCGAAGTCGTACCAGAAGGCGAACTGGTTCATGGCGTAGACGCCGTCCAGATCGATGTCGGAACCGAAGATCACGTTGTCCTCGGAGACGCCGCGGGGCAGGATGTCAGGGGTGTCACCGCTGCTGTCGGCGAAGCCGGAGTTGCGATCGTTGCCAACGAGGTTCCAACCAGCGTAGGTCATGTGCGACGCGACGTTGGTCTGGAGGTTGATGTCGAAGGGCAGGTCGGTCAGGGCGCCACCGTTGGAATCCTGCGTGCGCTGCGAGGCGCCGAAGAGGATCGGGCCCTGGTTGTCCGCACCGTTGGTGAGGCTCGAGGCGATGTAGCGCTCACCGGTGGTGAGCTCGACCACGATGATGACCGGGTTGCCCTCGGCGTTCAGGCGGCTCGTGCCGTTGAACACCGCCTGGGGCGCGGTCATGTGCAGGAGGTAGCCACCGTTGTCGTCCAGGAGGACAGCGGCGGAGGCGATCGGCTGGCCGAACGACTCGAAGCCGTCGGTCATCAGATCGTAAGCCGTGCCGTCGCTGGAACGGAGGACGTCCCAGGCGACGGTGGTGGTGCCGTTGCTGGTCGAGACCGCGAGCGGCTGCGAGTCACCGCCACCGGGGGTGGTGGAGCCCCTGGCCGTCCAGGTCGTGCCGTTGGCGTTGAAGCGGGCGGTGACGAACTGCAGGGAGTCCTGCTCGTCGTCGAACTTCTCGTTGTCGAAGAACATGTCGCCCTGGTCGTCGTAGAGGTACAGGCTGGTCTCGATGCCCAGGAGCCAGTTGGTCCAGGCTTCCATCGACGAGCTGTCATCGACGGTGTACGAGATGCCGTTGCGGGTCGTCGCCGAGACCGACTTGATCACTGGAACCGCGATGAAGCCGTAGACCTTCGTGCCGGCCGGGGCGGGAGCGCCGGGCCCCGATCGCGCCCGGGGATTCCGCGGCGGAAGCCGCGGCGCGCCCGTGCCGACACCGGCGGCCCCGGTTGCCGCACCCGTTACGGAGGCGACGCTTTCGGCACACGG
>CAYGNN010000005.1:24384-40699 GCA_964351165.1 uncultured Phycisphaeraceae bacterium
CTTCGGGCCGGCTGGGGAGGGCGTGCCGTGGGGGCCGGTGATGGTGGGAGCGATGTTCATGACCGCGGTGAACTCACCGTCGGAGTTGGGCGAGGGGATGGCCTCGACCGTGAAGTTGGCGTTGATGGCGGCGACCGCGTTGCCGTTCGCGTCGGCGATCGGCTCGGTGGCGGCAGCGCCGTTGTAGGTCACGGTCACGTCCGACGTGGCGGAGATCGCCAGGGTCGGGAGCGTGATGGTGATGATGTTGCCGCTGACAGCGACGCTGATGTCATCCTGCGAGACACCACCGACGGAGAAGTCGGCGTCCTCGACCATGTTGGCCACGTCCTTGGTGAAGAACATGCGGATGATGTCCGCGAAGCCGTCGGCGTCCTGGTCAACCAGGAACGCGGAGAGGATGGTGGCGCCGTTGACATCGAGCTGCAGCGGGATGAACGGGGCGGTCGAATCGATCACGGTCGAACCCATGGAGGTCGAGCCGAACTCGTTGCCGTTGTCATCGACAACGCCGTTCGAGCTGAGGATCGAGGCGGAATCGCCGACCGAGAAGCCGGCGCCGTCGCCGTCCTCGAGGACGATGATGTTGTCGCCGTCGCCCTCGATGCCGGTGAAGTCACCGTTCGAGAACAGGTCGCCAGCGCCGTTGCCGAAGCGGAAACGGGTCTCGTCGATGGCGGCCGTGGTGGCGCCAACGTCGAGGGGCTCGTTGAACAGGAAGCGGGCGACGTTGTTGTCGTCCGCATCGCCGGCTTCGCCGTCCTGCTCGGTGATGCGCTGCGTGCCGCCGGTCTCGTTATCGCCGGTGTTGAAGTTCACCTGCGAGAGGAGCGGGGCGGCCTCTTCCTCGGAGATGTTGGTGTCGCCGAGATCGCCGTCGGGCGCGTTGCCGTTGGCGTCGGTCAGACCGGACATATCCGCATCGAACGCGGCGGTCGCCCAGTCGACGTCGAACGTGCCGGGGGTGGCGTCGTTCATCATGGCGTCCTGGAACGCGGCCATCGTGGGATCGAAGGCAACGATCACGAGGTTGTTCGTGGACAGACGGTTGTCCGTGTCCTCGGAGTCACGGCTGAACCCGGTGATCGAGTCCTGGAACTCATCGGTGGCGTCGCCAGCGATGTCGATGTCCGTCTCGTTGACCATCGCGGTGGGATCAAACTCACCCATGGCGAGGTTGGTCTGGAACAGCGAGTAGGGGTGGACGGTCTGGGCGAGCTTGGTGAGCGTGAAGCCCATGCCGTCGCCGCCGGAGACGTCCATCGGCTCGTTGAAGCCCATCAGGAACGCGTCGAGCGAACCGTCGGCGTCCAGGTCGAGACCGACGAGGTTGCCCATCTGCGTCGGCGCGATGCCGTCGGTGATGTCAACGTCGAAGGTGCCGGTCATGGGGTTGCCGAAGATGTCCGAGGGGGGCGTGCCGGTCATGGCGTCCACTTCGAGGTCGAAGCTGTCGCCATCGTCCATCGCGGTGCCGTCACCCTCGAGGCCGTCAGCGCCGATGCCGTCGTTGGCCGCGGACTGGACGGTCAGGTTGACCTTGGTGTTGTCGTCGCCATCGATCGCGGCGGCGGTGACCGAGAGGTCGGTCATGGTGCCGCTGGAGCGGGTGATGCCGTTCCAGAAGGTCGCGTCACCGGCGGCGCTGGCCGCGAGGTTCAGCGAGACCTGGATGACGCCGGCCGTGGGGCCGTCGCCCGGATCGAGCGCCATCTGGAACTCAGCGCCCTCGACCGTCAGGGCGGTGAGGCGCGTGATCGCGACCTCGCCGGCCATGAACCCGCCGGTGCCGTCCGTGACATCGCCGCCAGCAGCGATGCGGACCACGTCGCCGACCTCGAGGTCGGTCATCGCGGGATCGTTGATGTTGATCTTGATGAACGTCTGGTTGTCCGCGAGGGCGTCGACAGTGCCGAAGTCGTCGGCGCTGAAGTTCGCGAACATGCCGTCGCCCTGCTCGTCGAGCTGGAAGTCAGCGACGCTCAGGGGACCGTTCGTGGTGTTGTTGGGGTTGGCGACGCCAGCGTTCATCGGGAAGACGAAGCTGTTCATCACCGAGTCATCGGGGCCGAGGCCGTCGAAGTTGCCAACGATGAAGAGCTCGTCGAGCACGTCATCGCCCATGGAGTCGTTGATGAGGACCTGCGAGATGGTCGGGGCGACCCGGTTGATCTCGTAGGTGGTGTCGGTGCCGTCAGAGTCGTCGCCCTGGCCGGGGAAGCCGTCGGCGTCGAGCGTCAGGCTGTCCATCGAGGCATCGCCATCGTTCAGAATGATGTCGAAGCCGTAGGCGGCGCCACCGAAGAGCTGCAGGGTGGGGCCGACATCGATCTGGATGACATCGCCGGACTCGACATCGCCAGCGGCGCCGGCGTCAACAGCCTCGGTGGTGTCCGCGTTGGGGATGTCGATCGGGGCGCCGATGTTGGCGCCGGTGTTGTCCAGGAGCTGGATCTGGAACGTGCCGGTGATGCCGTAGCCACCGACGACGTTCGCGCCGACGGCGGTCGCCGCGACGAGGATCAGCGAGGTGTCGCCGGATTCACCCGGGCTGACGGCCTCGACATTGCCGGTGATCGGCTGGACCGGCGTCAGATCGCCAGCGGCGCCGAGCGCGGTCTGCGTCAACGCCAGACCGGCGACGGACGCCAGTGCGGTCGTTGTTGCTGTCTTCCACATCATTTGAGTTTCCTTTCTCAAAGCTGAATAGAGGGCTGCGACGCAGCCCCGCGTATCGATTCTGGAGGCGAGCGACGCTCGTACGTTGCGCCGCTTCCCCCTCTAGTCCCTGGTTCTGCCCCCCGCGAAACGCTCGCGGAGGGGTGATATCTCGCACACCACCAGCCGGGTTACGGCTTGTGGTGATTCCTGATTGGCATCTGCCTCAACACAACAGGCCCTACGCAAAGGACCGTAAAGGCATCGTTTCCGGGACCCGACTATCGGTCCGTTCACGACACGGCTTCCCTTTTTCCCTCACTGCACGATTGAATCGCTTCCATGCTTCCGATTGTTTTATCGGACGAATCGGTTGATTCCCTTCCATTGAGCACCCGACGCATCGGCCCTCAGCCGC
Organism: uncultured Phycisphaeraceae bacterium; assembly: GCA_964351165.1. Classification (GTDB taxonomy): domain Bacteria; phylum Planctomycetota; class Phycisphaerae; order Phycisphaerales; family UBA1924; genus JACKHE01. Next base: position 27,461 of record CAYGNN010000005.1, read on the forward strand.
TGGAAACAACGCTTTTTCAGTGCAGCGCGCGTTGCCGAACGGCTTGTAACTCGTTGCGTGAGCACAAACTTGATCGCATTGTCTTGAACAGGGTCAGTTTGTCATCATCGGAATAGATGATTTTCGGACCTCGCGGCGGTTTGAACGCTGCTCTCGAAGAACGCGCAATACTTGCCGGGTCGATCCCGGCATCGGCCTAACTCGACTCCGGCTTGATCGTCCCTTCGCGGTATCCGTCAAGAAGCGATAATGCCACGTACTGCACGATGTCAGTCTTGCTTGTTGTCCCGAGTTTCTGATTGATCCGCATCAGGTGCGTCCGCAGGGTCGGCATCGCGATGCACAGCCTGCTCGCCAGCGCCTCGTTGTCCCCACCTATAAAGACTGCGTACGCAACCTCGCGCTCCCTGGGCGTCAGCCGGTCGAGCCGCCTGGCGAGGTGGTTCCGCTCTTCGACGCGCAGGCCGAAGCGCCGGCCGTGCGCAGAGACGACCACCGGGCTCTCGACCGGCGGCAACCCAGCGGTTGATCGGGGCTCTGGAGATGTCTTCGCTTCGTGCGTTCCCAGCACTGCTGATCCCCTTCCACGGACCGCCTGTGCAGGTGGCCGTGATGCCGGTGGCGACGCCCCTGGTCTTTGGCGGGGCACGCCACAAAGTTAACACCCACAAACTTTCCTGCAACCGGCCCACGATCGGGAGTCGCCGGCGCCGATGGCCATCGGCTCGTTCAGCGGGACATGTCACCGTCGTCCGATAGAGACGCGCCACCGGGAATCGGGTTCCGCCGATTGCCGGATTTCACCAGCGGACCGTCCACTGCCTCATTCCGGGCCACTGAGGGCCGATTCGGGGGCACAACCGGCACAACCGGCGCCATCGACGCGCCCTGCACAGCCGCGACCGGGGGGGCGTGATCCGGCGGCCGTCCTGCGTCGATATCCCGCTGGGTGTCGATTGATCCACCAATCGCCCACACGCAACGCCATCGGGAGCATGAAGGCATGAACATCGACGACATCCTGCGCACCGCCGAACAGCACGGCGCCTCCGACATCCACATCGCAGCAGGTCACCCGCCGGTGATGCGCGTCCACACCGTGATGACGCCCATGGACTTCCCGGTCTGCACCGCGGAGACCGTCAAGGCGATGTTCGAGCAGATCGCCACGCCGACCTCGATCGAAGCGTTCAAGAAGACCCGGGACGCCGACTTCTCGTACTCCATCGAGAACTTCGGCCGTTACCGCGTGAACTGCCACAAGCAGCGCCACGGCTTGGCGCTGTCGATGCGTATGATCAAGACCGAGGTCCCGCCGCTGGATGACCTCAACCTCCCCGATGTCATCGCCCGCCTGACGTACCTGCCCCGCGGCCTGGTGCTCGTCACCGGCGACACCGGTTCTGGTAAGTCCACGACGCTCGCCGCCATGATCCAGGCGATGAACGAGCGCTACCGCAAGCACATCATCACGCTCGAAGATCCCATCGAGTACACGTTCGAGTCGTCGCACTCGCTCATCGAGCAGCGCGAGCTGGGCGCCGACATGCTCAGCTTCTCGTCCGGCCTCAAGCACGCGCTGCGTCAGGACCCCGACATCATCTTCGTCGGTGAGATGCGTGACCTGGAGACCGCGGCGCTCGCGATCACCGCGGCGGAAACCGGTCACCTCGTGCTCTCCACGCTGCACACGGTCAACGCCTCGCAGACGGTGGAACGTATCATCGATATGTACCCAGCGGCGCAGCAGAACCAGATCCGGTCCATGCTCGCCAACACGCTGCAGGCGGTCGTCTCCCAGACGCTGTTCAAGCGGGTCGATCAGAAGGGCATGGTCCCGGCGGTCGAGATCCTGCTCTGCACCGCCGCGGTCCGGAACATCATCCGCGAAGCGCGTACGTTCGAGATCCCCAACGTCATCGAGACCAACCGCGCCAGCGGCATGTGCTCGCTCGACACCGCGATCGCAGAGCTGCACTTCAACGGCATGATCAGCCGCGAGGACGCCATCGCGCAGGCCGCTTATCCCGAGAAGCTCCAGCGCCAGCTCGCGGCGTAACCCTCGTCCGTTCGACGTCTCTTTCTGTTCCGTTCACGACCGCGTCACGAGCAAGCCATGCCGAACTACCGCTACCAGGTCCGCAACAGCAACGGTCAGGTCACCGTCGGCGTCGTCAGCGCCGAGTCCGCGGTCAACGCGGCGGCGGCGCTGCGAAGCCAGGGCGGTCACGTCCTCGACCTGAGCCCGATCCAGTCGGGCCTCGGCGGTTCGGCGCTCGGACGCAAGATCAAGGAACTGAACAACGGCAAGCCGGGCATGAAGCACGTGCTCGACTTCACCACGCAGCTCGCGGTCATGATCCACGCGGGCATCAGCCTCCGCGCGGCGCTCGACGGCATCGTCGATCAGACCACGCACGCCTCGTTCAAGCGCGTGATCCAGAGCCTGAAGTCCGATGTCGAGGCGGGCCGCCAGTTCTCCGAGGCGATCCAGCGGCACCCCAAGCTCTTCGGCCCCCTCTACGTCAACATGGTCCGCGCGTCGGAAGTCTCCGGCTCGTTCGCGCAGATGCTCCAGCGGATCGCCGCCAACATCGCGCAGCAGATCGAGACCAAGAAGATGGTCATCGGCGCGATGATCTACCCGGCGATCATCGGCACCATGGCGGTGGGCGTCACCGTGTTCCTGCTGACCTTCGTGCTGCCCAAGTTCGCGGGCGTCTTCGAGGGCAAGGAGGACGCGCTGCCTGCGCAGACCCTCTTCCTGATGGGCCTCTCGGACTTCATGGTCGAGCAGTGGCCGATCCTGATCGCGGCGATCGTCGCAGGGTTCTTCGGCATGTTCTTCTTCCTGAAGACGGAGCTCGGCCGGGAGTGGCTCGACCGGACCAAGCTGGGCGTCCCGGTGCTCAAGCGCATGTTCCGCTCGCTCTACATCAGCCGCTCGCTGCAGACGATGGGCGAGCTCATCAACGCCGGTGTCCCGATGCTCGACACCATCGCGATCACCAGCGAGATCTCAGGCAACAGGCTCTACAAGCGCATGTGGCGCACCGTCTACGCGAACGTCAAAGAGGGCAAGAAGATCGCCACGCCCCTGGCCGCTTCCACGCTGCTGCCCAAGGCGGTGGTGCAGATGATCGCCGCTGGTGAGGAGTCCGGTAAGCTCGGCGAGGTGCTCTCGGAGATCTCGGACTTCTACAGCAAGCAGCTCAAGGACAACATCAAGTCCGTGACGTCCATGATCGAGCCCATCATGATCATCATAATGGGCTCAATCGTTGGCTTTATCGCTATGGCCATCATCCTGCCCATCTTCAAGATGAGCCAGATCGTGGGATAACCGATGGTTGCTCTGCCGGGTGGGTGCGGATTCCCGCACCGCACCGGCAGAGGAGTGCACACGATGACGAACAGGATCGACGGGCGGACGCGCCGCATCAGTTCTCAAAGACGCGCTTTCACGCTCATCGAGGCCTCGCTCGCGACGGTCATCGTCGGCGTCGGCGTGCTCGCCTCCATCGAGGCGCACACCAGCTTCCTCCAGAAGAACGCGTGGTCCACCAACACCTCGACCGCGACCTTCCTCGCCAACGAGATCCGCGAGATGACGCGCCGCTTCCCAAGGCACGACAAGTTCTCCGGAGGCCTCTACTTCGAGGACCCGGAGAACCACACCGGATTCCAGGGCTGGGGGCCTGAAGCGAACGAGGTCCTCATCGACGAGGACACCGCCGCCATCCTCGGCTTCGACTTCGACGACCTCGACGATTTCGATGGCGCCCTCTTCGGCAGCGCCACCACCACGCTCCCATTCACGCAGCGCTACGACGGCCCGATCGACGCCTTCGGCCAGATCATCAACCAGACGACCTGGACCGGCGACCTCGCGGTCGATGACGAGGGCGAGACGTTCTCGCTGACCGAGTGGTCGCAGCTTGTCCGCGTCGAGAAGGTCGACTTCACGAACTACACCACCGTCCTCCCCGACGCGACGTACACCCCGGCGGCCGCAGGGGCGCCAGAGATCGAGGTGGACGAGTACCCGATCCGCGTGACCGTGATCGTCCTCCACCAGGGACCGCTCGACGCGGCAGCCACCGCCGTCGCGCAGGTGTCGTGGATCGCGCCGAACTGATCGGGAACCCAGGGGACGACCGGCAGCAGTGAGCAGTCAGCGGTGGAATGAAGGAACCCGACGTGAACACCAAAGCGAAGCAACCGAACAACACCAAGCAGCGCCGCGGCGTCGCCGCCGTCCTGGCGATGATGTTCCTCGTCCTCTTCGGCTCGCTCTCGGCCGCGATGGCCATCGTGAGCCAGGGCAACCTGCGCACCGCTTCGAGCCACCTGCTCGTGACGCGCTCGCTGGGCGCCGTGGACACCGGCCTGGACATCGCCCGCGCCCGCCTGTCGCAGGCCTCGACGCAGTTCCGCATCGAGAAGGGCCAGATGGACGACGAGTACGCGGATGACCTCTGGAACGGCACCTGGAGCTCCGCAGACGGCGACGTGATCGACCCTGAGGGCGTCGACGCGGTCAGCGGCATCGCTGGCGTCCTCGCCGACATGCACCTGCTCGACGCGACTGTCGCGCTGCCTGTTGATTACGCGGTGGACGAGAGCTGGCTCGTGACGAACCCGATCGTCCTCGCGCGCGACGGCAACGACAACCCGATCGAGGCGACGCAGATCACCTACATCCCGCTCGGCGCTGGCGACTACCGCGCCGTCGTCACCGGGTACTCGTTCGATGGCATCAGCAACTCGTGGATCACGCGCACCGCGCAGCAGGACTTCCTCGTCCTCAAGCGCATCAAGCACGCGATCCTCGGCCCCAGCAAGATCATGGTCGGGAAGAACGTCCAGATCAACGGCCCCATCGGCGCCCGCTACGACCAGGTCGATCAGGTCGAGGGCCACCCGATCGTCGTCCGCAGCGACTTCTACGGCCTCGACGACACGCTCGACGAGATCATCGAGGACTTCTACACCGCTGTCGTCAGCGACGACACCAACGGCGATAACCGCCTGGCGATCCACCACACCGTCGAGGGCGCCGGCATCAGCTTGCTCAACACGAACGACTACGACGGCGACGCCACCGCCGACAACGCGTTCTCCGAGATCGCGGCCAGCGCCGACGACGTGCTCGATGAGTTCGACCTCTTCCTGAAGTTCTACGACGACAACTCGGACGGCAAGGTCGTCCTGGGCGGCCTCCTCATCGCAGGCACGCCGCACGAGCTGGCGACACCGGAGTTCACCGGGATCGACGATGACCTCGCGTTCCTGATCGATTCCGCGCTGCCCGACCGCAACGGCGATGGCTACGTCGACGCCCGCGACACCACGCTCGGGTACCGCGACGGCGCTATCGACATGCGCGATCGGTACGCGAAGATCCGGGGCTCCGTCGTCCTCCGCGCCAACCGCAGCGACTGGGAGAGCCAGCTCGATGCCGATGGCGTCGCGCTGGGCGATTACCAGGAGGCCCTGCTCGGCGCGATCCGCGCCGGCGATGACGAGGCGCCTGTCGCCTTCGATCAGGGCGACGATGTGCTCCCCGATATCGGCTACGACACGTTCGATGTCGCGCAGACCGCGCTCGCCGCGGCCTCCAACGGCGGCCCCTTCCTGACGCAGGCCGGCCTCGCCTACGTCGCCACGCACGAGACCGCGCCGGACGGCTCCGTCACCGGCGTCTCGCTCAACCCGATCTTCGACGCCAACGCCGCGTCCGACGCGGACTTCGCCAGGGTCACCGAGCGCGCGCCCTTCGGCGCCCCCGCCGCGGCGGACTGGTACGAGCGTCCGGTCATCCGCAACAAGGTCTTCAAGGACGTCCACATCCCGGTCGGTACGAACGCGCTCTTCGAGAACTGCACCTTCGTCGGCGTCACCTACGTCGAGACCTACACCGCCAACACGCACGACGCGTGGCGCTACTACGGCGTCCAGAACGCCGACCTGAGCATGAAGTACCCGCCGCTGCCCGACGCGAGCGATGCGCAGCTCGACAACGAGTACTACAACGCCTCGATCATCAAGCCGCCCTCGTTCAACGTCCCGCGCCTCGAGGTCGCAGGCACGAAGTACGTGGACACGAAGCCGCTCTCGAACAACATCCGCTTCCACGACTGCCTCTTTGTCGGCTCCGTCGTGGCGGACAAGCCCCAGGTCTACAGCCCTGTCCGGAACAAGATCGCCTTCACCGGCGCGACGGAGTTCTACACCGAGCACCCCGATGACCCTGAGGACACGGACCTCAACCCTGACGAGGCCGATCTCGCGCTGATCGAGCAGAGCTCGCTCATGCTCCCCCACTACTCCGTGGATATCGGCACCAACAACGCCAGCCCCAGCCAGGACGTCAACCTGCAGGGCCTCATCATCGCAGGCGTCCTCGATGTCCGCGGCAACACCACGCTCAACGGCGCGCTGCTGCTGACGTTCGATCCGCGCACGACCGACCCGGCGCTGCAGCACTTCGGACAGGCGGTCGGCAACCCCGCCAACTTCAACATCACCCTCGGCTACTTCAGCCCCGACCAGGGCGACATCGAGGGCTACTCCATCTTCGAGCACAACGGCGTCCAGATCGTCGGCTTCGACCTCGACGGCGATGGCCTCCCCGACACCACCAACCCAGGCGATGGCGGCACGCCCATCCCCTTCAACGGCTACGGCAAGGTCACGATCAACTACGACCCGAACATCGTCATGCCAGACGGTCTGATCGCGCCGATCGATATCGAGCCCATCACGTACACCTACCGCGAGGGCCGCCTCAACGCGTCCGTCGCGACGCCCTGATCTCCGCGGCCGGCCGCACTTCTGAACGGAACGCCATGCACACACCCATGCGCACACGCACCACAACCCGGCGCCGTCGCGGCTTCAGCCTCGTCGAGATGCTCATCGCCCTGGCGATCACCGCCTCGCTGCTGACCGCGATGCTCGTCGCGCTCGACTTCTCGTTCAAGCGCTACCAGTCCACGTCCGAGTCCGCCTCGATGCACGTCGTCGGCCGCCTCGTCACGCACCGCATCCTCGCGCAGGTCCGCACCGGCACCACGTTCGGGCCTTCGCCGGTGGACGTGCTCGACCCGCTGCAGAACCCGGTTGTCACGGACAACATCGAGTTCATCACCGAGGCCGACCGCGCCGCGGGGCTCAACCGCGTCACGCGCTTCGAGTACCGCGACGACCCTGCAAACGAGGACGGCCCAGGCATCCTCTGGTATGTGCTGATCAACGCCGACGTCGAACCGGCGGCGCTGCTCGAGGAGCGCCCCCTGCTCTCCGGCGTCCGCAGCGCGACGTTCACGCTGGACTTCAACGAGGAGACCTGGCTCCTCGACCGCGCCGAACTCGACATCACGCTGGACCCCGATCCCGAGTTGGCAGGGAACTCCAGCGTCGCGGAGATGCCGGACTCCGTCCGCCTCGTCGCCAGCGCGACACCCAGGCAGCTGCGTTGATGGAATCCAGGATCAGCCGACAGGGGCCAGCGTCGCGACGCGGTCCTGCGTCGAGACCACGACACCGCCCGGCTCTTCGACCGTGACCGCGAATGCCGCGACCGCGCCGATGCCCAGCGCCGGCCGGATCGGGACGATCACGCGGCCGGACGAATCCACATCGAACACACCGCCATCGACCGGGGGCGAGCCCTCGCGCGTCGAGTCGATGATCCAGAGCTGGAACTGCTCGACGCTCGGGTCGTTGGGCGTCAGCCCCTCGAAGACCATGAAGCCCTGCTGCGCATCGCCGCTCCAGACGACCTCGCCGGAGAAGCCGTTCTCGGGGATGTCGTAATCCTTGGCGACGCGCTGCCAGTCCACGCGGATCAGATCGGCGGGCGCCGCATCGATGAAGGAATCGAACGCCTGCGCGACCGTCTGCTCCACAGGGACAGGAGCTGGGGGATTACCGATCCAGACGATGGCCGCCAGCGCCAGGCTCGCGGCAGCGACCAGCCAGGGCGCCCAGCTCAGCCTGGCAATCACCGCTGGGGCTTCGGCCTCTGGAGCCGCTCCGGTGTTGGGTGCGGTATCCGCGCTCTGGCCGGCGATCCATTCGTCGGCGGTCGCGTTCAGTCGCTGCGCGAGGGCTTCGGGCATCGCATCATCGGCATCGACGGCGAACGCAGCCGCATCGAAGGCCGCGGCGACCCGATCGAATTCCGAGGCATCGACGTCAGGGTGCTCGAGCAGCAGCGCCTCAAGCTCGCGCGCCTCGGCAGCGTCCAGGCCTTGCAGCGCCTGATCGGCCAGCAGCTCGTAGAGCCGATCCAGATTGGAGTTTGGCGTCATATTCATGCCATGGCTCCAGTGTCTGCCGGGGAAGCGCCCGATCGGTGCATCAGATCGCGGAGTTTGATCATCCCCCGCCTGGCGTGCGTCTTGACCGAGCCGAGCGGGAGGCTCAACGCCGTCGCGATCTGCTCGTGCGTGTAACCACTATAAATCGCCAGCCGCAGGACCCGCTGCTGGTCATTGGAAAGTTCGTTGAACGCGGCGCTCGCACGCCTGGCGTCGTCCGCGACCTCCGCTGAATCCGCACGCTCCGGTGTCGCGACAGCGTCTGGCAATTCCACCGGCTGCGGCTTCCTGCTCGTCGAGCGGAGCCGATCGATCAACCGGCGCCTGGCGATCATCGAGACGAAGGTCGTTTCCGAAGACTTCGAGGGGTCGAACCGATCCGCGCTGTGCCAGATGGAGGTGAAGATCTCCTGCACCGCGTCCTCGGCGTCCGCCTGCGATCGGCTCATGCGCTTGGCGAGCGACCAGACCAGACCACCGAACCGATCCATCGTCTCGCGCACGGCGGACTCTTCACCCTGCGCCACGCGGCGGAGCAGGCCGGAGTCGGCTGGTGAGTTGTTCGGCGCCGTCGTCATGGTTCGAAGTGCAAGCCGGATCGCGGAGAGAGGACGTGCGGGAGAAGGTACCCGGGTTCGAGTCCCCGGCCCGATCACGTGCGTGTTCCGGCTCCGCCGGCGGCGCGTCGGGATGGTCAGGGCGTTGGTCATCATACTTCAGACAGCGTCCAGGTCCGCCTGAGCAGGCGACAGGAGCCGCCGAAATTGGTTTCGATCGAGCCCGGGCCTCGGATTCAGCGAGTTCGACTTTTTTCTGACTCAATTGCTCCGCCGGGATTCTCGCGTTTTTTTCGTGCGCGGTGAATCCGGACCGCGCTGCTTAGCGAAGACGCCACCGAGCCCATGGCCGCGTGCATGCAACGCCAAGCCTGACGGCTCAACCAACCAAACAACACCAACCCCGAACGCAGGAGAACACCATGTTCCTCAATTCCGCGACCGCTATCACCCTGACCATGTCCGCCTCCACCCTGCTCGCCGGCACGTGCCAGTCGAGCAACCACGCTGCCGCCAACGAGCACGAAGCCGCGTGGACACAGGTCGGCGATCACACGAACACGACCGCCGACATCGTGGACACTGCAGTCAGCGCCGGTTCTTTCAACACGCTCGCCGCGGCGCTGCAGGCCGCTGATCTGGTTGATGCGCTCAAGGGCGAGGGCCCCTTCACCGTCTTCGCCCCGACTGATGCCGCCTTCGCGAAGCTGCCCAAGGGAACCGTCGAGTCGCTGCTGAAGCCAGAGAACCGTGACACGCTCGTCTCGATCCTGACGTACCACGTCGTCCCTGGTGATGTCCGCGCCAAGAACGTCGTGCAACTCAGCGGCGCCGAGACCCTCAACGGCCAGCGCGTCAGCATCAACGCCAAGGGCGGGAAGGTGATGGTCGATGGCGCCAACGTCACCGCCACCGACATCGCCTGCAGCAACGGCGTCATCCACGTCATCGACTCTGTCATCATGCCGACCGACGAGAACGTCGTTGAGGTCGCCTACGAGGCCGGCTCTTTCGGAACGCTCCTCGCCGCTGCCAAGGCCGCTGGTCTCGCCGGCACGCTCTCCGATGGCGGCCCCTTCACCGTCTTCGCGCCGACCGACGAGGCCTTCGCGAAGCTCCCCAAGGGGACGGTCGAGTCGCTGCTGAAGCCGGAGAACAAGAGCAAGCTGCAGGCCATCCTCAAGCTGCACGTCGTCGAGGGCCGCGTCTTCGCTGAGCGGGCGCTCGAAGTCCGCAACGCCAGGTCGCTCCAGGGCGGGATGCTCGACATCCGCGTCAACCGCGGCGCCCCGATGGTCAACGACGCGAAGATCCTGGCCACCGACATCAACGCCTCCAACGGTGTCATCCACGTGATCGACACGGTCCTGCTGCCTGAGTGAGCGTCTCCTGCTCAGGATTCTCAAGCCAGGTCCCCGGCGTCGGCTCAGGACTCGTGTCCCGGGCCGGCGTCTTTTTTGACGCACGCCCAAGCGACCGGCCGCCGAGCCATCGCTATCATCGACCGATGCCGAAGCGCCACCAACGCGCTCGGCGCCAGAGGGGCGGTAGCTCAATTGGGAGAGCACTGGCTTTGCAAGCCAGGGGTTGCCGGTTCGATCCCGGTCCGCTCCATTGTCGCATGAACTCGCAACGAATCGCCAAGCCTCGCGTGATGCGGGGCTTTGTTGTTGTTGGGTCAGGCTGCCTGTGGACTCGCAGCGCGCCGCCACTGCGGCTTCAGCCCTGATCGAGCACCGCCATCGCCATCCGCTTGGCGCGACGCGCAGAAACACCAGGGCCGCTCTCACTCTCGGTCACCTGCCCGACGACCCGAGCGGTGACGATCGCGCCCTCCAGCAGGATGCTGAGCTGCTCCGCGGTCTCGTCCGGATCCTGGATCCCGGCGGCTTCGCACAGGCCGGACAGGTAACGGATGATCTCCAGCTTGTGGTCCGCAGCCAGCCGACGCGGCGTCGACTTGGCGGCAAAGAACTCAGCAGCGGCGTTGATGAACATGCACCCGCAGAACTCTTCACCCTCGAACCATTCTTCGTGGAAGTCGAAAACCGCGATGATGCGCTCCAGCGGCGTCTTCCCCTTGGAATCAACGAACTTCATCAGCTGATTCCTGAAGATCTCGTCGCGCCGGCGCATCGCCGCGATGATGAGCTCGTCCTTGGACTTGAAGTGGTTGTACAGCGTCATCCGGCTGATGCCGCCCTCTTTCTGGATGTCGTCGAGGCTCGAGGTGTGGAACCCCTGCCTGTAGAAGACGCGCATCGCGGCATCGACCAGATCATCTCGTTTGCTTGGGGGCACGGTTCACTCCTGAGGCTGTGCAGTATTAATACTGCCTAGATAGTATACATAAAACGAGCCTGAGGCCGATTTTGATCAATAATTTCTAGACGATAAACGCCGAAATATGATCGATTTATGAACTCAGTGGCGTATTTTGTCGAATTCTGTCTCCAGATTATTGACATATACTGACTAGTCGGTATATATTCGCCAAGCCAATGGAGAACACGCCTCGCAATAGGCAAACCGCTCTCCAGCCAACGCCCGGCGCCACCAGCGCCATCACAACCCGCGACCACCCGATCCCGGCGACCGTCTCGCCTGGACGGATATCGCATTGCCAGAAGGAGACCCGATATGACCAGCCTGCAACTCCACACCGCTGCCACCGCCCCCGAAGCCGGCGACCTCATCCGAACCGCCGAGAAGGCCTTCGGCTTCCTCCCCAACCTCCTCGCGACCATGGCCGAGGCGCCGGCGCTCCTGGAGGGGTACATGACCCTCGCCGGCATCTTCGACAAAGCCGACCTCTCGCCGACCGAGCGCCAGATCATCCTGATGGTCAACAACCGCCTCAACGGCTGCACCTACTGCATGTCGGCGCACACCGGCATCGCCAAGGCCCAGGGCGTGCCAGACGATGTGATCCAGTCACTCCGGGAAGGGACGGCGCTTGCCGACCCCAGACTGGAAGCGTTGCGCAACTTCGCCATCCGGATCAACGAGAGCCGAGGCTGGCCCGAGCAGCACGACGTCGATGCGCTGCTGGCCGCTGGGTACACCGAACGAACGATCCTCGAGGTCATCCTCGGCACGGCGCTGAAGGTGATGTCCAACTACACGAACCACATCGCGAGCACGCCGCTCGACGCCGAGTTCGCAGCTGTGGAATGGACGCCGAGCGAGCTCGCCGAATCCGCCCGCTGATCACAACAGTTGACGGCAGGTTGCTCCAGGAGCACACCGCCGCCCGGAGAATGACATGACACCCAGAACTGACCCAGGCGCCGCAGCGTCCACGCCATCGCTACGCCAACCAATCCCGCCATTCACGCTCGAAACAGCGACCGCCAAGGTGCGCGCCGCGGAGGACGCGTGGAACAGCCGCGACCCGGACCGCGTCGCGATGGCCTACTCGCCAGAGAGCGAGTGGCGGAACCGCGACACCTTCATCCAGGGCCGGGAAGCGATCCGCTCGTTCCTCAAGCACAAGTGGGATCGGGAACTCGATTACCGGCTGACGAAATCCCTCTGGGGGTTTCGCGAAAACAGGATCGCCGTCCGCTTCCAGTACGAATGGCGCGACGCGGATGGCCGGTGGTTCCGCAGCTACGGCAACGAGCTCTGGGAATTCGACGAAGCCGGGCTGATGCGCCGCCGCGAAGCCAGCATCAACGACGTCCAGATCACGGAACAGGAACGCCGGTTCCGGTGGGCAGCGCCCGGTCCAAGGCCGCTCGATGACAGGGGCATCCCCGAACTGCGTTGACCCAGCTTCCACCACCCGCCGGGATGACACATGCCCTGCGTCTGCAATCCCGAGCACACGAACAGCACCGATTCAATACGAAAGGAACGACCGATGAACATCAACACCGCAACCACAGCACTCGCTTCGATGGCGACGATCGCCATCGCGTTCTCCCTGCTCAGCAGCGCCGTCCAGGCGGAGGGTGAAGGCGACGCCGCGCACGTCCATTACATCAACGGCCCCCGGCAGGACGCGCCGATCCCGCGCCCGGGGGTCGATCTCTCGCGCGGGAACTTCGCGCTCGTCGTCATCGACCCCCAGAACGACTTCCTCAGCCCGGATGGCGTCACATGGGGCGTCGTGGGTGAGAGCGTGACCGAGAACGGGACCGTCAACAACATCGAGCGGCTCTTCCGTGCGGCTAAGGAAACCGATGCCCACGTGTTCGTCAGCCCCCACTACTACTACCCCCACGACCACACCTGGCGGTTCGAGGGCGCGCTCGAGACCCTGATGCACGACATCAACATGTTCAACCGCGAGGGGCCGCTCAACGTTGAAACACTGGAGGGTTCGGGCGCCGACTGGCTCAGCCGGTACA
>CAYGNN010000006.1:0-9856 GCA_964351165.1 uncultured Phycisphaeraceae bacterium
GCGCTCGAAGGAGGCTGCGAGCGTCTCGCGGAGGACGCTCTGCGCGTTGTTGAGAGAGGCCTCCGCTGCTGGGTCGTTGTCGTCCGGCGGGCGCGTGATCGTCAGAGCCAGCACGCGCCCGACGACCGGGGGCGTGAGCGCGTTGGCGAGGGCGACCATCGCGCTGGCGTTGGCCGGGTTCGCGACCGGGACGAGCACGAGGGGGCTGCGCCCACGCAGGCGGACGAGGTCGGCGTTGAGTGCTTCGCTGTAGGCGTCCACCGACTGCGCGCGGTGCGCAAAGAACGCGAGGTAGAGCAGGCCGCCGATGACGAGCCAGGCGAGGGCGATCAGGCCGGCCGCAGGGACGCTGACGCCCTGGAAGACGGCCAGCGCCGCGCAGGCGAGGCCGCCGATGATTGGCATCGACATCGACCGGATCGCGCTGCGTTTGCGCCGGCCAGGCGCCAGGCGGTGGCTGGCGAGCAGGGCGATGACGTGCGCGAGCGCGAAGGTGAGCAGGAAGATGAGGCTGGAGGCAGCGCCGATCGTCGCCATGTCGGCAACGCTCGCGAGCACCGCGAGCACGATGGCCGACGTGACGAGCACGGCGAAGACCGGCGTCCCACGCTTCTCGCTGTTGTTGTCGATCCAGCGCGGGAGGGTGCGGTCCCTGGCCATCGACTGCACGACGTGCGAAGCGGCGAGCATGTTCGCCTGCAGCGCCGAGAGCATCGAGAGCAGGCCCGCGACGATGACGAGCCAGAAACCGAACGTGCCGAGGTACAGCTCTGCTGCGATCGCGACGATGGCCTCCGGTTGCGCCTGGCCGACGACCGCGACATCGCCACCCTCGGGGATGCCGACGGTGGTGACGATCAGCAGCACCGGGAGGTAGATCAGCAGCGCGATGATGAGCGACGCGAACATGGCGCGCGGGATGTTGCGCTGCGGCTCCTTCACCTGTCCGCCGATCGCTGCGATCAGGTCGAAGCCCTGCAGCGCGATGAAGGTGAAGCCCATCGCCTGGACGAGCCCCATCCCGCCGTTCGAGAAGAAGGGGGTGAGCTGGTCCTTGATCGTGTCCTGCGGCATCTGCGCGAGGCGCGAGAGGCCGATCACGATGAGGATCCCGAAGACGAAGACCTTGCCGACGTTGATCAGCGTGCCGCCGCCGCCCGACTTCCACATCAGGCTCAGGCTGTAGAAGACGGTCGCCAGCGCCGCGAAGAGCGTGACGAGCCTCGGCGCGTCGAGCCAGTCTGGCGAAGCGCCGGTGCGCGCCACCCAGATGGTGTCGAGCGCCAGCACCGCGAAGGCGCCGAAGCCGAAAGCGTACAGCACGGCGGCGACGATCGAGGCGAACCAGACGATCCACCCAATGACGAAGGCTGTCTCGATGGCCATGACCTTCTTCGCGAAGGTGTAGGTGCCGCCCGATTCCGGGAACTTCGCTGCGAGCCTTGCGAAGCTGAGCGCGGTGATGAGCGCGATGACGCCGTTGAGGGCGAAGGCGAGGATCGCGGAGGGGCCTGTGGTGGCGAAGGCGACGCCGGCGAGCGCGAGGATGCCGCCACCGACGATGGCGCCGACACCGATCCCGGTGGCGCCGAAGAGCCCGATGGTCCGCTCGGCTTCTCGGCGTTCGCTCATGCGGTGGTGTCCCCCGGTGGGCCGATCGTGCGCCCGGTTGGCACGAAAAGACCCGGTGATGGGTAGATCACCGGGTCGTGGATCGACTCCAATGGGCCTGGCGGGATTCGAACCTGCGACCTCACCCTTATCAGGGGTGCGCTCTAACCAACTGAGCTACAAGCCCGCTCGCCTCGGGCGAAATCGCCTCCGGCTGCGTGGGGCAAGCGTATGACCTCATCCGGCCCTCGTCAACGATTCCTGGCGCCCCATCAGCGGGCGGCGAGATCCCTCGGGAAGAAGCCCAGGTGCATGGCCTCTTTCGCCATCCAGAGGGTCTCCTCGGCGACCTTGTTCGCCCGCTCGGTGCCGTCCTTGATGATGTCGATGACCGTCGCCTCGCCGCTGGGGCCCTCAAATTCCGCCCTTCGCTCGCGCATCGGCTCGAGCAGGGCGTTGATCGCCTCCGCGACTTCTTTCTTGATGTGGCCATCGCCGATATCGTCGCCGGCGGCGTATTTCGTCTTGAGCTCGGCGATCCGGTCCTCGTCGGGGATGAAGGCCTCGACGTACTGGAAGAGCGCGTTGGTGATGTCGCCAGGCTCGGTGGGGGACTGCCTGCCTGTGAAGATCTTGTTGACCTTCTTCTGGACCTGCTTGGGCGTGTCGCTCAGGTAGACGCAGTTGCCCAGCGACTTGCTCATCTTGTTGACGCCATCGACGCCCACCAGCCGCGCGACGCGGCCGACCAGGCTTTCCGGGACCGGGAAGACACCCCCAGCGCTGACGTAGTCGGCGTCCTCGGTGTGGGGATCGACGCCGCAGTAGAGCTGATCGAAGCGGCGGGCGACCTCGCGGCACATCTCGATGTGCGGGATCTGGTCCTCGCCGACAGGGACGTACTGGGGTCTGAACGCGAGGATGTCGGCGATCTCCCCGACGGCGTACATCAGGAATCCGAAGGAGTACTTGTCGCCCAGTCCCTTTACCTCGATCTCCGTTTTGATGGTCGGGTTGCGCATCAGGCGCCCGTACCCCAGGAGCATGGCGAAGTACCACGTCATCTCTGCGATGGCCGGGACCTCGGTCTGCAGCACGATGCACGAGCGTTTGGGGTCGATCCCTGCGGCGAGCCAGTCGCGGACGATCTCGATGGTGTCGGCGCGGATGTCCTCAGGCTGCTCGGAGCGCGTCGTGAATGCGTGCATGTTGGCGAGCAGAAAGTAGCAGTCGTACTCGTCCTGCAGGCGGACGCGGTTCTCGACGCTGCCGACCCAGTGGCCCAGGTGCAGGCGGCCGGTAGGGGTGTCGCCGGTGAGGATGCGCGGTTGGTCGGTGGTGGTGGTCATCGGAGGGCAGCGTAGCGGGGGGCAGCGGGCTTATCGACTCGGAACGGATCACATCGCGATCAGCACGTTGAACGCATTGAACAGCGCGTGCATCACGATCGGGATGCCGATCCGGCCCTTGCGCTCGAAGGCGATGCCCAGCGCCATCGAGAGCACGAACAGCCCCGGCAGCGCCCGCCAGTCGGCGGCGTTGATGTGGACCGAGGTGAAGATCAGGCTGGTGACGATGATCGCTGTCCAGCGCGAGCCGGTCAGGGCGACAAGCGCCGACTGCGCGAACCCCCGGTAGAGCAGCTCCTCCGCGATGGGCGCCAGCACGACCACGCCCAGGATGGTGAGCCACCACCAGCCGCCGCCTGGGTGCTCGGCCATGAGGCGGAGTGTTTCGTGCGCGAGTTGATCCGGAGTATCACCGGTGATCACCTGGGCGACGATCCCGCTGACGCTGGAGGTCAGCATGATGGCCGGGAGCGAGACCAGCATGATGGCGAATCCCCAGGACAGGTCGGTGGCGCGGAGCCTGAACCCAGGGTTGGGAAACCGTCGGAGCAGGATGCCGAGCAGCCCGGCGACCGCGAGGAGTGCGGCTGCCGCGGAGCCAAGGAGCGTGACCGCCATCGAACGGAGCGTTGTTTCGCCTTCCATCACCGCCTGGTAGTCGCCCGATGCGGCGAGCGCGATCTGGGCGCCGATCGGCATGACGAGATAGATCAGCACCGCGCCGGCGGCCCAGAACCCAGCGCCGATCGGGGCAGGGTCGCGTGCCGGCGGCGTAAACGAGTCTTTGGCGAGGATTCCCTGACGCCGCATGACCCCTAGACTCGCCACCGTTGCGATCAGCAGGATTCCGATCAAGACCAGCCCCGGCGGGATGCCGATAGCAGGGGAACCCTCGTCTGTCGTCGCGGCGAGGGCGGATGGGGCGAAGCAGCAGCAGCAGAGCGCGGAGATCAGGCAGCACCCGATGAGCGAGCAGGGCGAGAACAAGCCGGTGGTGACCCTCGACGAGATCGTCGCGTACAAGCGCGAGGAGGTCGAGCGCGCCAAGGCGGCGAGGCCCCTGGAAGAACTCAAGACGCTGATCGAGGAGCTTGGTCGGCCGAGGAACCTCTTCGGCGCTGTCACCAAGCACGACCGCGCGGACCACACCGCGGTGATCGCGGAGATCAAGCGGCGCAGCCCCAGCGCTGGGCTGATCCGCCCTGAGTACGAGGGTGATGGCTTCGATCCCACGGTCATCGCCCGAGCGTATCACGAGGCGGGCGCCTCGGCGATCTCGTGCCTGACCGACGAGAAGTTCTTCGGCGGCGATCTTTCGTACATCCACAAGGTCCGCGATGCGGTGCCGATCCCGGTGCTGCGGAAAGATTTCATCATCGACCCCTACCAGGTCTGGGAGTCGAGGGCCTTCGGCGCGGACGCGATCCTGCTGATCGCAGAGTGCCTGACGGAATCGGAGATGGTGGACCTGATGATCCTCGCGCACGAGCTGCAATTGACGGCACTCGTCGAGACGCACGACATGGACAGCCTGCTCCGCGTGCGCCCGCACGTTGGCTTCCCGGCGCGGAGCTACATGCTGCTGGGGATCAACAACCGCGACCTGAAAACGATGACGACGGACCTGTCGCACACGCTGCGGATGGTGGACCTCGTCGATGATCCGAAGGTGCTCGTCAGCGAGTCGGGGATCAAGACGCACGCGGACCTGGTGAAGCTGCGGTCGCACGGCGTGCGGATCGCGCTCGTGGGCGAATCGCTGATGCGCGAGGCGGACCCTGGGGCGGCGCTGCGGGCGCTGCTCAATAGTGATGGGTAGCAGGGGACGGCCGGCGCGCCGGCTGGACGGTTTGTGGAGCGTTCTCGGGGGGTTGCCGAGGGCGCGGTGCTTTGCGACAATCGCTGCCAATCCAACGACCCGTATCCCGGAGACCGATGCAATGAACCGCGCCCTCGCCACGATCTGCCTGTCCGTCAGCACCCTCGCGCCCCTGTCGCTGATCGGTTGCTCCGGCTCGACCACGAGCGGCACCGCCTATTCGCTGACGATCACCAGGCACGTCGAGGCGTTCATCGCTGAGGATCACGAGACGATCTACGACACCGCGCTGGACACGCTCAGCGAGACGTTCATGTACGAGATCGAGAAGAACGAGCTCGACGGACGCAACGGCGTCATCAAGGCGCGCACCGCCAAGGGCAACCTCGTCACGTTCACCGCGACGCGCGACAGCGACGCGATGTCGAAGGTCTCTATTTTCGTGGGGCCGGTCGGCGATGAAGAGGCCGCGCGGGACATCCTCGGCCGCGTGGAGAAGGCGCTGCGCTGATCGTCGGTTGGCCTGATCGAACAGTTACGCCCGCTCGCTCTCGCGGTTGAGCTGCTGCCGCTGGAGGTCGTTGACGTACTTGCAGAGCAGGTCGGTCACGAACTTGCGGTGCGTCTGATCGTGGTTGAATTCGAATGCGAAACCAGCGTAGACACGCTGCTGGCTGTCGATGTGCGTGTGCGCGAGGCGCCCGACGAGGCCGATCGGGGCGGCGATCATCGGGGTGAGCATGATCTGCACCCAGAAGTGCGCGTGGCTGTGCAGGCCAGGGGCGTCCTCTGGCTCGACGAGCAGGCCGGCGCCGCCGCCGCCGACGTTGATCAGCTTCGCTGGGAAGGGGGGGCCCACTTCCGGGAGCGTGGCGCTGTCGTCCTCGTTGATGACGCCGGCGAGCTCGCCCTCGAGCATCATCTGGATGCGCGTGCGGTTGGCGAATTCGGCGGCCGGGGCGCTGCCCATGTCGAGCATCGGTCGGCACGTCACGTTGGGGACCGCGAGCCCGGTCGTCGCGATCCGGTAGAAGTTGCGGCGCTGGCAGCGCTCGACGCTCTTGGGCATCCGGAGTCGGATCCCCTCGACGTTCTGCTTGCGGTTGATCGCGGTGTCGGTGGCGCCGAGCATCTGCGTGTGGAACATCCAGCGGTTCTGCCCGATGGGCATGACCGCGACGAGTTTCACGCCTTCGTTGAGCGTCATCGGCACGCCGAGCGCGCTGGGGCGTTCGACGACGATCTCGTCATCGGTGAGGTCGAGGATGCGCACGCGCCAGACGAGGTTCTGCCACGCGCCGTCGTCATCGTCGGCGCCAACGCCGACCGTGGGCAGCGTGATCTCCAGAGCGCCGTTGCGCTCGTGGATCTGCTGCAGGCTCCGGCGCCAGTTGTCGGTGCGAGATCGGACTGCGGGCATGTCGATGGCCTCTTCGATGCGCGGTGATCGACGCCCCCCGGCGTCGCCGCCGGTCGGGGGTCTCTCGTCTCCATCGGGCACACCGGGGGCCCCCTTGACGACGCTCCACAGAAGATGGCTCAGCGAGCAGGAATCCGCTGCTCTGGGGGTGCGATCTCGCGTTATCGGGCGCCCCGCAGGGCCTCGGTGATGCGGCCGAGGATCCGCTCCGCCTCATCGAGCTCGCCAGGCGTGAGCAGCGCCGAGCCGAACCGGAGCCTGTAATAGATCGCGGTGAGCGCCTCGGACTCCCGCGCGAGGCCTGCGTCGCGCGATGACAGCGACCTCGCGTGCGTCATCGGCGGCATGGATTCGCTCCGCCGTAGCCCCACCGACCGGAGGGCCTTCTCGTACCTGCGGAAGAAGGCGGCCTGCCGCTCGCGGATCGCGTGCTCCGGGTCCTCGTGCAGACGCCGCCGGCTGGCTTCGCGCTGCTCGAAGTAGAGGTCGAGACGGCGCATCAGGATGATCAGCGCGACCGAGACTCCGAAGGCGCCGATGACCAGCCCCGCCACCTGCACCGCGGCGCCGATGAGCGTGCGCACGCCGGCCTTGTGGATCTCCTGCATCTGCTCGTCGTTGCCTGCCTCTGTGGCAGGGGTGGGCCAGAGCTCGCGGAAGAACTCGCGGAGCCTCGATGCCTGCAGCCCCAGCGTGTTTTCCTGCCGGTTGCGATCAAAGCCGACGATGTGATCGATCCAGAACGCGTTGGCGGACTTGATCAACCGCTGCGCCATGGCGACGACGCCGGTCGGGCCCTGGTGCGCCGTCTCGACCTCCGCGATGGGGGATGGGTCGTACGTGCGCCAGCGGTTGGGCTCGGTCCGCGCTTCGACCCAGGCGTGCGCCTGATTCTCGCGGACCACGAAGACCTCGCGCGGCTCGTCGTATTCGGTCGCGGCGTACCCTGTGACCACGCGGGCGTCCATCCCGATGCTGCGCAGCATCGCGGCCAGCGTCGAGGCGAAGTACTCGCAGTGCCCTGCGCGGGTGCGTCCCAGGAACATGTCGATCGGGTCCTCGCCAGGCTCCGGCGCGATCATCTCCAGCGTGTAGGCGTACTCGTTCTGCAGCCTCGCCTCGAAGATGCGCGCGATCTGGTGATCGTCGGGGCCAACATGCACCGCTGGGTCGCGCGACAAGCCTGCCTCGTCCATCCATTCCAGCGCCAGCGCGTGCGCCCGCGTGCCCTGGAACTCGGTGGGGTACCGCCAGTCGAGCCTCTCCGCGAGCCTCGGCGGGACCATGCGGGGCGCATCAGGCTGCGCCTGGAACTCGTACGTTGACAGACTCGAACCGGAGGCCAGGAAGATGGTGACGTCGTGCGAGTTGATGCGCGTCCTGGCGCCTCGCTCGTCGTTGGTCCAGATCCGGATCAGCCGGTTCATTGTTGGGAGCCGCGCATTGTCGGAGGACGTGAACCTGACGCGGATGTTGTAGATCGGGTAATCGCCGATGACCGGTTGGCCCTCGACTAGGCCGTAGAACTCGACCGGGTCGCTGCCGAGCGGTCGCGCCGCGCCGCCGCTGCGGATCCTGCTCATGCGGTCGCTCTGGCGCCAGCGGCCGCTGCCGTACTCGTCGAGCGTCAGCGCCTTGAGGTACACCGGCTTGATCGCCTCGCCGATGTTGTTGCCCTGCTGATCGGTGATGGAGAACTCCAGCACTTCCGCGAGCGAGGTGGAGATCATCCCGGATTCTCCGAGCCGCACTTCCTCAGGCACGCCGGAGACCGAGGTGGGCTCGACTACCCCGACATCGCCGAGGAATCCTTCGCCGTAGCCGCGGGGCATGAGCATGAACACGACGACCGCGACCGCTGCTGCGGCGATCCCGGCGCCGGTCCCGAGGCGACGCAGGTGCCGGATCGCGCCCTTCGAGATCGGCTGCTCGAGCGAGTGGTTGTCGTTGGTATGCGTCCGATGCGATTCCGCGAAGAGCTGGTAGATCGTGATGCCCCACAGCGCCGCAGGCGTGTAAACGATCAGACCGACACCCAGCCACATCGAGTTACTCGTCAGGCACGAGCCGAGGACGAGGAACACGCTCAGCGCCATCGCCTGCGCGATATCGCTCGGCTCGCGCTTGTCGAAGAGCTTGAGCAGCTGCAGCCAGACGATGTAGCGCGAGATCGCTGCGACGAAGTCCTCCGGCGAGAGCAGCGCCGATGCAAACACGCGCACCGTGAGCCCGAGCGCGATCGTTCCCAGCACGAGCTTGGGGATCGACTTGCCCTTCTCGCTCATCGCGATCGGCCACGCGAGGAGCCAGATCGGGATCGTGATCAGCGACAGCGTCAGGTTGGCTTCTGCGATGCAATAGACCTGCACGCCGATGCCGATCATCCAGAAGAGCGACGTCCGGAGTTTGTAGTCGAGTGTCATGAGGCCGCCGCCCCTTCTGCCGAGCCCTCGGCAATGCGGCGGTCGTTGTGCGTCGCTCTGGGGCGGAGCATCGCTTCGGTGATCGCGGTCGCCTGGAGGACGATCGCAGAAGCGCCTGGGCCGATCTGCGCCGGGATGTTCAGCGCCTTGGGCTTGCAGCGTTTGAGGTCGAGCCGGCCGAGCTCATCGAGCAACTCGCGCTCTTTCGCACGCTCGGTGGTGGCGCCGGGGACGCCTTGCCGGTTCGAAGGCGTGGGCGCGATCTGCAGGCCAGACGCTGGGACGAGCAACCCAGGGGCGGCGCCCGACTCGGTGATGCGTTCGATCATCGCCGCGGCCATCGCGATGGCGCGCTCGCAGGCGTTGTCGCTGGCCATCGCGCCGTCCTGATCGGTCAGGTCGAGCGCGACCCAGCGCCGCGCCGGCGTCTGCGGCTGGTTGTCGCGGACGAGCAGCGAGCCGTGCCGCGCCGTCGGCCGCCACGCGATCCGCCTGGGGCTGTCGCCTGGGACGTACTCGCGCAGCGCGAGCAGGTCGATGCCGGAGCCCTGCCACTGGCGGTTCATCACCGGTTCTTCGCCTGTGTACGAGTTCCCGATCGCTTCGTGCACGGCTCTCGCGTCCACCCGGCGGGGGTGGACGAGGCCCAGCGTGTGCTCAGGGATGATGATGGACTTGCGGATGATCCCGAAGGGGAAGCGCGTCGTGATGCGCACATCGCTGAGCGTGAACTCGCCGCGCTCCAGCGCCGCAGCTGGCGCGGAGAGCCGCACGGTCGACCGCGGCGCGAGGTGCATCACGAGGGTTTCGGTCGGCTCGATGTGGTCGTCGAAGGTCGCGCCCTTGCCGCGGTGCTCGCCGAGCCGGACGGCGAAGACCGGGTAGATCCTCGATCGGTTTTCGACCTCGTAGCGGATGACGACCTCGCCGCCAGCAGGGCCTGGCTCGACACCAAGCCTGCGGACGCGCAGCCCCATCAGGATGGCGCCGCTGACGACACCGGAGATCAGCAGCCCGCCCAGCGCGAGGCCGAACGCGCCGAAGAGGAGGTTGTTCTGGCTGTTGAGTGCGCCCAGGCCGAGCAGGGTCGTGATGATGCAGTACACGACCCCCGGCGGGTGCAGGTGGTATCGGCGCCGGATGGTCATGGGATGCGCCTCCCAGGGAAGGCTGCTGGCGGTTGCGCGGCGCGGATCAGCGGAACTTCTCGTAGTCCGACCAGGCGTCGTTGTCC
>CAYGNN010000006.1:9866-13392 GCA_964351165.1 uncultured Phycisphaeraceae bacterium
TCCGACATGCCGCTGCTGCTGGTTCCAGGCCTGAGCATGATGAGCACGCGCCGGTCGCTGGGCGGGAGATTGAACTGCGAGGTGGCGTACTCGTACCCCTTGCGCTCGGCGGTCAGCCCGGCGTCGTAGCGGAAGAAGCCGGCGCCAACGAGATCGATCCCGATGCTGAAGTCGCCCTGCGAATCGGAGATCGCGGTTCCCAGCGTCTCCTTGCTGAGTTTGTTGGGATCGTTGAGCAGCGCGACCGCCACGTTGGGGATGCCTGGGCCTTCGAGCCTTGGGTCGTCCTTGTTGACGATCGCGATGAAGCTGATGTCCCCCTGGATGACCTTGCCCTTGAGGCTGTACCCAGGGCCGCAGCCGACGCTGCACACGTACGCCGCGCCGAGCAGGAGCATGACAAGGAGCCGGAGTCGGCCGGCGCAGCGGTCTGCATTTCGGGAACGGTTCATCGCGTGGCACACCTTCTTGTACGGCTATGGGGAGTCAGGGATCCGTCGGCTCGGGCGCCGGCGCGTCCTTGTTCGGATCTTCCGCCTCGGCGGTGGGGGGCTCGGGCGAAGTCTCCGCCTCGGTGTCTGCCTCGGCTTCAGGAGTTGGCTCTGGCTTCGGCTTCGCCTTGGGTTTGGGCTGGAAGCCCTCCGGCGCTGGGAGATCCCGCACGCTGGCGACGCCGAAGACCTCCAGGAACCGCTTGGTGGTCCCATAGAGCATGGGGCGCCCGACCTCTTCCGCCCGGCCTGTGATCGCGATCAGCCTGCGTTCGAGCAGGGAGCGGAGGACCTCGCCGCAGGCGACGCCTCGGATCGCCTCGACCTCGGCCCTGGTGACCGGCTGGCGGTAGGCGATGATGGAGAGTGCCTCAAGCGCCGCCCTGGAGAGGCGCCGCTGGGCCTTGCCCGCCTGGAACGACGCGATGGCGTCCGCGAATTCAATGGTGGTCACCGCCCGGTAGCCGCCGGCGACCTTCTCGATCCGGAAGGACCTGCCGGTCTGCTCGTACGCCTCGTTGAGCCGCTTGACAGCCTCGTGGATGACCTTGGCGCCGCCCTCGTCGGCGGTGATCTCCAGCGCCTCGGCGATCCGGCCAGGCGCGACGGCGCGATCGGACGAGAACAGGACAGCCTCGACCTCGCCATCGCGGCGGCGCGTGGCGTCATCCACAGGGCGATCGGCGTCGGGCTTGTTCTTCGGTGTCTTGACGGCTGGTTTCCGTTTCGTCTGCGTCGTCGGCATGGGGTCATGCTAGCAGAGCCGCGCGGCGTCCGCCTGTCGGCGCTGCCGCCTCAGCCAATGAATACAGGGGAAAACATCGCCCGGAGATGCGGCGGGGGCCGCGAGGGCTGGTATACAGTGCGTCTGCACCCCCGGGGATCCTCACCACAATGCAACCCGACAGGACATCACGCCCACCGGCGCGCGAGCGATCGCCGCTGGCTGAATTGATGATTGTCGCGGCGCCATCCATCGCCGCGATGATGTCCTATCCCCTCAAGCAGTTCGTGGACGCGTACATGGTCTCGCAGGTCGGCGTGCTCGAGCTCACGGCGCAGGGTGATGGGGGCATCGTCGCCTGGGTGTACATCGCGGCGTGCTTCGGCTCGCTCAACGTGATCAGCACGTTCGTTTCGCAGCACCTGGGCGCCGGGAAGCCGGAGAAGGGCGCCGCCTACCTCTGGAACGGGCTCTTCCTCGCGATGCTGTTCGCGATCCCGGCCTTCATCTGCGGTTTCTTCGGCAGCCAGTTGTTCGGTCTGTTCTACGAGAACCCTGAGCGGGTGACTCTGGCGGACACCTACTTCAGCATCCTCATGTTCGGCGCCTTCTTCCCGATCGCGGCGCGCACCGTGGGGTTCTATTTCTATGGGATGCACCGGCCCTCGGTGGTCTTCGTCACCTCGCTCGTCGGCGCATCGACAAACATCGGCGTCAACTACCTGCTGATCTTCGGCAACTGGGGCTTCCCGGAGCTGGGGCTCAAGGGCGCCGCGATCGCGACAGTGATCGCCAGCGCGGTGGAGTTCTCGATCCCGATGCTCGTGTTCTGCTCGCCCAGGTGGGCGCGCCGGTATCACGTCTTCCGCTGGTGGCGGCCCTCGCTGACCACGATCAAGGAGATCGTCCGGATCGGCTGGCCAGGCGGACTGATGGTCAGCAACGAGATGGCGTGCTGGGCGATCTTCATGTCCGTCATCATCGGGACGATGGGCCCGGAGCACAGCGCCGCATCGTGGATCGCGCTGCGGTACATGACGCTCTCGTTCCAGCCGACGCTGGGGCTGCAGATGGCGGTCTCCGCGGTCGTTGGCAAGCACATCGGCGCTGGCGACCGCGACGCCGCGGCGCACCGCGCCTGGCTGGGGATGAAGATCGGGATGCTCTTCATGGCGACCTGCGCCGTGGTCTTCGTGGTCTTCCGCGAGCCGCTGATCCGGCTCTTCATCGAGAGCGCCGACACCCCAGGCGATGTCGAGGCGATCCTCCGGATCGGCGGCGGCGTCATGATCTGCGCCGCGTTCTTCCAGCTCTTCGACGCGATGGCGATCATCATGTCCGGCGCGCTCAGGGGCGCTGGCGATACCGTCTGGCCGGGGATCGTGACCGCGATCCTGAGCTGGATCTTCATCATCGGCGTCGGCTACGCGATCGCGGCCTCGTTCCCGGAATGGGGCGCGGTGGGCCCCTGGATCGGGGCGGCGCTCTTCATCACCACGCTCGGCCTGGTCATGGTGTGGCGGTTCGCCAAGGGGCCCTGGCGGGAGATCGATCTGGTGAAGGTCCCGGAGGTCGAGGTGGCCATGGTCGCTGCTGCCGCAGAGGCGGATCCGGTGGACGCCGGCGCCCTGGCCAGTGGCCCCCCGGCTTGAGACACCCCCGCGGGCGGTCTATAAATCCGGAGCGCCGGAGGGCTCGATCAGCCCCCGTCAGGGCGTGGTCCGTGCGCCTTGTGATCCTGGAAACCGCTTTCCTGATCCCCTGAGCCCCAACGCAGAGCCCCCAAGCAGGAGCAGTCAATGAATCTTGATCCGATGGACACCGTGATCGGCGCTGAAGACGCCGTCAAGGGTGACACCGAAGCCGCCAAGCGCCACATCGACGCGGCGGGGATTGCCGAAGAAGCCGGCGACCACGAGGGCGCGATCGCGGAGTACCGCAAGGCGGTCGCCGCTGACCCAGCGTGCCAGGAGGCGCTCTTCCACCTCGCCTACGCCCTCGACCTGCTCGGCGAAGAGGACGAGGCGATCTCGCTCTACGAGCGTTGCACCAAGATCCAGCCGGCGCCCATCAACGCGCTGATCAACCTCGCGGTCCTCTACGAGGACATCGAGAACTACAGCGGCGCTGAGAAGTGCCTGCGTCAGGTCCTCGACACGCAGCCCAACCACGAGCGGGCACGCCTGTTCATGAAGGACGTCCTCGCCTCGCGCGAGATGTACTACGACGAGGATCACGAGCGCGAGCTGCACAAGCGCTCCGCGCTGCTCGACACGCCGGTGACGGACTTCGAGCTCTCTGTCCGCGCCAG
>CAYGNN010000006.1:13402-28600 GCA_964351165.1 uncultured Phycisphaeraceae bacterium
ACCCAGTAGGACGCCATGCCGCGCTCCGTGAGGCGATCGCGGACCAGCGCGAAGTACTCGCGCGAGTAGAGGTTCACGACCCCGGCCACGTGCGGCGGCGGCGGCTCGCCGGTCACGAGGTCGTAGCGCCGCTCCGTCCGCGCCAGGAACTGCCTGAAGAAGATGAACATCCGCACGCTGGGCGACCTGCTGCGGATCTCCGAGGCGGAGCTGCTCGCCTACCAGAACTTTGGCGAGACCTCGCTGGTCGAGATCAAGCACATGCTCTCGCAGAAGGGCCTGAAGCTGGGCCAGCGCACCGACGACACGAGGCGCGAGGTCAGCCGCGAGGTGTACGACCGGGCCGCCAAGGCCGGCGTGCAGGGCGACCTCAACCGCCCTGTCGGCGACCTGAACCTCTCCGTCCGCGCCAGGAAGGCCCTCCAGATGCTCGGCATCCAGACCATCGGCGAGCTGGCCTCCCGGACCGAGGCGGAGCTGATGGGCGTCAAGAACTTCGGCCACACCTCGCTCGTCGAGATCAAGGAACGCCTGACCGCGATGGGCCTCAGCCTCCGCGAACTGGAGTTCTGAGCCGCCGGGGGTCGATCCCTCTTAGCAGTGAATACCAACCAACCATCCAGCGCCGGCGCCCGATTGGGCGCCGGTGTCTTTGCGCCACTCGTCGCCCTGATCGCGGTCGCTGCCTCCTGCGCCGCGCCGCCGACGAGCGCCGGAAAGCCACGAACACCATCGGTGGAGCGCACAGGTGACGATGGCGTCGCGCTGCGCATCCGCATCGCCAGATCGCTCGACACCACGACGATCGAATCCCCTGGCGCCTACACCGTCGCGAGCCCCGAACGAGGCAGTGTCTCCAAGTTGGAGGGCGCCGTGACGATCACACGCGCCGACCGGGGCTTCCTGATTGTCAGCCGCGGCGGCTCCGTGCAGATGCGCATGGACGGCCCGATCACGTTCGAGGCGGTGGGGGGCGCCAACCTCCTGCTGGACGACGCAGAGCACCTGGGATCGATCGAGCTGCGCGCCGCGACCGAGCCCAACACGTTCGACGCGATCGAGCGCATCGGGATCGAGTCGTACCTCCCAGGCGTCATCGCCGCGGAGCTGTACCCAGGCTGGTCGCCGGTCGCGTACGAGGCACAGTCGATCACAGCGCGCAGCTACGCCCTGCACGAGCGCGCCAGGCAGCGCGCCGCGGGCAACGCCTTCGATCTGGAGAACACCACGATCGATCAGGCGTACGCGGGCGCCAAATCGAGCCCCAAGGCGCGCGACGCCGTCGCGAAGACCCGTGGCGTCATCCTGCGTTTCCAGGGCGAGCCGCTCCGCGCGTACTACTCCAGCGCCTGCGGCGGCCGGCCTTCATCGGCGAGCGACACCTGGCCCACCGATGGCGAGTTCGCCTTCAACCTCGCGCCGCCCCTGCAGTCGAGGCAGCGCCCCTTCGCCTGCGGCTTCTCGCACCACTTCAACTGGCAGGTCACGCGCGACAGCGCGACCCTCGTCAGGCGCCTCGCCGGCGCTGGCAAGGCGTCGGGGGACGCGATCGCGGCGCTGCGCACCATCGAGTCGATCAAGGCCAGCGAATGGAACGCCGCAGGGCGCCCCGCCGCGTATGAGGTGATCGACGCCTCCGGCACGCGCCACCGCCTGCAGGCGGACACGCTCCGCCACGCTTGCAACACGAGCATCGAAGGGCTTCCAGATGTCCCGCGCGAGCAGAACGTCCGCAGCGGCGATATCGACATCTTGATCTCAGGTGACCTCGTGCAGATCACCGGCCGGGGCTTCGGTCACGGCGTCGGGATGTGCCAGTTCGGCGCAGAGGGCTTCGCCCGGCGCGGCTGGTCGCGCGATCGGATCCTCTCGCTGTACTACCCCGGCGCGGAGATCTTCAAGGCGTACTGAGCCTCACTCGGCGCTGACCGGCGCGAGGCGGAACGACGAAGGCACACGCGGCGCCAGGATCACGATCGACCGCGCCTGCCGTCTGGTCGGCAGCAACTCCACCCTGCTCAGCAGAGCATCTGCGAGCAACGGGATGCCTGGCGGTTGCGGTCCGAGCGCTGCGCCGTCATCTGTCGCGATCGGATCATCAAAGGGCGACGGCGCGCGCACCGGGAGTGTCGGCACGGCCTCAGTTTCGGCGTCCTCGGCCGGCTCTTCGGCGATCGCGGACCACTCGGCGCCAGGGTCTTCGGAGAGGATGCAGTAGAGCGTCCCGTCTTCGAGCTCCATCGCGGCGGTGAGCGTGCGGAAGATCATCCCCAGCGTGTCCGGCCTGCGGATCTCGGTCTGCTGCTCGAGCGTTGGCGTCCGGTTGTCCGCGCCGGCGCTGAGGTACTGCACCGCGAGGTCGGTGCGCATCGTCGGGGCGCCCTCGGTGGGGCTCACCCAAGCGCGCACGAGCAGGCGGAGCTGCCCTGCGTTGAGCTGGATCGTTTCGCCATCAATCAACAGCGACCGGGCGCCGCGCCACGGCGCGCCGGGCGCCGCGATGGCCCAGCCAGGCGTCTGCCCCAGCCAGATCCGGTTCACCTTGTCTTCGATCGGTAGCGCCGAGATGAGCGGTCCGAGTTGGTCCGCAGGGATCGCGACCATGCGGAAGCCATTTCTTCTCCAGTTGGCTTCGATGTCTGCGCTGATCGGCAGCGGGGCGTCCGCGAAGGGCGCCAGCGCCTTCGCGATCGCGTCGCCCTGATCGGTGACCGTCCACCACTGCACTTCCAGCCCCGACCGATCGTCTGCGAGGACGCTCGCGAAGGGGTTCGAGACCGCCGGCTGCAACTGCTCAGCCGGCGCTGGTGGATCCGAGGCGCAGCCAGCGAGCAGCGCCAGCAGCGCAGCTGCCAAGCTGGCGCGGCTGGCCTGGGTCATGCCGGGTCGCACTCGTTGATGCGCGTGATGAGCTTGCGGATGAGGCCCAGCTTGAACCGCGTGTGCGTGAAGACGAGGCGGGGCAGGTCGAGGAAGACCTTCTCCTCCGGACGTGCCCCCTGCTGGACGATCTCGCCGGAGCGGATGATCTCAGCGAACTCCTTGGAGAGCTCCTTGACGTCCTCCTCGCGCAGCTTGTGGTTGAGGCGGATGACGAGGTCGTCCTTGATGTACCGCGAGGAGTGGTAGTTGCGGTAGAACTTCTCGACGTAGTCCGCCGCTTCCTCCGCGGTGTGCGCGATGTGGAAGAGGTTGATGTCCTCGGGGCTGATGAACCCTCCCTTGAGGCAGGCGTCGTGGACGTAGCGCTCCCAGATCTCCCAGTAGCCGTTGCCCTCGCCCTCGATGAGGACGATGGGCATCATCGCGGCCTTGCCGGTCTGGATGAGCGTCAGGACCTCGAAGGCCTCGTCCGCGGTGCCGAAGCCGCCTGGGAAGACCGCGACGGCGTCCGCCTGGCTGACGAACATGAGCTTGCGCGTGAAGAAGTAGCGGAAGTTGATGAGCTTGGTGTCGCCCTCGATGATCGTGTTGGCGGAGGTCTCGAAGGGCAGGCGGATCGCGAGGCCGAACGACGCCTCGCGCCCTGGGCCCTCGTGGCCGGCCTTCATGATGCCGTCGCCGGCGCCGGTGATCGCTTCCCAGCCGCGCTGCGCCATGATGCGCGAGAAGTTCACCGCCATGATGTAGTCGGTGTGCTCCGGGACGGTGCGCGCCGAGCCGAAGATGCTGATCTTCTTCGCGTCCGGGTACTGCGCAAAGACGCGGTACGCGTGGCGCATCTCCTTGAGCGCCATGGAGAGCAGCTTGAGCTCGCCGCTGTCGCGGCCATCGCCGATGAGCTTGAGCGACGTGGTGAGCAGGTCGCGGACCATGCGGCCCTCGAAGGAATCGTTGTCGCCGCCGACCTCCTCGATCAGGCCGTCGATCTTCGCCAGGAACTTGTCATCGCGGAAGAGTTGGCGCGAGGGGTGCTCGGGTCCGAAGGGCTCGTGGGCTTTCCCCTCAGGGTCGTGGTGGTGCGAAACGGCTCTGTTGGTCATCGGTCGTCGGTCTCTCGGAAGTCGTGCCGGCCAGAACCGCGCCGCGGCCTAACGACTGGCCGATCAGGGGTCCGGGGTCCGGGATGGGGATTGGGAGGATACCCCTTCCGGCTCCTCCGAGCGTTGGATCGGAGCGGAATCCCCTGA
Organism: uncultured Phycisphaeraceae bacterium; assembly: GCA_964351165.1. Taxonomy (GTDB): domain Bacteria; phylum Planctomycetota; class Phycisphaerae; order Phycisphaerales; family UBA1924; genus JACKHE01. Next base: position 17,533 of record CAYGNN010000006.1, read on the forward strand.
TGGGCGCCCCCGATCGCCGTCGCCGAACATCTCGTCGAGCGCCTGCCGTGTCCCAGGCAGCGATTCTGTGCTGAATTCCGGCTTCAGGAGGGTCCCTGAGACCATCGTGGTGATCAGCTCGTTGCGGAGGCCCTCCACGATGTCGCTCAGGATCGGGACGCGGCTGTTGCTCCGGCTGTTGAAGGCCAGGTCCAGCGCCATCCCGGGCCAGGTCACCTCGCCCTGGCCGATGATCGAGATCGAGTCCGACCGGAGGCGGATCTCCTCGACGTGGATTGTCGAGCCATCGATGTACAGCTCCGCGTCGGCGCGGCGGAGGCTCTCGCCTGAGGGCGCCTGCAGGTTGCTCAGTTCGATGATCGGCACCATCAGGGGCGCCATCAGGAGCTCGCCGCCGTTGATGCGAAAGACGCCTCTGCCCCGACGCATCGGGTCGTTCCCGACAGCGCCGGCGACCGAGAGCCGCCCATCGAACCTGCCGGTAAACCCCTCGATCGGCGCTTCACCTGCGGCGCTGTCCCCCTGCGACATCGAGGCGGTCTCGTTCAGCAGCGACTCGACCTCGACGCCTGCGAAGTCGAGCAGGGCCTCGTACCAGACACCCTCCGTCGCCACGCCCCCTGCGATGCCGGACGTCTGCATCGTCGTGTCGATCGTGACCTTGCCGCTGACTTTCCCGCCGTGCGTGTTGGCGGTGAGGTGATCGATGACCAGCCGGCCAGGCAGCGCGACGGTGTTCAGGCGCATGTCGCCCTCGGTCATGCGCACGCCGGCGAGGCGCATCTCGCTGGTGAGCACCCCGATCTCGATCTCCGGTTCGGCGCGTTCTTCGGAGCGCTCGAAGCGCATCACCGCGCTGCCGTTGGCGTCGGTGATGCGGACTCCCGGATCGCAGCGGAGCCCTGCGAATTCTGCTTCGCCGGTGAACTGCTGCGAATCGATGCGCCAGCGCAGCTCGCCCCTGGTCAGGCGCCACTCGTCCTCGATGCCGATCTCGAGCGAGCCGAGGATGTCGTTGACATCGCCAGGCAGCAGCGCGCTCATGCCGGGGGTGAGGCGCTGCGCGTCGATCGTGAAGTCGAGGTCGATCGCAGGCCGCTCGCCGTGCCGCCAGGAGCCAGAGCAGTCGATGGCGAGGTCATCATTGACGAGCAGCAGCCGGTCGAGCGTGCCGCCATCAGGGCCGATCACCGCGCCGGAGCCAGCGCCGAGCATCCGCAGCGGCTCGGTCTCACCCTGCAGCACGATCTCCCTTGGCGTCATCTCGATCGACCACGTCAGGTCGCTCCCATCGCGCTTGGTCGCGTCAACGATGAAGTCGCAGACGCCTTGGGGTTGCCGCAATTCGAGCCACTGCTGGATGGTGGGGGGCGCGCCCTCGGCGCTGCTGAGCTGGTTCAGCAGCGCTGTGTCGAACTCCGTCTCCGTCAGCGCCGTGCGAAGCTGGAAATCGCCGGAGCCATCGAGCAGCAGCTCGCCCTCCGCCGCGAGCATCCCGGTCAGCCGATCGTCGAGGCGCATCATCCCTGCAACGTCATCGAGCATGATCCGCTCGGAATCGACGGTGACCGCGCCGCGCACACGAGGGATTTCGATGGTCGAGCCGTACGCATCGAACCGGAGGTCGCGGATGTCGCTGAGCGTCGTGTTCACCAGCGCAGGTTGGCCCGGTTCGAGCTCGATCCTCGTGCGCAGGTCGAGCAGCCCTGCGATCGAGCGCGAGTCGCGGAGGAGCGCCCAGTTCGCCGCGGCGTCCTCGCCAAGCAGCGCGATGATCGGATCGATGCGCGAGGAGAGATCGAAGTCATCCATCCGGACCTCGGCGATGATCGGCGTCGGCGCTTCGCCTTCGGCGGATTCGCTCCAGATCCCGCCGACGGTCACCGGCGAATCGCGGAAACCCCCTCTGATCGGGCCGACCGTCACCAGGCGGTCGGTGACGACCATCGGTCCGTTCAAACCGGTGACTTCCAACGGACCATCGCCGTCGCCATCGACGCCAGGCAGCGCGAGCCGGAGGTCGTTGAGCTCCAGCTCGGCCCTGAACTCATCAGGCTCCGCGGAATCGATCAGGATCGAGCCGTGCAGCACGCCGCCCACCGTGAGCCCTGCGACCGCGTCATACAGGGTGTCGAGCGTCTCGCCGTTGGGTGATGGCGTCGCTGCAAGCAGCAGCGCATCGACCGGCCCTCGCTCGACGTTGATATCGATGAGCGTCGCGCCTGGGTCGCCATCCGCCTCGTTGGGGAAGGTGATCGCAGCGATGAGGTCGGCGTGCGCACCGGTCAGCCCATCGAGCCGTTCGGCGGTGGCTGTCGCGCCGTCATCCGTGACGACGATGTTGAAGTCGGTCGCGACGAATGGGTAAGAGAACGGCTCAGGGAGCAGCCCCGCCTCCGGGAATCGGATGTCGATCGTGGTGAGGATCGGCTCGCCAGGACCTTCTTTCTGGATCAGCACGCGCGCCTCGGCCAGGCCGCCCAGGTCGAAGACCGGCGCTTCCATCGCCCGGTCGATCTCTGCGATCTCGCGCTCGAGCTCGATGCGCCGCACCGCGGAGCCGCCGCCGCCCGGCTTGTTCTCCGCCAGCTCTCGCCCCAGCACGCTGCGCTGCTCGGCCAGCGATTCGATGTCGCTCGTGGAGAGCACGAGCCCCTTGCTGCGGAGCGTGTGGAAGGCCGGCTCGTGGATCAGCGTCCGCATTACCCGCAGCGCCTCGGGCGGCATCGCGCGGTCGAGCATCGCATCGGTGGGGATGTCCCGGATGACCATCTCGATGTCGATGTCCGTGCCTTCCGCGGGCGGCGCGATGGTGCCCTGCGCGAGCAGCCTCGCGCCGGAGGCGCTGACGCCCTGCACGTTGATCAGCTCGATCTGTTCCTCATCAAAGCGGATCGCGCCGGTGATGTGCTCGACAGGGTAAGGGAAGACCTCGTGCTTGCCGGTCCCGTTGCCGATGATCAGCTCGCCCCTGGCGGTGATCGGCGCTGCCCGCACGCCCATCGGCGCGCCGCGGGTCAGCGTGACGTACCCCGACACCTCGCCTGTGGGGCCGCCGAACTCGTCGAAGAGTTCGCGCGCTTCGCCTGGCACGAAGGAGAGCATGCCGGGCTGATCGCTGACGCGGAAGTTTTCCGTGGTGATCGTGCACGTCAGCGGCGCGTTGACGCGCAGCCCATCGGTCTTGAACTCCATCTGCACCGGCAGGTCCTCGACCATCCCGACCAGCTCCGCGGACAACCCAGATGGGGTGAACCGGATGACGCCATCGACGTCGCTGGCGCGCAATTCCTCCGCGTCCATCTCCGGCGTCTGGATCGGCACAGTGAGTCGCACCTTGTCGAGGGTGAACCACGCGTCCACGCTCGAATCACGGTCGGCGGTGAAGCTCGCTTCCGCGATCCGGCCTCGGATGTCCATCTCCTTCCAGAGCGCGCGCGCCGCGACCGGCGCCTGCCAGCCCTGCCACCGGTCCAGATCGAGGTCGACCAGGCGCAGCGTGCCGATGAGCGAATCGACGTTGAAGTCGCCGGTGAGGCGCATCGGCGGGCGGTCCTCGCCTTCGATGATCTCGACGAGATCGATCTCGTACTCCGGGATCGCGATCGAGGGGACGCGGACCTGTCCCTCCACCGGGATCGAGGCGAGGACGTTGTACGCGCCGGGGTCGTGCTCGCCGAACTCGACGAGCCCCGCGATGAACTCGACCTCTGGCAACGGCGTGACGACGCTTGCGCCGCCTGCCAGACCGCCGGCGCCGCCTGCTCCGCCAACACGGAGCAGGTTGAGCGCGCCGGTCTCCGCGTCCTGGCTCAGGCGGACGATCGGATCGACGAGCGTCAATCGGCGCACGCCCTGACCACCGCCGATCATCTTGAACCAGTCGAGGTCCGCCCTGACCGCTTTGGCTTCGAGGAAGACGCCGCCCTCGCCTGGGACGCCCGGCGCGCGGAGCTGGACACGGCGCAGGATGACCGAGCCGCCGGAGCCGACCCGCGCTGTGCCGATGCGCACGTTGCACCCGACCTGCGAGGCGAGCACGCGCTCAGCGACTTCCCGGATGATGATCGTGTGGGCGATCAACGCCAGGACCGACAGGATCAGGATCGTGATCACGCACCAGCGCAGCGTGTGCCTGACCGGGCCGCGCTTGCTGGCGGGGCGCTCCGTCCTGCCCTGATCGGGCGTCTTCGCGGGTTGGTTCGGTTCCTGCTGACCCATCGTTGGCGCCCGTCGGGGCGGTCACAGTGTACGTCTGGAGGCGAGAAACGGCAGATTCTGATTTTCTCGAAACCTTCTCGGGGGGCGGGGCATCAGAACGTGTGACGCAATCGTCGAGACGGTGGCCGAATTTGCCGCCGATTCCTTTCACAACCAGATGACCGGCGCCGGCGTGCGGGCCGTGAGCCTGCGCAAGCGATGCCGGAGAAGGGATCCTCGATGACCACGCAAGCTTCAACCGATGTTCTGATCTTCAAGGGCGACGACCGCGGCTCGACGGAGCTGGACTGGCTCGACAGCCGGCACTCCTTCGCCTTCGGCCGCAGCGGCGACCCCTCCCGCAGGCGGTTCAGCGCGCTTCGCGTCCTCAATGATGACGTCGTCGCGCCAGGCGGCGGGTTCGCCGAGCACGGCCACCGCGACATGGAGATCATCACCCTCGTCCTGGGCGGCGCGCTCGAGCACCGCGACAGCGCAGGCAACCACGAGGTGCTGGGCCCAGGCGATGTGCAGGTGATGACCGCTGGCAGCGGCATCCTCCACAGCGAGCACAACGCGTCGTCCACCGAGCCGGCGCACTTCCTGCAGATCTGGATCACCCCCGACCGCAAGGACCACGAGCCGCGGCACGCGATGCTCCCTGCGAGCGAGCGACCAGCACGAGGCTGGTCGGTCATCGCCAGTGGCGGTCGAGGTTCCGGGGGCCTCCCGATCCATCAGGACGCGACAGTCACGCACGGCCGCTTCGAGATTGGCGACCAGATCAGCGTCGCTGTCCCGGATGGCCGCCGGGGGTACCTGCACCTGGCGACCGGTTCCGCGCCGTGGGACAGCCAGCTGCTGGAGGCAGGCGATGCGCTCGAACTGGAAAGCGGCGCTGCCGTCACGCTCACCGCGAGCGAGGCGACGCAGGTGGTGTTCTTCGAACTGCCGGGCTGAGAGCAGGCGGGATCGCCCCTCGGAAAGCGACGCGCCGGGGGGCTATCCTGTCCCCAAGCAATTCCCTTCTTGGGGCGCCCGTAGCTCAGCTGGATAGAGCAGCGGTTTCCTAAATCGCAGGTCACAGGTTCGAGTCCTGTCGGGCGTATTTTCCAGATTCCGACCACCCGGTTGGCGCGCATGCTCGCGCACTTCGGGTCGGAGCGTGCTGGCCTTCAAACCGCCGGCGTGGCACGATGGTGCTGCATCTCTTGTTCTGGAGGCCCTCCCTGATGCCAATGCGAATCGTCAGTGCTCTCTCCACACTCGCCGCGATCCTGATCGCGATGGGCTGCTCGATGTCGTCGGTGTGGTCCGGCCCATCGTCTGGGGGCGGCAGCGGGACCGCCCCATCGCAGGCCCCCCGGCCCTCGGCGCCGCAGGCGGTCCGGGGCGACCGGTTCCTGGGGCATCTGGCTGTCAAGGGGATGCACAACGAGCAGCGGAACCTGATGACATCGATCGTGGTTCACCCCAAACTGTGGGAGACGACGCCCTACATCCTGTTCGATGAGAACGGATTCGGGAAGGCGTACGACCACGATGGGCCGATGTCGATCGACACCAACGCGCTCCGCGCCGAGGCGATGCACGACGCCGAATCAGCCGCGGCGTTCTGGGGGAACCGGCGCGCCCACGCGCTGCTGAACACCGAGGGCTGGTCGATCCAGTGGGACGCGTCGCTGACGTCTTCAAGGAAGGGTGTCGGCAAGAACACCTACAACCGCAAGGCGTTCGAGGTGTACACCGCCATCCTGGAAGGGGTCGAGCGCGGCTGGCCATCGCTGGAGCGCATCGGCTGGTGGGATCAGATCGTGACCCCTGAGCACCTGACGCGCCGCAAGACGACGCGGAGCGCCGACGCGATCAACCGCGAGGCAGCGCCGGTGTGGCGGCGTGTGTCGTATTTCGCCGGGCATATCTATCCGTTCAAGAAACTCGTGCCGGACAGCCAGCGGCCAGGCGTCGATGAGGCGCACGCGCGCGAGTGGGTTCGTCCTGTGCACGAGTCGGTGACATCGATGCTCCGCCTGCGCGACTCGATTGGTGGGGATCAACTGATCCTCCCATGCATGTTCGGGACGAGCCGGGGTTGGCGCGGGAAGTTCAAGAACCAGTGGATGACCGAGAACGAGCGCCGCCTGCTGGTGCGGGCCTCCTTCGAAGCCGGCGCGGACGGGATCATGGTCTGGCAACCGATCCGCAGCGAGCGCGAGCGCGACGAGTTCCAGAGGGCAGTCGTGCAGATCGAGGCGGAGCTGGCCCTGATCAACGGGGATCCGGATCTCGGGCCATCGGTATCGCTTGGGGAGATGTTCCGGATCCAGCGCGACTGGCCGGGGCGCCCGATGGACTGGATGCGCCGCGCGGGGGATCAAACCCTCCAGCCGTCGCAGACGCGCTGAGCGAATCCCACGCGTCCGAGAATCCCTGGCTTGGCGTGTGCCCTGTTTCCCGTCAAGCGATCGGCGTTGAAATCGCAACCGAAGCGCCGGCGCGGGCCGCGACCATCGTCGCGACTGCCAATGACGCTGGGACCAGTGCGCGCCGACCGCGCAAACCCGGAATTCAACGATCGCGGTCGCGTGGTGATCGGCGCACGTCGATGCATGGGTGATCGCCGGCGTACGCCGCCGGGGGGACTCAATGTGTTCGGTGAGTTGATGGAGGTTCGACCTATGGCAGTACGCATCGGTGAAACCATGATTCAGTTGGGCCTGCTCCGCGAGGAGCAGGTCGAGGCGATCCTCGAATCGCAGCGCGAGCAGCACCGCCCTTTCGGTGAGATCGCGGAGAAGATGTTCGGCCTCAGCGAGGCGGACGTCGAGCACGCGTGGTCGAAGCAGTACGCGCAGATCGCCGAGCAGATCGATCCTTCGGACATGGCGGTGGACGCCTGGGCCGCGAGCCTGGTGGACCGCCGGCAGGCGTGGCAGTTCCGGATCCTCCCGATCCGCCGCGACGGCGCGGAGGTGATGGTGGCGACGACGGCCGAGCACCTGGCGCGGGCGATGCGCTTCGCGCTGCGGATGCTCCGCGAGCCGTGCTACTTCGTGATCGCGGAGGAGCAGGCGCTGGGCGAGGCGCTGTGCAGGCACTTCCCGATGCCTGGGATGACTCCGGAGCACGTCGCGCGGGGCACGATGCGGACGCGCTTCGACGGCAACGCCGCGGCGTAATCGGATCGGACATCCTGAAACTTGTCACGACCTGGCTCCGCCAGGTCGTGTTTGTTTTTGGGATACACCACTCGCGCAAAAAAGCACGACCTAGCAGAGCCAGGTCGTGGCACGGGTTACGTTGTGTTGTGGATTCAGCCCGCGTCGCGCTTCAGGTCGTCCGCCTTGTCCGTCTTCTCCCAGTTGAAGAAGCCGTTCTCAGGGGTCCTGCCGAAATGCCCGTGCCTGGCGGTCGGGCCATAGATCGGCTTGCGGAGGCCGAGCGATTCGATGATGCCCTTGGGCGTCAGCTCGAAGTGCTTGCGGATCGCGGCGTTGATCTTCGCTTCCGGCGCCGTGTTGGTGCCGAAACAATCGACGAGGACGCTGGTCGGCTCCGCGACGCCGATCGCGTAGCTGCGCTGGACCTCGCACTGGTCGGCGAGGCCGGCCGCGATGACGTTCTTGGCGATGTAGCGCGCCATGTACGCGGCGGAGCGGTCCACCTTGGTCGGGTCCTTGCCGGAGAAATCGCCGCCGCCGTGACGGCCGAGACCGCCGTAGGTGTCAACGATGATCTTGCGGCCGGTGAGGCCGGCATCGCCGTGGGGGCCGCCGATCTCGAAGTTGCCGGTGGGGTTGACGTGGATGGTGATGTCGTCGGACCACCACGCGTCGCCGATGACCGGCTTGATGATGTGCTCGATGACCGCGGCCTTGAGCTCCGCCTGCTTCGCGGGGCTGGACCACTCGGGCGCGTGCTGCGTCGAGAGGACGATGGTGTCCACCGCGACGGGCTTGCCGTCCTCGTAGCGGAGCGTGACCTGGCTCTTGGCGTCGGGGCGGAGGCCGACGATGGCGGTGTTCGCCTCGCGGATCTCGGCGTGCTTCTCGACCAGGCGGTGCGAGAGGTAGATCGGCAGCGGCATCAGCGCGTTGGGGTCGAGGCCATCGGTCTCGCGGCAGGCGTAGCCGAACATCATGCCCTGGTCGCCGGCGCCCTCGGCGTCCACGCCCTGGGCGATATCGGCCGACTGCTGCTTGAGGCTGACGAGCACCGAGCAGGACTGGTGATCGAAGCGCACGTCAGGGTCGGTGTAACCGATCTGCTTGATCGTCTCGCGGACGATCTCTGGGATCTCGACGTAGGCGGAGGTGGTGACCTCGCCTGCGATGACGGCCATCCCGGTCGAGACCATCGTCTCGCACGCGACGCGGGAGAACGGGTCCTTCTCGAGCATCGCGTCGAGGATGGCGTCGGAGATCTGATCGGCGACCTTGTCAGGGTGGCCCATCGAGACGGATTCGGAGGTAAAGAACCGAGCTTCGGAGGTCGCATCGGCGCCCGCGGTCGCGCCGCCGGCCTGTGTCATCGCCTGTGTCACGTGTATTCTCCCGTTGATCCGGATGAATGGATCAAGTCTTCCGGCACTCTATTCAGTCCTTCCGGCGCGGGCAAGGATACCACGCATGTTGCTTCCGCTCGCGCCCGGTCGCTTGACGCTGGACACCGGCAGGGATTCCATCGCCGATGCAGATTATCTCAGGCGAGTTCAAACGCCGGAAGCTCGAGTCGCCCAAGGGCTCCGAGACGACCAGGCCCATGCCCACGCGGATCCGCGAGGCGATCTATTCGATGCTCCGGGGGCACGTCGAGGGGCAGAACGTCCTCGATTGCTTCGCCGGCTCCGGCTCGATGGGCCTCGAGGCGATCTCCAGAGGCGCCAAGCGGTGCCTCTTTGTCGAGCGCGACCGCGGCGTCGCGGCGCTGATCCGGCGCAACATCGAGGCGCTGGGTGTCGAGGACCGCGCTGACGTCGCGCTGGGCGATGCGCTCGGCGCTGCGGCGCTGACCAGGGCGCCGAGGCCGGTCCACCTGCTCTTCTTCGATCCGCCCTACAAGCTGGTCGTCGATCCGGAGACGAGGCCCCGCGTCATGCGGCAGCTCAACCGGCTCATTCAGCTTCTGGATGACGACGGCTACGCGGTCTTCCGCACGCCTTGGCCGTTGTTTGAGGGGATGTCCGTCCCCGATGCGCACGACGACGACACGCCGATCGACCTGCTCGACGCGGACCTGAACTGGATCGAAGAGGACGCGCCGACGAAACGGCCGCATGGGACGACGCCTGTGGATCTCGCGCTCGACGATGCGCTGGGCCCTGAGACGCACGACTACGGCTCGATGGCGGTGCACCTCTACATGAAGCAGACAGGCGAGACGGAAGTCATCGACGAGGGCTGAGCGTTCGGTGCGAGGTCAGGCGGCGCGATCAGGCGGCGCGATCAGCTGGCGTGGTCGGGGCTGATGTCCGCCATGTCCTGGTGGTCGTTGACCTGCCGCAGCGCGAGGTAGAGCGCTGTCCCGCCGGTGAAGAGGTAGCTGAAGACCCCTGCAGCGAGCAGCAGCACGGCGGCGAGTTCCCACATGCCCATGCCGTAGGAGGCGATGTCGGTGGTGCCGCCCAAGGCCCATTCGTACTGCTGGATCTTGAAGACGAAGGGCTCGACCTCGCCGGCGAGCGCGGTGGGTTCTGTGCGGAACCAGCCGGTTGTCGCGCCGGCCGCGAAGTTCATCGCGCCGGCGAAGATGAGCGAGAGCGCCCAGTAGGCGAGCGCGCCCTGAGCGCCGAGCACGAGCAGGTACATCGCGAGCCTGCCAGGAGAGCCTGCGACGTAGGCGTAGACGCGCTGCACGCCGTCGAGCCAGTCGGTGCACTCGACCGCGACGGACGGGATGAGCATCAGGCCGCCGATGCAGAGCCCGAAGACGCACAGCGCCACGAGCAGGCCCATCAGCAGGGCGAGCCCATAGAAGACGCTGGCGATGATGTCGATGCCTGGGATGCGCAGCGCGATGGCGCCCAGCAGGGCGAGCACGAACGCGACCCCCAGGATGAAGAGCGCCGGCCCCAGCATGGACATGAGGAAGTCGAAGGACTTCCGGCGCGCAAAGGCGATGGACTCGCCAGGCCCCGGCGCGTTCCAGCCGGCGATGTCGCAGGCAGTCGATCGCGCGATCGCGCCGCCGAAGATCCCGATGATGTACATGAAGAGGAGCAGGAGCGTCCCTGCGGACCAGGTGTGCCTGGTGAACATGGGGACGATCGTCCGGGACCACCACCAGTGGACCGCTTCGAAGGAGCGGTCGGGCGTGAGCGTCACAGCGCCAAGAACGAACTCGTTAAACGCGCTGGCGGTGTTGCGCGAAGCGGTCTTGAAGAGGCCCTGGCCTCGCAGGAGGTCCACGTCGCGGAGCGCGCTGGCGTAGGGCGTGCGGATTCGGTCCCAGACGACCGGCACGATGGGTTCCTCTGTCTCGCGCTGGAGCTCCGCGGCCTTCTTGCGGAACGACCGCTTGATCGCCCTGCTGACCTCGTCCGCGGTGACCTCGTCCTGCGAGAGCAGGGGGCCGGCGAACTCGGAATCGACGACGTTGGCGTCACCGAGGATGGTGCGCAGGTTGGTCTGCACCCTGCTCTCCAGGGGAGGGTCGGCGTCGAGGCCAGCGCCGGCGACGACCGGCTGGCCGCCATTGACCCAGGTGCTCATCGAGTCGTAGAGCGAGCCGACGCCCAGCAGCACGACGACCATGATGAAGGCGACGATCAGGCGGCCAGGGCGCGTCGCCATCGGGAGCGTGCGCCAGAGCCTGGGCCAGAGGAGCCCCGCGGTGAGTGTCGCGATCGTGATGGGGGGGCGGTCGCCGG
>CAYGNN010000006.1:28700-39138 GCA_964351165.1 uncultured Phycisphaeraceae bacterium
GGCCAGAGGAGCCCCGCGGTGAGTGTCGCGATCGTGATGGGGGGGCGGTCGCCGGAGGATGACATGGCCTCTTCCTTTCGAGGGAGATGCAAGGGACGAGGGGATCGTACCAGAGGGGCGCTGCGGCGTGGTTTATTGGTTGGGCCCAGAGGGAGCGCTCATGCGATCAGTTCGCGCAGCGCCTCGAAGATCGCGTCCGGCTCGCTCATCCGGCCGGCGCCCGATGTCCGGCACGCCTGCCATCCCTCATCAGGGCCGATGACGCGGAAGCCATCGCTCTTGCAGGTCGCCATGTTGCGCTGCGTCGATGGCTGCGCCCACATCGAGGCGTTCATCGCAGGCGCGAGCAGCGTGGGTGTGGTGGATCGGTCCGCGGCGCTGCACGCGAGGGTGACGACGTCGTCTGTCAGCCCCAGCGCCAGCTTGGCGATGCAGTTCATCGAGCAGGGCGCGATGACGATCGCCCTGGCGCCCCTGGCGAGCGACACGTGCTGGGGGTCCTGCGAATCCACGTGCTCCCAGGGGCTCGTGTAGACGTGGTTTCCTGAGAGCGCCTGCAGCGTGATAGGGCCGACGAACCTCGTCGCGGCTTCGGTCATCAGCACCGTGACATCCGCGCCGGCCTGCGCGAGCCGGCTGACGAGCATGCACGATTTGTACGCGGCGATGCCCCCTGTGACGCCGACAATGATCGGGGCGTCCTGGAACACGGCGTTGTCACCGGTCGTGGCTGTCATTGTGCGGTTGGGTCCGCGGGCATCGGTGATGCGTCCGCCGGGATCAGGAGAAGTCGTTGGCTTCGAGGATCTCGCGGGTCTCGCCGACAGGGAAGTCCTCGGGGAGTTCGCTCCGGTCGAGGTCGATGGCGATCTTCTCGCTGAGGATCTCTTCGATCACCAGTTCGAGGTCGGAACGGCCTTCCCGCTCGACGAGCGGCCTGGCGCCTTCCATCAATTCGACCAGACGGCGTTGGATGAGGGCGCACAGCTTGAAACGGCCGCCCATCTTCTCAACGATCTCTTCGCTCTTGAGCGCTTCGATCATGGTCTCAGGTATCTCCGGTGAGGGGTGTCGCTGCCGCAGTCGGGGTGACTGAAAACCCTGTCCTGATCCTGATCCGGGGGGTTCTGGCGGGCAGCGGCGAACCGGGTAGGGTATCCTCAGCGTCGTCGCCGGACAACCCATCCGGCCGCCCAGGCAGCACCGAATCATTCTTGACCGCCGATCGCCAGCGATCCAAGGGTCGTCCCCAGACCCTCATGCAGACCCTGATGCCGATACGGATCGCAGCGCCGGACCAGCCACCAGCAGGCCAACCCCAATGATGCAGACCCAGCGGTTCCAGTTCGGCGATCGGATCGTGCACGCGGACAAGCCCGAGTGGGGCGTCGGCCAGGTGATCGGCGCCGAGGACGTGACGATCGACGGCGTCGAGGGCCAGCGGCTGAAGATCCGATTCGAAAGGGAGGGGCTCAAATCCCTCGCGACCCAGATCGCCGACCTCCAGCCGGCCGAGAGCCAGACGACGATGGAGAAGGCGGAGGCCGCGGTGGTCCCAGGCCTCGATCCAGGCGCCTCGGAGAAGGTGGCGCGGGAGGTCATGACGGCGCTGCCCGAGCCGACGACGGATCCCTTCGCGTCGCTGACGTCGAGGTTATCGGCGACCTTCGCGCTGTACCGCTTCGATCAGAGCGGCGCTTCCTTAATAAATTGGGCCGCGGCCCAGTCGGGGCTGGCGGACCCCCTGAGCCGGTTCAACCGCCATGAGCTCGAGGAGCTCTTCGGCCGCTTCGCCAGGAACCGCGACGAGCATCTCAAAGGCCTCCTCGGTGACGCGAAACGGACGGACCCCCAGGCGATCGCCACAGCAGCGAAGGATGCGCCCAAGGCCGGGATCGAGGCCGGTAAGCGGTTCATGGGTCGCGGCTGAGCATCGTTCCCGGACGTTGCACGCCTCGATCTCGGGGCGCAACTGGTCCACGCGCCCCAGCCTGACCACAAACGGCGATGAAACCCGCCCCCGGCTGGACTCTGCCCCTGGGCGGAGCATGCTGTTGTTGTGCTTCGGGTCAACCAGACGGCTGGTTGCCTGAGGTGAATCAACAACACAAGACACGGCACTGACGGGAAGGCGAGTGTGAGCATGAAAGAGCAGGATTTCCAGGGCAAGCTTGATGATCTTCTCAAGCAGATCGACACGCTCCCTGCCGGGGAGCGGGAGCGGCTTCAGCAACTCGCCGAGGAGACGAAGGAACGCCATCACCGGATGCGCAAGACCGTCTCGCAGTTGCAGGAGTCGCTTGATTACTTGAGGCTGAGCGTGAAGTACCTCGTGTTTGATCTCGAGGCCACGCGGAGAGAGAACCAATACCTACGAAAGATGATCCGTCACGCCAGTGACGGCGACCTGAACGAGGGTGCGGACTGATCGCACCCACGAGGCGCCACACCGGCTGAGGGGCTGTGTGTTGGCGCCGCCGCCGCCCGGAGCGGAGAGAGAGAGCCACCCCAGAGGGGGGATGCGCAAGCATCCCAGGGATGACGCCTGAGAAGCGTCCGACTCCCACCCAGCCAGCGGCGGACCGACGAACAGTCGGTCTGCCGCTTTTTTGGGCGCTGAGATATCGAGCCTGCGGATCCTGAAAATGAAGCGATTGCCAGCTGAGGGATGCCGATGAGTTGACCCGGCGGGTTGGCCCCGCGAGAATCGATCCGCTGCGTCCGGACGACGGTCCGGCGGCGATGGCGACATCGCCGAGCAGCAATTGGAGAGGTGGCCGAGCGGCTGAAGGCGCCGGTTTGCTAAACCGGTGAGTCTCGAAAGGGGCTCCACGGGTTCGAATCCCGTCCTCTCCGCTTTTCAAGATCAGCCTCATTCACGGTCCGTGGATGAGGTTTTTTCATGCGCCCTGTGCAAGAATGGACCAGGATCGAATCGAGAGAATCCAGGGCCAGACGCATGGGATGTGGGATCACATGAAACGCCGAGCCGTCTACTTCGCATTGACACTCGTTGTCATTGTCCTTGGTCTGGCCTCGCGCCGCTTCGGCGCCCAACTGCCGCCATTCGTCGCGGCGTATTCCGGTGACACCCTGTGGGCGCTCGCCGCGTTCCTGGGGCTGAGCACGCTCGTGCCGGGGGTTTCGTTGCGATGGCGCGCGGTCATCGCGCTCGGCTTCTCGTTCGCCATTGAAATCAGCCAGCTCTACCACGCGCCGTGGATCGATTCGATCCGGGCGACGACCATCGGAGGGCTGATCCTCGGCTTCGGTTTCCTCTGGTCGGACCTGGCGTGCTACACCGTTGGCGTCATCACCGGGGCGCTGGGCGAGACAGTCCTGCGGCGCCGATCGGGAACGAGACACCGCAAGCCGCGAGCATCGTGATCGGGCGCCGCGGAGCGTCCGGCGTTTCGTTGTCGATGGCCGGTTTGGTCAGGCGGCGCGTCGGAACGACTTTACCTGCTCCACATCCGCCGATGTGCCGGCGATGACGAGCACGTCGCCCTCGCCGAGGACGCGCTTCCCGTTCGGACGCATCGAGAGCGAGTTGCACTCCGTCTTCGCAGCGACGATGACCAGATCAGGGTTCGCCTTGCCGAGGCACTCGACACTCTGCCCCAGGTAGGGGCTGCTCGCATCGATCAGCAGCTCCGCGAAGCGCAGCGTGCACTCTGGTTTGTCAGGATCAAAGAGGAGCTTCGCGATCTCAGGGTGCTGCATGCTCTGGGCCACGCCGTCGCCGCCGTACTCGGTCGGGTTCACCACAACCGCGGCGCCCGCCCTCCGGAGTTTCTGGACGGATGCGGTTTCTTCTGCGCGCGCGATGATGGGGACCTCAGGCGCCAGCGCGTAGCTGGAGAGGCAGATCATCGCGTTGGCCGCGTCGGATGAGGTGACCGCGGCGACCGAGGCCGCGTTCTGGATGCCTGCGTTCTGGAGCATGTCATCGCTGGTGGCGTCGCCGGTCAGCGCGATGACGCCGTCCTCGCGGATCCGCTCGACCAGGCTCAGGTCAGAATCGATCGCGACCACCGTGTGCCCTGCGCTGCGGAGCCGGTCGATGACGCGGACGCCGGTGCGGCCGAGACCGCAGACGATGTGGTGCCCCTTGAGTTTCTGAGCGGCGTGCATCATTCGTTTCTCCGGTTGCATGGCGCAGGCGGTGGCGTGCTGGAAGAGCTGGCTGATCGAATAGGAAACGGTGGCGATGCCGCCGATCATCAGGATCGCGGTGAAGCGCTCGCCGCTCTCGCTGAGCCCGTAGTCGCCGTAGCCAACGGTCGAGAGCGTGACGAGCGTGAAGAACAGCGACTGCCAGGGCGACCAGCCCTCGATCCACGTGTACCCGGCGGTGCCGAACAGCACCACGATGACGCAAAGCGACATGCAGCGCTGCACCACGGCGTTCATGATGGTCGGGATCCACAAGGACCGGCGGTCGTCCAGGAACATGCGGTGACTATCGGGCGTGACGCCCCATGAGTTGAGGCCGATCCGCCATCAGTCCTGTCGTTGCGAAGCCAGCCAGCGGTTACGCTATATCCGGACGCCCATGGACATCCTCGACCGCATCCTCCGGCACGACGCGTGGACCACCGGGCTGTTGCTGCGCCTTGCTGCTCCGTTGCCCGACGACCTGCTCGACCGCGAGTTCGACCTGGGTCTGAAGACCTGCAGGGCGACATTCGAGCACGTGGTCCGCAACACCGAGGTGTGGACAGACCTCATGCACGGCGCTCCGGTCCGCGCGCGAGGCGAGTCCACCATCGCAGCGCTGCTCGCTCGGCACAAGCAGGCGTCGGCGGACCTCGAAGCGCTCGCGAGCAGCGTCCGGGAGCGGGGGGCGTTCGACGAGCGCTGGACGGACACGCTCGACAACCCGCCGACCACCCGGACCTTTGGCGGCGCCATCGCGCACGTCATCACCCACAGCATGCACCACCGCGCGCAGCTGCTCTGGATGCTCCGGCGCCTTGGTGTTGACGACCTGCCAGAGGGCGATGTGCTGAGCTGGGAGCGGGAGAACCACCCCGACCTGTGATGCGCAAGTGCGATCCGATGTGGATCAGGACCGGGGTATTCGTGTTTTCCGGGATTGACACGAACCCCGAGCAATCCTCGTCAGTACGCACGGCATGCCTGACACCGAGCAACAGGCGCGACCCAGGCCGGCGCGCTGCATCAAGATCCTCTGCGCGCTCGCCGTGCTCGCGTTCGCTGCGACGATTGGCGCCGGTCTGATCGGCAGCGTCAGCCCCGCGCTCGACCTCGTCAGCCACTTCCAGGTCCACCTCTTCATCGGCGGTCTGCTGCTCGTCGCGCTGTGCATGCAGCTGCACGCTCGCAGGCACGCGCTGCTGGCGCTCGCGCTGTGCACCGTCCCGGTTGTCCGGATAGCGCCCTACTGGATCCCAGGGCCATCACTGGCGATCCCGCCGGATTCGCAGCACCTGATCGTGATGACCGCCAATGTGCGCACACAGAACGAACAGCACCAGGAGTTCATGGACGAGGTGCGTCGGCAGGACCCTGACGTGCTCGCGATCATCGAGGTCTCGACGAGATGGGAAAACGAGCTGGCGCCGCTGATCGCGGAGTATCCCTACCAGCATCAAACGAGGATCCCAGGCGACACGCGGTACGGCGTCATGATCCTGAGCAGGCTCCCGCTGACGCCGAAACCGCTCCCGCTCGCGTTCCGGGAGAGCTACTTCAGGTGCGCCGCCGCGGAGGTCCACTCCGATGCGGGCGACGTCCTGCTGCTCGCGCCGCACCCGATGCCGCCGACCGGATTCGGCGCAACGAGGCTCCGCGACCTGCAGCTCGGCCTCGCCAACGAGTTCGCTCGCACGCACACCACCGATCACACGATCGTGATGGGCGACCTGAACGCGACACCCTGGTCGCATGGGTACCGGACGATGACCGAAGGAACAACGCTGCGCAACACGAGGCTGGGCGCCGGCATGCGGAACTCCTGGCCGTCATTCCTGCCGGAGTTCATGCAGATCCCGATCGATCACATCCTCGTCAGCGAGAACATCGATGTCAGGCACACCGCGGTGGGCGCCGACATCGGCTCGGACCATCTCCCTGTGATTTCGAGCCTCATCGTGCGGGCGCCTGATGAGCCTTAATCTTCCGACGAGATCCCCAGCACCGGTTCTGTGTGAAGATCCTCGATGCTCGGGGCCTCACCAGCGCGGAGCGTCAGCGCCATCGCCTGGGCGCGCCTGCTGTAGTCGATCGACTCAGCCAGCACCCGCATCGCTTCCTGATCCGCGTGGAACCCCTTGGAGTTCTCGCTGGAGATGTAATCGAGGCGCCACATCGCCTTGCGCTGCAGGTCGAAGACCGCCGCGAGGTCCGCGTCGGTCGCGCCGCTGGCTTTCGCTTCGAGGATCGCGTCGAGCATGTCGGTCATCGCTTCCGCGGCCCGTTCGGTCATAGCGCTGGTGTTGGCCTGGATCGTCAGCACGCGGTCACGCAGCTCGCTCTCAGGGACATTGTGGCACTGCTGGCAGGCGTTGTTGATGTTCGCAAGTGGGCTCTGCACGTTGTGGCTGCTGATCTTCATCGCGCCGACACGCTGGTAGGGCATGTGACAGTCGGCGCAGCTGACGCCGCTGCGCGCATGAATGCCCTGGCTCCACAATTCGAACTCCGGGTGCTGCACCTTGTAGACCGGGGCGCCGGTCTCGCCGTGCTTGTAGTCGTAGAAGGCGCCGCCATCGGGGAAGTCCGTCTCGTCCCAGAACGACTCCAGGTTCTCCGCTTTCAGCCCGTTCCCCCAGGGGAAGGTCAGCGTCATCTTGTCGGCGCAGTAGTACTCGACGTGGCACTGCCCGCAGGTGAACGATCGCATCTCCTGCCGGCTCGCGTCGCGGTTGGGGTCGTAGGGGGTTGAGCGGTCGCTCTTGCGCCACTTCTCGATGCTCGGCAGGTGCGGCGCTGGCGCATCGCTCGCCGCGAGCGCCGCGATCCCCTGCATGAACCCGGGGCGCGTTACGCGGATCCTCATCGAATCCGGATCGTGACAATCGATGCACCCCACCGGGTGCGCAGCGCCCATCGAGGCGTGCCCCGCCTCGACCGGCTGCC
Organism: uncultured Phycisphaeraceae bacterium; assembly: GCA_964351165.1. Lineage (GTDB taxonomy): Bacteria > Planctomycetota > Phycisphaerae > Phycisphaerales > UBA1924 > JACKHE01. The sequence continues at coordinate 35,805 of CAYGNN010000006.1, forward strand.
CGGCGATCTCGCCGGTGTACCCACCCTCAGGGGGCATCGGGAACGTCGTCGCGTTGCTGTCAGGCGTGCCGTCAGGGGTGTTGGCGAGCATCCGGTACACCTCGCCGTACGGCTTGCGGCTCAGTTCTTCGAAACCGCGCATCACCGCCGGCATGTTGAACCCATCCGCGGCGAGCGCCGCTTCATCGCTGGGGAGCCCCATCGCTTCGAGCCCCGCCTTGCGGTACAGCACCGATGTCGAGCCGTGGCAGTGCAGGCACGCGCCGGCCTGCGGCTTCTGCGTGACGCGTTCGGTGACACCCTGGTCGTACAGCATGTACGCATGGCCCCTCGCTTCGCGGTAATCGATGCTGAAGGCGTACCCGGCGTAGAGCCGCTTCAGCCAGGGGTGCTCGTCGAGCTTGCTCTGCGTCAGCGCGCTGGAGCCGCCGTAGAACTTGTCGCCGGCGGTCGCCTTCCAGCCATCGAACTGCATCGGCCAGTTCTGCCCCCAGGGCGCCGGGTCGGTGCTGATCTCCGTCACCTCTGCGGTGCGCACGAAGGGTGTCCGCGCCTCCTGCTTGTGCTGGAAGATGTTGATCAGCACCACCATGACGACGATCGTCGCGACCACAGCGACCAGGAAGACCATCGCCAGCAGCATCGCCTGGCCCTTGCGGCGGATATTCAGTCGGTTGCGGAGCGTGGTCATCGTGGGTGGTCCTGATGGAGGAGTAGGGGGTCAGCGGAGCGCGTGCCCGACATCGGTGTGGCAATGCACGCAACTGAGCATGTCGCTTCCGGTCTCGACCGGGCGCATGTGATTGACGAGATCGTCGTGGCAGTACAGGCACGCGCCCTGCGTCACCCGGCTGTTGCGCGGCTTGATCTGGATCGGCTCGTGGAAGTCACCGGTGGTGAAGGCGAGCGAGTGGAAGAACCCGTTGTCCGCCTTGGTGATCCATTTGCCGGTGAAGTTGTGCGGCAGGTGGCAGTCGTTGCACGTCGCGACGTTGTGGTGGCTGGACTTCACCCACGAATCGAGGTGCCCCTGCATCACGTGGCAGTTCGCGCAGGCGTTCGGATCGTTCGACAGGTACGCGGCGCCCTCGCCGTAGCCGAACGTGAACGCCCCGAGCCCGCCCAGCACCCCCAGCGCCAGCGCGACGGACATCGCGAGAAAACCACCGCGCGATCGCCCCGGATCTGTGGAGGGAGCATCTGGTTTCGGTTCTGGCTCAGTCACAGCAGGCCCACTCCTAGAAAGCGGACAACGATGACCCAATTTATCGCCGACGCTCGATCTCGTCCACCGGCCGCAGTTGAGGCGCCGTCAGACACCGCACGCGCTACCGAACGCCGCGATCAGGATGCCCAGATCCGCCGTGTCCACCGCGCCATCGCCGTTGAGGTCCGCTGCCGGCCCGGCTGAGCCGAACTCGCTGATGAGCACGCCCAGGTCGGCGGTGTCGGTGACGCCGTCGCCGTTGATGTCGGTGGGGCAGTCATCGCAACCGGCGTTCACGACCTGGATCTCGATGTTGTCGAGGTCCACCTCGGCATCCACACCGGTCCCTGCGCCATCGATGCTGACCGCGAAGGAGTACGAGCCGGCGTCGCCAGCGATCGACATGGGCAGCGGGAGTGATCGAGGCGCAAAAGCGCCATCGATGGTGTTCAGGGGCAACCGGTCGAGCTCAGTGACGACGCTCGTATCGAGGCGCGTCGCGGTGATGACGAGTTCATCGTCGAGCGAGGCGGTGTTGATGCGGTGCTCGTACGCGAGCGTGACCGCAGACGCCGGCAGAAAGAAGCGGTTGTGCGTCATCGCAGAACCGGAGTTGTTCAAACGCAGGAACCCGGCGCTGTTGATGGTCGCGCTGCCGCCGCCGCCGTGGTAGCGCCAGCCGGCGTGCGAACCGAAGTCGAAGGAGCCGTTGCACAGCACCATCGCTGGGCCAGGGTCAACGCCTGGGCCCATCGCCGGCCGCATCGCAGCGCCACCGCCGAGCTGCGAGAAGAAGAACCCTTGGCACGATCGCGTCGAGCAGCCCGGCCCGCCGGTCCCGACGTACCAGCCGTTGCTGATGTCGCAGCCCTCGCCATCATCGCTCGCGGTGATATCAACCGTCCCGTGGTAGAAGGCGTGGACCTTGGTGTGCTCGAGCACGCAGGTCCCGAGCAGGTCGTTGTCGAAGAACGCGGTGTCGCCCAGCACCTCGCGCAGCGGCGTGTTATGCGCGTTGTCAACGGGCTGCCCGTCGGGGTCACACCCGTTGCCGTCGAAGCGGTAGTAGTTGTCGAGGAACGTGACCTCCGCGCACCCATCATCGCGCGCCCACCGCTGGGGGTCGGTGTCGTTCCAGTCGTCATCGGCGACGCCAAAGCACCCCTCGGTGATCCCGTTGACCGGATGGGGGTCGAGCGTCGTCAGGTGATCGACGGTGATCCCATCGAGCACGAGCCGTTTCGCGGCCTCGCTCATCACCGTGGCGCCGCGGCTGTGCCCGATCAGGTGGATCGTCCGGTCGGTGGCCAGGTCTCCAGGCCCTGACCCATCGAGGTACCGCGCATCACGCAGCGCCGAAACGAGCGCATCGCTCGCAGCCTGCGCGTACCCCCAGTTGGCGCCGATATCGACGCCATCGGATTCATCGACCCAGTTAAAAATCAGCGCGACGTTCTCCGTGGACCCATCGCTGATCGTCGGGAGGTACCGCCAGGAACCGGTCGCGCCGTCGTAGCGGTACACCGAACCTCCGGTGACACCAGCATCCCTCACCGCCTGCGCCATGTTCTGGACCCAGAGCCCCTTGCCGGAGAGGCTGAGCCCGTGCGTGACCACGGTCGTCGTGGGCTGCGCCCAGGCGCCCGCTGCGATCGCCAGGGCGCCAGTCGCGCCGATCAGGAATCCATGCTGCATCGGTATTCTCCTCCGGAGGGGCGGCGTTCGATTTATCCCGCCACTGCCAGCGTACCGCGTGGCGCCACGCAGTTGGATCGAAAACCACCGAAACGGCCAGCAATCGTTGGGTTAATCGACGCCGTAATCGCTCCACCGCCGCTCGACCTGCTCCAGCATCTCGTCCGACATCGAGATGATCGGCGGCCAGTCCCGCACCGGCCGGTCCGCAGCGCCCTCCTCCGGCTGCTTCGCTGTCGCGTCGAAGGCGACGCGCCCATGCGCCGTCACCGCGTCGCGTTCCGTGTCCACGTTTGCGCACCAGTGGAAGAAGACCATGTCGGTGTCGATGACGTCCACGCTCGAATCGACGACCACGACGAACCTGGGCGCCGCCGGATCGCGCATCGCGACCGCGCGCTTGCAGAGCCGCTTCCCATCGCCGCTCCGCTG
>CAYGNN010000007.1:0-1531 GCA_964351165.1 uncultured Phycisphaeraceae bacterium
GACGTTGCGCGCGACGAGCTCGGTGAGCAGCGCCTCATCGCGCTCGATCGCGCCTGGGAGGGCGCTGGTCATCCAGTCGAGGAGGGAGTCATCCGCGCCGACGCCGGCGCTGATCAACCCATGCTTGACGCACTCGAAGAGGCCCGAGCGGAACTCGCGATCGTTAAGCGAGCGCAGCGTGGCGATGTCGGCGAGGACGAGGGAGGGCTGCCAGAAGGCGCCGGCCATGTTCTTGACGAGGCGGTCGCCGGAATCATCTTGCAAGACGAGGTTCACGCCTGTCTTGCCCCCAACGGAGGCGTCGACCATCGCGAGCAGCGTGGTGGGGCACTGGATGACCGGGACGCCTCTGCGGTACGACGCTGCGACATAGCCTGCGACATCGCCCACGATCCCGCCCCCCAGGGCGATGACCGGTTCGTGGCGCTCCAGTTTGAAGCGGAGGACCTCGGCGAGGAGCGCCTCGTGTGTGCGCAGGGTCTTGTTGGTTTCGAGCGCCGTCATCGAGATGGCGCACGGCTCGAACCCTGCGGATTCGAGCGATGCCGCGGCGTCCGCGATGGTGGTGTCTGGGAGGTTGTCGTCCCAGACGAGGAAGGCGCGGCGAGGCCTGGCGCCGAGGCGATCGCGGACGCGCTGGCCGAGCGAGGGGAGCAGCCCCACGCCGACAGCGACCTCGTAGGGGGCTGGGAGGATCTCGACCTTGATGGTGCGCTCGCGGTCAGGCATCGGAGGGATCATCGGGCCGATCGAGGGTTGACGCCAGCGGTGAGCGGCGGGGGGCCGGCCTGCCGAGCATGTGCCGGCCCATGACGACGATGAACAGGACGACTGCGAGGGCGCCGGTGAGCGCGGTGATGATCGCGATGCCGGTCATGGATGGGGCGACCTGGGATCCGATCGTTTTGATTTGACCGACGATCGCAGGGAACTCGGTCGCTTGGTCATCGCGCTGCCGCTGGAGCAGCATGACCTTGTACGCGAGGCCGTTCACCCGGACCCAATCGCCGACCGAAGCGACGCCTTGCTGGTCTGCCGTAAAAACCAGCAGCGGTCTGGCGCTGTGCCGATCGACTACGCGGAGTGTCAGACGCTCGACGCCAGGGAACGCATCGCCGACCCGATCGATCATCATGACCTCACCGTTGGCGAAGACGCCTGCGCCCGGCTGGTCTGCGAAGATCGATCCGAACTGATCGAGGTCGATCTCGTTGAGATCAGTGGCGTCCATCATGACCGTGTCGGGATACCAGTTGCGGATATTCTCGATCAACGCTTCAAACGCCGGCTCGCGGAACGAATCCGGTTCGAACATCCCGGACTCAAGCATCTCCCGCTGTACTTCGGTGAGCGGCGTGGGTTCTGGCGGCTGTGCGATGCTGGTTCCCAGCACCGCCGCACCGATCGCGATGGCCGCGAGGGGGCCCATCATTCCCACTCGATCGTCGCCGGCGGCTTCGACGAGATGTCGTAGACCACGCGGTTGACGCCGTCGACCTCGTTGATGATCCGCTGCGACATCACCTCGAGG
>CAYGNN010000007.1:1557-4014 GCA_964351165.1 uncultured Phycisphaeraceae bacterium
CTGTCATGAAGTCGCTCGACTCCACCGCGCGGATCGCGATGACGCGGTCGTACGTGCGGCCATCGCCCATCACGCCGACGCTCCGCACCGGGAGCAGCACCGCGAAGACCTGCGCGAGCTGCTGGTACAGGCTGCCTGCGACGATCTCCTCGAGCAGGATCTCGTCTGCGTCGCGCAGGATGTCGAGGCCCTCCTGCTCGACAGGCCCCAGCATCCGCACCGCGAGGCCGGGGCCTGGGAAGGGGTGGCGCCAGACGATGCGCTCGGGCAGGCCAAGCACTTCACCAAGTCGGCGGACCTCGTCCTTGAAGAGCTCGCGCAGCGGCTCGACGAGCTTCACACCCAGTTCTGCTGGGAGACCGCCCACGTTGTGGTGGATCTTGATCGTCGCGCTCTGGCCTGCGTGGCCATGCCCCGACTCGATGACGTCCGGGTACAGCGTCCCCTGCGCGAGGAAGTCGGCGCCGCCGATCTTGTTCGCTTCTTCCTTGAAGACGTCGACGAAACGCCCACCGATTCGGCGGCGTTTCTCCTGCGGGTCGTCGATCCCTGCGAGGTCGCTCAGGAACGCCTCGGACGCATCGACGACGCGCAGATCGATATGGAAGTGATCGCGGAACTCTGCTTCGACCAATTCGCGCTCGTTCTTGCGGAGGAGGCCGTTATCAACGAAGACGCAGGTCAGTTGGTCGCCGATCGCCTTCGAGAGCAGCGCTGCGCAGACGGACGAATCAACGCCGCCCGACAATCCGCAGATCACGCGGCCATCGCCGACGAACTCGCGGACGCGCTCGCACTCCATCTCGAGGAAGTTCGCCATCTTCCACGAGCCGCGGCAGCCGCAGAGGCCGACGATGAAGTTGCGGAGGATGTCCACGCCGTGGGGCGTGTGCGTGACTTCCGGATGGAACTGCACGCCGACAATCGGGAGCGCCTTGTGCTTGACGACCGCGTGCGGGCATGTCGGCGTCGAAGCAAGCGTATCGAATTGCGTATCGAGGCCCTGCACCTGATCGCCGTGGCTCATCCAGACGGTTGTCTTTTCAGGGACCGCGTCGAGGAGCCCATCGCGGCTGACGATGTGCAGCCCTGCGCGGCCGTACTCGTGCGAGGCGCCTTGCTTGATGTCGCAGCCGAGCAGGTGGCAGGCGAGCTGCATGCCGTAGCAGACGCCGAGGATCGGGATGCCGAGCTTGAAGATCTCAGGATCGCAGTGGGGGGCGCCCTCGGCGTAGACGCTCGCAGGCCCTCCGGAGAGGACGATCCCCTTGGGGTTCATCGCTCGGAGTTCATCTGCTGAGGTCGAGGGGCTGATGAGCATCGAGAAGGCGCCCGCCTCGCGGATCCTGCGGCAGATCAGCTGCGCGGTCTGACCGCCGAAATCGAGGACCGGGATGACCTCGTCGTAGGGGAGCGGCTTGCTGGGTTGGTTTGGGGCCATCGCGGTGACCGTGGGTGCTGGGGGTGTCACGGGTGAGGTCCGGGGGGTGCGTAGTGCTTGTTTCCGGGGCGTAAACAGAGAGGGTAGCACGCCGGATCGCCGGGCGAGACGCGGCGGGGTGGTATTTCCTACCATGTGGGGATGATGTCCCGAAGCAACGACCTGCAGAGCCGGCTGGCTTCGTTGACGCGGCTCGTCGCGCTGCCGCTGATCGCGGTGCTCGCCGCCGGTTGTTCAGCGCCCAAGGAAGAGCCGAGCGTCAACGCAGGCGACCCCAAGGCCCAGAACACCTGGATCGCTGCGGCTGTCGAGAACAACGACATTTCCGCCTGCCAGGGCCTGATCGAACTCCTTGATTCTTCCGACCCTGCCGAGCGGCTCGTCGCGATCGGGGCGCTCCGGTCGATCACCGGCGAGCATTTTGGCTACCGGATCGCGGATCCGCCCGCTGTCCGGGGGCAGGCGGTGGACCGCTGGGCCGCCTGGTGGATGGAATATGAATCGTCCGGGAACGCAAGCACCCCCACCGCGGGAGCCGATACCGAGTCTTGACGATGAACGTTCCTACCGCCAAACCTGAGGGGATCCACCTGAAGCTGGAGATGCTGAGCCAGCCCCGGTACCTCTCCGGCGCGAGGGAACTGGTCGCTGCGGTCGCCAAGCGGCTGGGGTTCTCCGAGCGGGCCTGCGGGCAGATCGCGCTGGCCATCGACGAGGCGCTGTGCAACGTCATGTGCCACGGCTACGGCAGGGACCCCAAGGGGGTCATCTGGCTGAGCATCGAGCCGCTTGGGGGGCACGCCCCGGACAACGGCGCGACCGGGATCCGGGTCGTCATCGAGGACGAGGCCAAGCAGGTCGATCCCGACAAGATCAAAAGCAGGGACCTGGACGACATCCGCCCAGGCGGTCTTGGTGTGCACATCATCCACGAGGTGATGGACAACGTGAACTTTGAGAAGCGATCGAAGAAGGGGATGCGGCTGTCCCTCGAGAAGAACATCAGCGAAGAAGAC
>CAYGNN010000007.1:4024-23180 GCA_964351165.1 uncultured Phycisphaeraceae bacterium
GCCTCCGGCGTCCCGGCAGAGGGAACGTGCGGCAACGAGCGGTAATCCACCATGCAAATCGACATCGAACAACACGAAGGCGGCGTCGTCCTGACCCCCAACGGCGAGATCGACCTCAGTTCCTCACCGGAGCTGCGGGAGTCGCTGCTGGCCGCCCTCCGCGACAACCCCTCGAAGCTGATCGTCAACCTCAGCAAGACGCCCTACATGGACAGCTCCGGCGTCGCCACGCTCGTCGAGGCGATGCAGAAGGCGATGCGCAGCAAGACGAAGCTCGTCCTGTGCGGCATGGAAGAGAAGGTCCGCTCGATCTTCGAGATCGCACGGCTGGACGCGGTCTTCACGATCGTGGACGATACGAACGCCGCCCAGTTGGTCTGAGCGGCGCACCCCGACGCCTCTGCGCTGAGCCTCCCTGCCCTCGATGGCTGAACCACCCACCACATCCCTCTCGTTCCCCATGCGTCTCGTCGAAGCGCTCGGGAAGAAGACGCTGTTTGTGCTCGAGAGCGTCGGCGATTCCTGGCTGCTGTTGTGCGAAGCGGTGCGTTGGATCTGCGCCGCGGTCTTCACGAAGCAGTCGAGGCTCGGCCGCAACGCGATCATCACGCAGCTCGTCCGCACCGGCGTGCGATCGATCCTGATCATCTCGCTGGTCTCCGGCGCGGTCGGGTTCATCCTGGGGCTGCAGATGGCGCCCCCGCTCGATGACCTGGGCTCGGTGGAATTGATCCCGAACATCATCGGTGTCGCGGTGATCCGCGAGCTTGGCCCGCTCATGGCTGCGATCGTGCTGACCGGGTTCGCCGGCGCAGCGATCGCTGCGGAGATCGGCACGATGGTCGTCGGCGAAGAGATCGAAGCGCTCGAGGCTGGCGCGCTGAACCCTGTGAAGTTCCTCGTGGTGCCGCGGCTGATCGCCGCGGTGATCGGGATGACGGCGCTGGCGGTGATCGCGGACGTCGTCGCGATCCTGGCCGGCCTGCTGATGGGCACGACGGTGCTGGACCTGACGTACTCGACCTACATGGGCAACACGCTCCAGCAGGTGCAGACGATCGACTTCATCACCGGCCTGATCAAGGCGGCGGTCTTCGGGATGCTTATCGGCATCATCGCCTGCACCAACGGCCTGAAGGTCACCGGCGGCGCCGCGGGCGTCGGCAACGCGACGACGAACACCGTCGTGCAGTCGATCCTGGCGATCGTCATCGCCGACCTGATCTTCACGAGCATCTTCTACGCGACGGGCTTGGTGTAAGACACGCTCAGCGCCGGTACCCCAGCGGCTGCTCGATCACGCCGTACAACTCGCGGAGCGCGGTCATCCCGACCAGGCCGATGACCGCCAGGACCGCGAGGATGATCGCCTCGCGCTGCTCGCCAGCGCCTGCGAGCCAGGCGGTGTTGTAGAGCGCCAGCCAGAGCGAGCCGTAACGGCTGAGTCGCTCCGACGCGCGGCGTGCGTTCGTTGATGTTTTCCGCTTCCACATCGCGAACGCGACGAAAGCGATCGCGAGGATCGCGATCCACAGCGCCGAGCGTGCAGGGACCCAGGACGGCCACCACTCGCCAGCGTGCATCCGGCCCAGCCACAGCAGCACGACCGACCAGAAGAGCCAGCCGGTCACCGCCAGCACCACGGCGCGGCGCGAGACGAGCGGGCGGCGGCCGCCGAGCTTGTGCGTCACTGCGCCGACGATCAGCGCGTGCGTCATCACGACCCACACCGGCCACATGAAGGCGAGGTCGGGGTTGGGGATCAGCATGTGAGCCGCGTAGATCAGCCCCAGCGCGACGAGGCCCACCGCCGGGATGAACCGCGCGCCGACGTTGAAGAGCAACGCTGCGCCGGCGGTCAGCGCCGCCATCAGCACCGCCGGGACACCCAGCGCCGCGGCCCCCACGACGGAGATCAGCAGCGTGCAGGCGACGAGCGCGACAGCGGTCTCGACGGAGAGGCGCCCTGAGGCGAGCGGCCGCTCAGGGTGCAGCGCCCGGTCGCGCCGGACGTCCAGGATGTCGTTGAGCGCGACGGCGTAGGCGTAGAGGCCGACCCCGACGACAGCGCCGCCAACGAGCAGCGCCCACTCAGGCAGGTTCAGCAGCGCCGCTGGGGGTGTCTCGCCCTGGCCAGCCTTGGCGCGCGACCAGAGGATCACGAACCAGATGTTCGAGACCGCGGCGAAGGCGGTCGTCACCCTGGTGAGGTGGAGCACCGGCGCGGCTTTGGCGAGCAAGCGGAGCATGGCCCCGATCGTAGCCCGCTCGTGCGTTGCGTTTCTGGTGGACGCCCCGATCGCCCGACCTACGATGCACGTCTACCGACCGCACCGAGGGATCCCCGACGAGATGAGCACCGAACGCCCCCAGCACGACGATTCTGTTTCAGCGCAGGGCTTGCGCATCGCGGTCGTCGTCAGCAAGTACAACACCGAGGTCACCGGCACGCTTCTCGAGGGCGCCAAGAAGGCCTTCGTTGCGCTGGGTGGGGATGAGGGCGACCTGACTGTGGTCCACGTTCCTGGCGCCTTCGAGCTGCCGGTCGTCGCGGGCGCCTGCGTGCGGTCGAGGCTGTATGACGGCGTCGTCGCGCTGGGCTGCCTCATCAAGGGCGAGACGGTGCACGACCGGGTGATCGCGGACGCGACGGCGCACGCGCTGTCCTCGATCAGCGCGACCAGCGGTATTCCTGTTGGCTTTGGGCTGCTCACGACCGACAACCAGGTGCAGGCTCTGGCCCGCGCCGGTGGCGACAAGGGCAACAAGGGCGAGGACGCGATGCGCGCCTGCATCGAGACCCACGGCGCGCTCGGCGCCATCCGCCCCTCCGGCGGCTTCGGATTCAACTGCTAAGGGGGCGACAGGCGATGGCCAGGGAAGAACGGATCATCAGAGAACTCGCGCTCCAGGCGATGTACCAGCTCGATGCGCGCAGCACGCTCGACGCGGACGACATCCGCATCAGCCTCCTCGAAGAGCAGGGGGGCGAGGCGGAGCAGGCGGCGGAAGGCCGGGCCGATCAGGCGATGGCGCTGGCGCGTGCGGCGTACGCCGAGAGGACGAAGGCCGATGACCTCGTCCGCGAGCTCGCCCCGACCTGGCCTCCGGAGCGGCAGCCTGCGATCGACCGCGCCATCATGCGGCTGGCGCACTACGAGATGACCAGCGGCGTCACGCCCCCCAAGGTCGCGGTGACCGCGGCGATCGAGCTCGCCAAGAAGTTCAGCACCGAGAACTCGCCGGCGTTCCTGAATGGCCTGCTCGACAAGGCGCTCAAGCGTGTGCTCGCGAACGAGGCGGACACAGCCGCGTCGTGATGAGGCTCAGCCCGCTTTCGGCTGGTACATCGACGACATCGTCCGCGCCATCCGCATCGCCATCCCGGTGAAGACCTGCGCTGCTTCTTCCGGGACGCGCTCACAGACAACCGCTTCCCACATGTTGAGCCAGCGGTCGAAGTGCGCCAGCGTCACGCCGGGGAGGTCCATGTGCGCTTCGAGCGGCCTGCCGGAATACGTCCCGGTGTGCAGGACGACCGAGGACCAGAACCGGTACATCTTGGGCAGGTGCTCATCCCAGTCGTCGATGACTTCATCGAACACCGGTCCGAGCATCTCGTCGGCGCGGATCCGGTCGTAGAACGTGTCCACGATGTCCTTGATGGTGGCCTCGTCGACGCCTTGCCGCTCGGCGTTGACGCGCGGGATGGTCAGCGGGAGTTGGCGGCCGCAGCCGCAGGAGGGATCAGCCATGATTCATTCTCCGGGTTGATGCTCGCATTGGAGACAATGATGTCTGCAATAGCGTAGGCGCCCCGGATCGGATCGGCGTTGTTCACCAGCACTGTTCAGAGGATCTCGCCCAGCGAGCGGCTGAATGAGACGCCTGCCACATTCCCGAAACGCTTGATGCCGTCCTCGCGGAGGGCGGGCGCCGCGGTCTCGACGTACCGGTCGTACGCGGCCCTGGTGGGGAACTCGTAGACCGTCTGCACGCGGGGGGCGTCGCCTGGGGAGTCCTGGTCGAGCCTGACGACCACGCCCCGGTCCGCGCCGCCATCGATCACGGCCTGCACGTGGCCGCCCTGGAGCCACTGGATATAGGACGCGGCGGTCGGTTCGTCGGGGAGCGTGGCGGTCACCTGGTAGCAAATCCGGTTGGTCATGGCGCAACTGTACCTGCTGCGCCGTCCGGGAACACGAATTCTGCCGGCGCGGCGCGCAAACCCCTTGGAATGCAGGGCGCTGAATCTGACCGTTGTGGTGGCAAACAACGTGCGCCGGTTTCTCTCTCACAAAAACCGCCGGCGCCAAATACACGAAAGGGGTGTATCCATGAACTATGCGAAAACAACGGGGATCTTCTGCGCCGGGGTTGTCATGCTCTCGGCCGGCGCTGCGCAGGCAGCGACCACCGCGACATTCACCGCGGACAACCATTACGGGCTCTACGCCGACTACGGCGGGATGATCGACTTCATCGGCGCCAACGAAACCGGCGCTGCTGGCGCCCCTGGCGCGTACAACTGGTCGCAGGCGGAGACGTTCAACTTCACCACGCCGGACACGGTGTACATCGCCGCGTGGAGTGACGACCGCGTCGCGCAGGGCCTGATCGGTCAGATCAACTTCGATGGGCGCGAGGTGCTCACCGGGGACGAGGGCTGGGAGGTCTACGCCACCGGCATCAGCCTCAACGACGGCGCCCCGGCGCCCGACGCGTCGCTGATCGGCGCTCAGATCGCCTTGGCCGACCTCAACGACGCCTGGGAGCTGCCGTACGTCGGTTTCGACAACACGTCCGGCACGCCCAACTGGGGTCAGATCGCAGGGATCTCCGACGCGGCGCGCTGGGTCTGGCGTGATTCCGGCCGCAGCGGCGACAACCCGCTCATCGGTGATTTCGATCACGACGAGTTCCTGATCTTCCGGATGCGGAGCGAGGTGCCGACACCAGGCGCTGCGAGCGTCATCGCCATGGGCGGTCTCGCGGCCTACCGCAGGCGCCGAGCCGCGTAAGGCAGGAACCTGAATCTGCTCGCCTTCTGATCAGGCGGCCCATCAACCCACCCGGCGCTCCGCCGCGTATGCTTGCGATGTTCAGCAGGCACGAACCGAAGGAGCGCCGATGGGCTGGTGGGTCGCCGATCTTTTGCATAGCAACCCCGCGATGCTGGTCTCGTGGGTCGTCTGGGTGATCGGCTCGATCATCCTCCACGAACTCGCGCACGGCATCGCCGCGATCCGCTGCGGCGACCGCACCCCGATCGAGCTGGGCCACATGACGTGGAACCCGCTCGTGCACATGGGGCAGACGAGCCTGATCGTCTTCGCGGTGATCGGGATCGCCTGGGGGGCGATGCCTGTCAATCCAAACCGGTTCCGGGGCAAGTACGACGACGCGATCGTGTCCTTCGCTGGTCCCTTGATGAACCTGATCCTCGCGGCGGTCTGCATCGTCGTGGGGGCGTTGTGGATCCGGTTCGCCGGTGGGTTGCCGCAGAATCTGTACGACAACTTCAGGGTGTTCTGGATCGCAGGCGCTGGTCTGAACATTGTCCTCGCGGCGTTCAACCTGCTCCCGATCCCGCCATTGGACGGATCGCGCATCCTCGCCAATTTCTGGCGGCCTTACCGTGAGTTCCTCCAGAAGCCGGAGGCGCAGGTCATCGCGCTCGTCGCGATCGTGTTCATCTTCATCGGGGGCGCCGGCGACTTCATTTTCAGCTTCGGATTCGGCGCTGCTCGGCAGTCGATCGATACGCTGGTCACGATGATGGGGGGCTAGGTTCAGGCTCAATCGCAGGTCGCGCCGAAGGCCGCGATCAGGATGCCCAGGTCCGCCGTGTCCACAGTCCCGTCGTTGTTGATGTCCGCCGGTGTGGCGCTGGCGCTACCGAATGCGCCGATGAGCTGCCCCAGGTCCGCGGTGTCAATGGCGCCATCGCCGTTGAGGTCCGAGGGGCACGCGCTGATGATGCGGTACACCGCGCCGGCGCTGGGGCTGCCGCCGAGGACGTACAGCTCGCCGCTGGCGTCCTCGCCGAAGCCGTAGAGGCGGAAGGGGAGCGCCTCGCCATCGTCATCGATCGAGACCTCGCCGATGACGCCTGTTGCGGTGTCCATGACGAAGAGCCTCGCGAGCCCTTGCCCCTGAAAATCACCGAAGACGTACCGCCCAGAGAGCGCCGGCACGCGCAGGCCACGGTAGACATAACCGCCGGTGACGCTGCGGCCGTCGTCGTGGTCGTACTCGCCGACAGGGTCCACGAGGCCTGGGACAGGGTCCGGCCCGACGCACACCGTCTGCGTCGCTGGGTCGTACAGGAAGGAGCCCTCTTTGAGGTTCCACCCATGGTCTCCGCCTGGCTGCACGCGGTAGACCGACTCGATCTCTTTCTGCCCGACGGAGCCGATCCACACGTCGCCTGTCGGCGCATCGACGCTCATCCTGTAGGGGCTGCGCAGGCCGTACGCCCAGATCTCGTCGATCGACCCAGGACCGAGGTCTGGGTTGTCGAGCGGGATCGTGTAGGCGCCGTTGGCGGAGGGGACACCATTCAAACCGAGCGGGTCGATGCGCAGGACAGTCCCGAAGACGTTGCTCACGTCGCGCGCCTGGTCCGACCACACGGTCTGCCCTGCGATGTTGTTCCCGCCATCGCCCAGCGCGAGGAGCATGGTCTCGTCATTCGCGAAAGCGATCGCGGTCATGTTGTGATCGAACCGGGGTTGTCCGATGCGGAGCACCTCGCGCGCGCTGCCCGGCTCGACGGCTTCCGGGTTGTTCGCATCGACGAGCCACTCCGTCAGCACGTCCTGATGGCTGCCTGCGAGGCCGAAGTCCCGCGGTGCAGCGTTTTCCAGTTCGGTGGTGATGGTGTAGAAGCGCCGGTGGCCGGGGCTCATGGGGTCGGCGAATCCTGGGTGCGCGGTGATCGCGGTCATCCCGTAATTGCTGGGGATGATGTCGGTGTTGGGGTTGGTGGTGTCGAGGAAAGTCGCGGTTGTCCCGTCACCCCTGACGAGGGTGACGACGCCCCCCAGCCCGGCGATGTGCAGCAACCCTGAGCCGTCGTCCGGGTCCATGAGGTCCGTCGGGATCGCTGGGTAGGCGAGCCCGCCAGCGACGAGCTCAAGCCGGAGAGTCAGTCCGGAGTCTCCGATATCCGGCAGCGGGTCGTCGAGGGCGGCGCCCAGCAGGGGGGAGCCGCTGGCGAGAACCACCGCAGCAAGGCCGATTGCGGCTGATCTGTCGGTCGCGGAACGGTTCATCGGGAGGGGCATGGGAGGATCGTCGGCCATCGATCGCCGCAGATCAACGACGAAATTCCAGCAGCCTGACCGGCGTGCATGGAGGGCCAGCAGCCCCTTGCATCCGCCCAACCGCTGGCTACTATTCGCGGTTCCCCCGCCGGGACGCCGCCCCTGTGGTCGCGTTGCCCGAGCGGGGTCATGTCCGAGTATTCACCCCGATGCCGGGAAACATCCCCGGCGCCTTTCCGCTGGAGTCGTCGCATGGTCAGGATTCGTCTCAAGAGAATGGGTCGTCGCAACCGTCCGTTCTATCGCATCAACGCGATGGACAAGCGGGCGCCGCGTGACGGCCGGATCCTCGAGAACCTCGGCTGGTACGACCCCATCGCCAAGGACGAGGACAAGCAGATCTTCGTCAAGAACGATCGCATCGAGCACTGGCTGAGCGTCGGCGCGCAGCCCACCGACACGGTCAAGGACATCCTCGTCAAGGTCGGCCTCTACGATGGCGACAAGCGCAAGGCCGAGCACCAGGCCCGTTTCGGCAAGAAGATCGAGCGCGAGGCGAAGGAGCGCGCCGCTGCTGAGGCTGCTGCAAAGGCGGAAGCCGAAGCGAAGGCGAAGGAAGAGGCGGAGGCCAAGGCCGCTGCTGAGGCTGAGGCGAAGGCCAAGGCGGAAGCCGAGGCTGCTGAGGCTGCGGAAGCCCCCGCCGAAGGCGAAGGCGGCGAGTAAGTGTCGGCGCAGTCCGCACCGAGCGGCGCGAACCATCCCGGTCCGCTCCGCATCGATGTGCTGACCATCTTCCCGGAAATATTCGAGCCGGTTCTCGGCTCAAGCATCGTTGGCAGGGCCCGCAATGCGGGCCTTGTCGATTGGGCGATCACCGACATCCGCGCCTTCGCGGACAACAAGCACCAGAAGGTCGACGACCGCCCATTCGGTGGCGGTCCTGGGATGGTCATGATGTGCCAGCCGATCTGGGACGCGGTCCAGTGGGCGCGGTCGCAGGACGAGCGCGAGGCGACGGTGGTCCACCTGACGCCGCAGGGTGAGCCCTGTACGCAGGCGATCGTCGAGGAGCTCGCGGCCCAACCCCGGCTGCTCCTGCTCACCGGCCATTACGAGGGGATCGACCAGCGGGTCATTGATCGGATCCAGCCGCGGGAGATCAGCATCGGTGATTTCGTCCTCAGCGGCGGGGAACTCCCTGCGATGTGCCTGATCGATGCGGTTGTCCGGCTCCTGCCTGGCGCCCTGGGGCACGAGGATTCCGCCAGCGAGGACAGTTTCTCGCCGGTGGGGGAGGATGACGAGCGGCTGCTGGATTGCCCCCACTACACCAGGCCCAGAGTCTGGGCGGGGCTGGAGGTCCCTGAGGTCCTGACGAGCGGGGACCACGCGAAGGTGGATAGCTGGCGGCACGAGCAGAAGCTGGCCAGGACGAGGGACCGCCGGCCGGACCTGCTCGACCCGGAACAATCGAAAATCGATCGCCCGCAGACCTGACAAGCGGCATCGGACAGGCAACAATACCCGACCGGCGATTCCTGGCCGGCAACCAAGTTCAACACCCCGCCGTGATGGCGGCCGCAGACCAAGCAAAGGCAACAGACCGATGGGCAACCAACAGATCCTCGAGAGCGTCGTTCAGGACCAGATCAAGACCGAGATGCCTCGCATCGATGTCGGCGACACGATCAACGTCCACTACCGCATCATCGAGGGCGAGAAGGAGCGCATCCAGGTCTTCCAGGGCGTGCTGATCTCGCGTCACGGTCGCGGCGTCAATGAGTCGATCACCGTCCGCCGCATCGTGGACGGTTCCGGCGTCGAGCGTGTCTTCCCGGTGAACACGCCCCGCATCGCGAAGTACGAGATCGTCCGCAAGGCGGACGCACGCCGCGCGAAGCTGTACTTCCTGCGTGACCGCGTCGGCAAGCGCCGCCGCCTTCGCGACCGCCGTCGTGGTTGGAAGAACGTTCCCGAAACCGATCGCGGCCAGAAGTGATCCGCACCCCGCTCGCACCAGCATCTGTTCTGGCGATCGGGGCGATCTGCTGCACCACGGTATCCCTTGCGCAGGACGAACCGGCCAACGGTTTCGTTGAGCTGTCGGAGCACGTCCGCATCGACCGCGCCACGGGCGTCGTGGAATTCGGCGCCTTCGTCCCGATGGTGATCGATGACCCGGAGCAGATCGTCTTCCTCGAAACAACCGTCTGCACGCGCAACAGCAAGGAGCACGAGACGCTCCTGGCGACCGACGCGCGCCCCTCGAACATCCACGCGGCGCTGCTGCTGCTCGGCGCTGAGCCGGGCAAACCGGGCGATTGGGAGATGGGCGAGGACAACGAGATCGTCCACATCCCGCCGACCGGCCCATCGGTTGTGATCGAGTTCGTCTGGACCGATGCAGAAGGGAACCAGCGCACCGACGACCCGGTCACGTGGATCGTCAATGACCTTGACGGCGCTGCGTTCCCGGATCGCGACTGGGTCTTCGCCGGCTCGCGCATCGTCGAGTGGACACCGCCTGGCAAGGACGCGCCGGTCGAGGTGTACGACGCTGATTATTCAGGCACGCTCATCGGACTCGCGACCTTCGGCACAGAGACGCTCGCGTGGCCCAGCGTCATCAGCCACGATTCAACGGTGGAAGAGCCGGTGTGGATCGTCGATGCAGGTAAGGCGCCGGCGGTGGACACGCCGGTCGTCGTGCGTCTGCGTCTCGCTGATCCTGACTAACTCGCTGATCTCTACGAAATGAAAAACACGACCCGGCGGAACCGGGTCGTGCGCTGTGATCAGGGTTGTTCGTTCAGACTCAGTTCTGGATCTGCAGCGGCAGCATCAGCTCGCGCTGCCTGCCCCGGCGGTCGCGGACCGTCACCGGGATCGGGCGTGACGACGTGGACATCGTCGAGCGGCCCAGCACGTCGTACAGCGCGCCCTGGTCGTAGATCCGCTGGCCGTTGATACCGATGATGCGCACGCCCTCGACGAAGCCGTACCGCTGCGCCTCGGAACGCTGGTTGACGTCCGCGATGAGCACGCCGTTGTTGTCGTTCTCGAGTTCCTCGATGCCGAACTTCAGGAGCGCATCGTCGATCGCCTCAACGAGCGACTCGAAGCGGTGGAAGTCGCCGTCACCGCCCACGACGACGAGCTGCCTCGTCGCGGAATCAAACCTGGCCGCGGCGAGCTCGACATCGAGTTCCAGGAACTCGCGATCCCGCCAGACGTTGAGCGTGATGACCTCGCCAGGGGGGCGGTTGCCGATGAGCGAGCGGAGGACCGCGAGCGAGGGCGTCTTCTGCCCATCGATCTCGGTGATGATGTCGTACGCCTGCAGGCCGCTGCGCGCCGCAGGCAGGTTGGGCTGCACCTCAACCACGAGCACGCCGTCGCCGCGGAAGCCGCGGCGCTCAGCGGCGCGGCGGTCGAGGCTTTGCTCGAGCGTGACGCCCAGGTATCCCTTGAGGACGATCTTCCTGCTGATGATCTGATCGACGACAGACTCGATCGTGTCGAGCGGGATCGCGAAGCTGATGCCGCCCGAGACGCCGGTGTTCTGCGTGACGTTGGGATCGCCGTTGGCGGCGTCGGTGATGATCGCCGCGTTCATGCCGATGACCTGCCCCTTGATATCCACGAGGGGGCCGCCGGAGTTGCCTGGGTTGATCGCGGCGTCCGTCTGGATGAAGTTGGTGTACGCGCCGAGCATCGCGCCGGTCGCCTCGCGGCCGAGGCCGGAGACGATGCCCTCGCTCATGGAGAACTTCAGCCCGAAGGGGGAGCCGAACGCGAAGACGCGCTCGCCCTGGAAGACCGGCTTGCCGGTCGCCCTGCGGATCGGCGCGAGCGTGTCGCGGTTGAGGTCCACCTTGAGCACGGCGATGTCCGTCGAGATATCGCGGCCGATGACCTCCGCGTTGCGCATGCGGCCATCAAAGAACTGCACGCGGATGTCGCCCCCGGTCTCGGCAGCGGTGCGGATGACGTGGGCGTTGGTGACGATGTGGCCATCGAGGTCGTAGACCCAGCCGCTGCCTCTGCTGAAGCCGCCGCCGCTGCGCGATTCGATGTAGACGACGCTCGGCTCGACCGCCTCAGCGACGCGGCGCGTGGCCCGGTTGAGCAGGTCGAGAATGTTGTCCTGGTCGAGTTCCTGCTGGGCGACCTGCATCACCGCGATGCGGTGCGCCGCCTGCATCGAGCGGATCGCCTTGGGACCGATGAGCAGCACACTCGCGGCGGTCACCAGCACCAGCAGGCTCGGTCCGTACGTTGCGAATCTTCGCATCAGGGCAATCTCCTCAGGAGTGGGTCGGTTCGGAATCGGAAGCCTACCGCAAGCGGATCGGCTTGATCGAACGTCGTGGATAGCAGATCGGTTCGCCGCACATCCGATTCAGGATGCGATGGCGCCGGGGAGCGGGGAAAAGCAACGCTTACGTCTTGGGAACGCTCACGGAGCGATTTTCATGCTCGGCGTCACTTTCATCTCGTATCGATGCGCGGTGACGCTCCGGCTGGCGACTCGATCGACGAATTCCTCCGCCGCTCGCTGGATTTCTACCCCCAGCGACACAACAGGGTTCGCAAACCCCGATTGCGACGTGGTCAGTCCCAGAAGATCCTGTGTCACAAGGATTTGCCCATGGGGGGCTGGTCCTGCGCCGATCCCGATCAGCGGCACATTCGTCGCCTCCAGGATCCGCTCAGCGACCTCCGCAGGGACCGCCTCGACGAGCAGCATCACCGCCCCTGCCTCTTCGAGCGCGATCGCATCAGCGACCACGCGATCGGCGTCTTCCGGTGTCCGGCCCTTGGAGGTGTACCCTCCGCTGAGCGCCGCCTGCTGGGGCTTCGAGCCAACATGCCCGCAGATCGGGATGCCGGCGCGGGCCATCTTGCGGACGAGGTCCGCCTGGCTCGCGTCCGCCTCCAGCTTGACGATGTCCGCGAGCCCCTCGGTCAGGAAGCGACCAGCGTTGCGGATCGCCTCCGCGTCGTCCGCCTGGTAGCTCATGAAGGGCATGTCCGCCATGACGACCGTGTTGGGTGCGCCTCGCTTGGTCGCCGCGGTGAGCGCGATGGCGACCTCCAGCGGCATGTGGATCGTCGAGTCGAATCCCAGGATGACCTCCGCCGCGGTGTCGCCAACCAGCAGCAGGTGGACGCCGGCCTGCTCCAGCCAGCGCGCCGTGGTGGCGTCGTAGCAGGTCAGGCAGGCGAAAGGCTCACCCTTGGCCATCATCCTGCGGAGCGTGCGGATGGTCGTGGGGGGGCGGCTCGTGGCGTTTTCGTTGCTCGCGTTCACGTCAGGATTGTACGGGCCCCGGAAGGCCAATTCCCCTGTTTTCAGCAAGCTGCAGGTTGGGCGCCATCAGCAGGTGGATAGGGCGGATCCGGCGGTTGGCAGCCGATCCTGCGGATGGGTCGATCCGCCGGGTGCGCCCGGTACTATCCAGTCCTATGGCGATTCTTCGATCGATGGTGTCCCGGGTCTCGCAGGCGCTGACGCGCACGCGCGAGTCGTTTGTCGGTGGTCTCCGCTCTGTGCTCGCAGGGCGGAAGCTCGATGATGCGCTCATCGCGGAGCTCGAGGAACGCCTGATCAAGGCGGACGTCGGCGTCCAGACCACCCGCCGCCTGATCGAAGGCATCCGCGCTGATTACAAGGCAGGCAAGCTCGCCACCGGCGACGACGTGATCGGCTACCTCAAGCAGGAACTCGCGGCGCTGTGGCCTGAGGCGGACCGGGCGCTGATCGAAGCGCCGGCGAACCCTGATGGGACGAAGACCCCGACAGTCATCTTCGTCGCCGGCGTCAACGGCGCTGGGAAGACGACGAGCGTCGCCAAGATCGCCTACGCCCTGCGCCAGCAGGGGAAAACGGTCCTTCTCGCAGCGTGCGACACGTTCCGCGCTGGCGCGGTGCACCAGCTCGAGATCTGGTCGGAGCGGCTGGGTGTCGAGATGGTCAAGGGGCAGCAGGGGGGCGACCCTGCCGCTGTCGCGTTCGACGCCTGCGATGCGGCGCTCAGCCGAGGCGTGGACGTGCTGCTCATCGACACCGCAGGGCGCCTGCACACGCAGGACCCGCTCATGCGGCAGCTCACGAAGATCCACAGCGTCGTCGGGAAGAAGATCCCTGGGGCGCCGCACGAGACGCTGCTCGTCCTCGACGCGACGGCCGGGCAGAACGCCATCCGCCAGGCGGAGCAGTTCACCGAATCGATCGGTGTGACCGGGCTCTTCCTGTCCAAGCTCGACGGCACCGCCAAGGGCGGCGTGGCGATCGCGATCCGCGAGTCCATCGATATCCCGGTGAAGCTCATCGGGATCGGGGAACGCCCGGAGGATGTCGAGCCCTTCGACCCTGGGACGTACGTCGAGGCCCTCTTCGCCGACTGATGCATGGTTGGGCTTGGGATCGAGCAGGGATCGAGCAAGGGTCGAGCTGGCCGCCGGGGTTCTCGGACGCCCGGCGGCCTGAATTCGCTGCCGAACAGGAAATCCGCCGTGATTCTCCGGATTGATTCGTCCGATTCAATGGGGCCTCGGTAAGATCGTTGGCGCCCCCTGCCGCCTTGTTTTCTCGCATGGCTGGGGGAACCATTGGTCCGAGAGAACACCTGTACTGCCGGCGCGGGGGGACCTGATCCGCGCCATGGCCGGAGTGAGAACACCGATGTCAGACCTGCTTCCCAAGTCCCGAGTCGGCGCTGCCGCGTTATTCGCTGTCTGTGGCTCGACGCTGCTGCTGAGCGCCCCTGCCCTGGCTGATGCGCTGCCGCTGACATTCCGCATCGAAGACTCGGCGCAGACGTTCGCGCCCATCCACTCGACCGTCCACGGCGAGCACGACGGCGACCTGATCTTCATCAGCGGCCTGAAGAACATGGGCCTGCACGGCATCAACGGGCACAACCCAGATGGCGGCATCGACGCCTTCCCCATCTCGCGCTACAACGACGAGATCGTCGTCTTCAACCCCACCACAGGGGTGATGACGAGCGGCGGTCTGGCGCACCTGTCCGATCCCATCCGCACCGCGCTGCTGGTCTCCAACGCGGTCGCCCGGCAGGACGGCTCGACGCTCTACCTCTACGGCGGCTACGGCCCGCTCCTCGACAGCAGCGACTGGACCACGCGCGACACCATCGTCACGATCGATCTCGACATGGTGCGCACCGCGGTCCTCGCCGCGATGCCCATCCCCAGCGCCGCGTTCACGCTGACGACCAACACCGACGTGCAGGTCGCCGGCGCGCACATCGTGGACCTCGGCGACGAGTTCGTCATCATCGGAGGCGCCAAATTCGACTTTGATTATGGCATCAACGGCATCTTCTACGCCGAGCGCATGCACATCATCGACCCCTCGTCGAGCTACCTCTCCGCTTCGCAGACGATCAACGACACGACCAACCTGCACCGCAGGGACATGAACGCGCACCCCTGCGTGCTTCCCGATGGGATGGGTGGCCACGAGTTCGGCTTCATCATCACCGGCGGCGTCTTCAACAACATCTTCCCTTACACGAACCCGATCACGTACATGAAGGGCGACGCTGGCGTCACCGACACCTCGCCAGCTGAGCAGAAGATGAACATCTACGAGTCCCCCTCGATCAGCTTCTACCGAGCGAGCGAGGACCGGAACCGGTTCGTCATGTTCTCCGGCATCTCGGCGTACCACTACGACCGGGACATGGACACGTTCACTTACGACTTCCTCGGGCCCTGGTCGCGCGAGATCACCGAGATCCGCATGGAGGCCGGCGCGCTCGTCGCGGAGATCATCATGGACGACATGGATGATCCCACGACCAACACCGAGGTCATCCTCGAGGACTACATCCCGGTCGGCGCGAACGGGCAGGTGCTGCTCGACATGATGCCAGCCAGCGAGGTCCGCATCGGCCGCATCTACGGCGGTCTCAAGTCCTCCGCCGAGGGCCACTCCCCGCCCTTCGGCGGCACCGCGACGAGCTGGGCTTCGACGCTCATCCAGGACGTGTACCTGACTGTCGGCGTCCGCGGCGACATCAACCGTGACGGCGTCACCGACACCGCCGACCTCGGCGTGATGATTTCATCGTTCGGTGGCTCCGGTCTCGCCGACCTGAATCTCGACGGCGTCATCGATACCGCAGACCTGGGCATCCTGATCGCCAACTTCGGCAACTCAACCCCAGGCTGATCGCCGGCCGATCGGTCGGAGAGCGACGCCCGAGAACAACCAGTGATCTGATCGAACGCCGTTGCGGCTTCCGCAGCGGCGTTTTTTTCGGAGCGCACTCGCCATTCTCGGACGCACGAAGGCAAGTTTGTCAGATAACTCTAAAATACTGCAAACAATGGATTTATCTCGAATCGAGACACGCATCCTGATACCGTGGGGACACGTCAGAGAAGATGTGCGCACATCTGATCAACTGGCGATTCGATCAGGTAAGCCCTTGGCGGGGCAAGATTTGGGGAGGATTTCAATGTTCAGCAAGACCACTATCGCTGCGATGACCGCTTCCGGCGTCCTCGCGTGTACCGGCATCGCCTACGGCGGCGCCGAACTGACAGAGGGGCCGTACCAGGACGACTTCGCCGAAACAACCGACTGGGGGCCGGTCAACCTGACTGTCCCGCAGTTCAACGAGATGGGCGGCGCCAGGCAGCTCGTCAAGGTCACGATCAACTGGGGCGCGAGCGTCGCTGGTTCCGCGAGTGTCGAGAGCCTCGACCAGCAGCCCAGCATGATCACCGTCACGCTGGCGGCCGACATCACGCTCGACGGGCCCTCCGGCTTCAGCGTGAACCCGATGCCCAGCGACAACCGCCTGTACATGGCGACCGCGTTCGACGGCACGATCGACTTCATGGGGGGCTCCGGCGCGACATACCCTGAGATCATCGCCGGCGAGATGGGCATGGCCATGTTCACCAACCCCGGTGACCTGTCGCCCTTCATCGGTTCTGGCGACGTGACCTTCGTCGCCGAGGCGACCGCGATCTCGTCCGCGTCCGGCCCGGGCAACGTCATCCAGCAGATCCAGACCGACGCCGGCGCTGGTGTCGAGGTGCTCTACGAGTACATCGAGATCCCGGACATCTGCCGCTACCCGGCCGACGTTGAGCCCAACGACTACTGCGATCCCTTCAACCTCGAAGAGTCCTGCTCGTACTTCAGCCTCGCGGACTGCGGCAAGTACATCGATGGCAAGCTCGAGAAGCGCATCGCCCAGGGCTGCGAGCCCGACACCTTCATGGTGCTCTTCGACAAGCTCAACAACATCCTCGACGCCGACGACAACAGCTCCGAGAAGGGCAACGGCTGGGCCTCCGCCCTCATCGGCGTTGACAGCGGCAACGGCATCGTCGACAACGGCGACGGCACCAGCAGCATCCGCATCGGCGTCACCGGCCGCCCTGATGGCCTCGATGGCGTCTTCAACGGCCTCTTCCAGAACGGCCCGCACGGCCAGCTCGGCAAGTTCACCGTCTACGTGACCTTCCTCGACGACGCCGGCGCTCCGCTGGTCAACCCGATCCTGCCCCAGGGCGGCGGCGCGATCAGCAACCCGGTCACCTACACCGATGAGTTCGTCATCGGCGCTGAGGCCTTCTACATCAACCACACCCTGCCCCAGGGCACCGCCGCGGTTGACATCTGCATCGACAACCGTGTCGCTTGCGAGGAAGTCCGCGAGGACGTCGACTTCTTCTGCATCGAGGGCCTCGTCCCGCTGTGCGACTACTGCATCACGCAGGTCGGTGGTCTCGACTGCGAGTGCCGTCCCACCGCCACCGCGCTGGGCTGGTTCGACAAGTCGTGCGACCTGATCCTCAAGGAGCAGGACAACACCAACATCCCCGGCTACACCGAGCTGTGCGTCGTCGCTGACGCCAACGGCCGCGTGATCCTCGCTGTCTCCGGCGCCGACGATTGCAACTTCAACGGCATCCACGATGACCACGAGCTCGTCGAGGAGATCGATCGCGCACCCATCGAGTGTGACTTCCAGGACTGGGGCCACGGCGTCGCCGGTTGCTACACGCTCTGCATCGAGGTGGTCGGCGCCCACGGCGGCTCCGGCGAGCCGACCGATGGCGAAGGCGCCGCTCAGATCGAGCAGCTCGAGAACGCCATGAGCCACGGCGACATCAACATGGACGGCAAGACCGACACCGCCGACCTGGGTGTCCTGCTCGGCAACTTCGGCTGGATCGGCGAGTGATCAACGACTGATCACGACCCGGCAATCCTGCCTGGAATCCTGAATCCTGATCGGAGCACGGTGCGTGAGAGCGCACCGTGCTTTTTCGCCTGAATGCCGTGTTATCGGACGTCACGCGGATCTGCATGGCGAGCGACGTGTCCCGGTAACTCCCCCGATAATCCCGAGATTCCGGGAAAATCGCTTGCGAGGGTGACGAGCAGGGGGGTACCCTGCGGATACTCCGATAAGGGCAGAAGTTGCGCCCAATCCAGGAGTGCGCCGGCCAGGGCTGCGATGCCCCTTCGTTTCCAACCGGCGTCTGATCAGGTGTTTGCCTCGTATTCCGGGGCATGGATTCGGGAGGATCTAGATATGTGTATTCGTAAGTCACTGCTCGCCGGTGCGGCTGCGGTTTCGATGGCGTGCGCGGGCACCTCGCTCGGCGCCGGCACGCAAACCGAAGGCCCGTTCAATGATATCTTTGCTGAAACAACGAACTGGGGCCCCGAGAATCTCACGGTGCCGCAATTCGATGACATGGGCGGCACGCGCACGCTTCTTTGTGTCATCATTGACTGGAACGCTGGCGTTGCAGGGTCTGCGCAGGCCGAGAGCCAGGACAACGCTCCCAGCTTGATTACCGCAACACTTGCCGCGGACATCACGCTGAACGGTCCGTCGGGCTTCTCTGAAAATCCGATGCCTTCTGATTCTGAAATGTTCAACGCAACCGCTTTCGATGGCGCCATCGACTTTGGTGGTACCTCGGGCGTGACATTCCCGAACCTCGCCGGCAATGAGGGTGGTCAGACCACGTTCACTCTGCCTGCTGATCTTTTGCCATTCATTGGCAACGGCACGGTTGACTTTGTCGCAACCGCAACCGCGATGTCGACCGCGACCGGCCCTGGCAACGTTGCTCAGATCTTCATGACAGACGCCAGTGCTTCGATCAGCGTCACCTACGAATACGAGGGCGGCGATGATCAGATCTGCCGCTACCCCGCCGACGTCGAGCCCAACGACTACTGCATCGCTGGCAGCATCGAGGAGTTCTGCTCCCCGGTCGATTTCGGTGAGTGCGGCAAGTACATCGATGGCAAGCTCGAGAAGCGTGTCGAGCAGGGCTGCGAGCCGGACACCTACCTCGTCCTCTTCGACAAGCAGAACGAATTCCTCAACGAGGACGACAACGGCTCCAACAAGGGCAACGGCTGGGCCTCCGGCCTCTTCGGTGTCGATGGCTCCAACGGCATCGTTGACAACGGCGACGGCACCTTCACCCTCCGCATGGGTGTCACCGGCCGCGCCGATGGCCTCGACAACACCTTCAACGGCCTCTTCCAGAACGCCGCCCACGGCCAGCTCGGCAAGTTCAAGGTCTACGTCACCTTCCTGGATGGCGCTGGCATGCCGCTGGTCAACCCCATCCTGCCCAACGGCGGCGGCATCAGCGAGAACCCCGTCTGCTACGAGGATGAGTTCATCACCGGCGCCGAGGCGTTCTACATCAACTACCTCCTGCCCCTCGGCACGGAGCAGGTTGATATCTGCATCGACAACGTGATCGCCTGCGAGGAGCTGCGCAACGACGTGGACTTCTTCTGCATCGACAACCTCGTCCCGCTGTGCGACTACTGCATCGAGCAGGTCGGCGGCCTCGACTGCGAG
>CAYGNN010000007.1:23190-36527 GCA_964351165.1 uncultured Phycisphaeraceae bacterium
CGCTCGGCTGGTTCGACAAGTCCTGCGAGCTGATCCTCAAGGCTGAGGGCAACGCCGGCGTTCCCGGTTACTCCAAGCTCGACATCGTCGCCGACATCAACGGGCGCGCCATCATCGCCGTCTCCGGCGCTGGTGACTGCGACTTCAACGGTCTCGACGACCTCCTCCAGGAAGAGGAAGAAGAGGCCGAGACGCGGGCCCTCATCGAGTGCCCCGAGCCCACCCCTGGGCACGGCATCGCCGGCTGCTACACCCTCTGCATCGAGGTGGTCGGCGAGCACGGCGGCACCACGCCCCCCGATGGCGGCGACTCCGGCGCCCTCATGCTCGAGGCGATGGAGCACGGCGACATCAACATGGATGGCGTCACCAACACCGCCGACCTCGGCATCCTCATCGGCAACTTCGGCTGGATCGCCACGCCGTAAGTTGAACCGAATCTGTACCTGATCGAGCGCGGCGCACGAAAGTGCGCCGCGCTTTTTCGTGCGCACATCCACCTCGGTGCGCGCACAGAAAAACCGGCGGAGCGTGGAGCCCCGCCGGTCCTGTTTCTCAGAAGTCGGTGCTGATCAGCCGGATCAGCGGCGGCGGCGGACCGCCGCGATGCCACCCATCGCCAGCAGCGCGCCAGCGCCGGGCGTCGGGATGATGTTCACGACCGGGATCGCGCCGGAGCCGACGAGGTTCACTGTGAAGCTGTCGAACTCGTAGCCATCGAGAACGAGCGTCTGGACGGAGCCATCACCCAGGGCGGGGATGCCCATGATGTTCGGGCCGCCGCGAAGATCATTGCTGTTGAAGAGCTGGATCGAGCCGCCGTTCTCCTCGATGTCCATGATGGTGATCTCCAGGGCGGTCGCCGTGAAGCTCAGGTCGAAGGTGAATGAGCCGCCAACGTTGTCGTTGGGGTCCAGAACACGGCCGTCCATGCCGAGCATGAAGTCTTCCTCGTTCACGATCAGGGCGTTGCCCAGGGCAACGGTGTTCGTGGGGTGCAGCCCAGGGTTGGGCGTCAGCAGGTCGGGATCGTTGCCGGTGGGGTTGGCCGTATCGAACGTGACCGCCAGGCCCGAACCGCCGCTGGCGCTGATCGCGACCGCAGGACCGTACTGGTTGGTGATGATCTCGCCGGCAGCGAGCGGGTTGCCCATGCCGTCGGTGTTGAAGTCGATGAGGATGGCGCTCGCGCTCGAGGCGGCGGCGACAGCCACGCCCGCGGCAGCGAGCGTCAGGGTCGTGCGAAACATGTTGTGATCCCTCCCAGGAAACAGTCGTGACGTGTCGATGCGCCGCCGGTGCGTGCGCACAACTCCAGTATGTCGCGCGGTTTATGGCGATTGAAACGATTGTTTCGGATTTTCCGGCGCGAATATCAAACCGGCGATCAGTCGATCGGGGTCGCTGGTATTCCGGGACCTTCGCACCAAAATGGTGATACCCCTGGGGTGTTATCTGACCAGGGGCAGGGCTTATCGGGGCATCACCCTGGAGGCGATCCGCGATCGCATCAACGCTTAGCCAGGCTCGGTCATCTTCGCCGGATCGAGCAGGCGGCTCAGCTCATCCTCAGGGAGCACGCCCTGCTCCAGCGCGACCTGCCGGACCGTCTTGCCCTCCGCGAACGCCTGCTTGGCGAGCGCTGCGGACTTGTCGTACCCGATCGCAGGGACCAGCGACGTGCACATCGCGAGCGACCCCTCGATGAGTTCGTTGCAGCGCTCGACGTCCGCCTCGAGACCCTGCAGCAGCTTCTCGTCGAAGATGTTGCACGCGCCGGTCAGCAGCGTGATCGACGACAGCAGGTTGTCCGCCATCATCGGCATCGCGACGTTGAGGTCCAGCAGCGAGCCGACACCGCCGAAGGCGCCCAGCGTGATCGCCTGATCGTTCCCGACGACCTGGCACGACACCATCACGACCGCCTCGCAGATGACAGGGTTCACCTTGCCAGGCATGATCGAGGAACCAGGTTGTACAGCAGGCAGCTTGAGCTCCCCGATGCCGCAGCGAGGGCCGCAGCCCATGAGCCGGATGTCGCCTGCAATCTTCGAGAGCGAAACAGCGATCGTCTTCATGACGCCGGAGGCCTGGACGAAGGCGTCCTTGGCGTGCTGCGCCTCGAAGTGGTTCGCCGCTTCGTGGAAGTGGAATCCGGTCGTCTTCGAGAGCGAAGCGGCGACCTTGGCGCCGAACGCAGGGTGCGTGTTGATGCCGGTCCCGACCGCAGTGCCGCCGAGCGGCAGGTGCGCCAGCGCCGCCATCGCCTGCCCCAGCCGCTCCTCGGCGTGGCGCATCTGCGCCGCGTAGCCGGAGAACTCCTGGCCGAGGCGGATGGGCGTCGCGTCCTGCATGTGCGTGCGTCCGATCTTGATCACGTCGTCCCAGCGCTTGGCGAGCGTTTCGAGCGTCGCCGCGATCGTGCGCACGGCGGGGACCAGCTTCTCGCTGATCGCCAGCGCCGAGGAGACGTGCATCGCAGTCGGGAACGTGTCGTTGGAGGACTGCCCCATGTTCACGTGATCGTTGGGGTGGACGCCGCCGGCGCTGAGGTACTCAGCGTTCTTCGAGGAGCCGATCGGAGCGCCGCGCTGGAGGCAGACGAGGTTCGCGATGACCTCGTTGGCGTTCATGTTGGTCGATGTGCCGGAGCCGGTCTGGAAGATGTCGATCGGGAAGTGGGCGTCGTGCTGGCCTGAGGCGATCTCGCCGGCCGCCTTGATGATCGCCTGCGCGCGTTCGCTGTCGAGCAGCCCCAGCTCCGCGTTGACCTCCGCGCAGGCGGCCTTGAGCAGGCCGTAGGCGTGGATGACCGCCGCAGGGACCGGCCGGCCGGAGACCGGGAAGTTCAGCACGGCCCGCTGGGTCGAGGCGCCGTAGAGGGCGTCGGCAGGGACCTGCATCTCGCCCATGGTGTCTTTTTCGGTGCGGGTGGATGCGGCGGTGGGGGGTGTCATG
The DNA here is from genome assembly GCA_964351165.1 of uncultured Phycisphaeraceae bacterium. Classification (GTDB taxonomy): domain Bacteria; phylum Planctomycetota; class Phycisphaerae; order Phycisphaerales; family UBA1924; genus JACKHE01. Next base: position 26,149 of record CAYGNN010000007.1, read on the forward strand.
GTTGCGGTAGTCATCGTGGTTGGTTTCGGTGGTGTTGGGCGATTGCGATCCGGAGCCGGCCGGAGGGATTCTATTGCTCGATCGGCAGAAAACGAAGGGGGGCGCCGCTCAGGATTGAGTGGATCCTGTTTGGGGATCTCGGAGAGTGGACATCGGCCTCCTGCGGCCCTGAAATCGGCCCCTCACCGATCCCACCAAGGGGCGGTAAGCACTTTCGGACGCGGACGCGAATCCTCGCAACCGCGCTCGTAGGATGCTGTACCGAAAAGGGTTCGGATATCGGGCATCTCATCGGCAGTCGGGGGCGTCGCTCCCGATCCGCACTTCGGAATATCGGACGACAGGGGTACGGGGCGACTCATGAAAACGTTTCTCAAATGGTTCTCGATCATCCTCGTGGTCTTCGTGATCATCCTGGTCGCCGCCGGGGCGTTCCTGTTCCCGAAGTTCAAGGAGATGCAGGAGAAGCGAGCCGGCGCTGGAAGCGGGACCGAGGTCATCACAGTGGCGGTCGAGCCCGACCGCCTGGTGCGCACGATCAGCGCCCCTGGTGATATCGAGCCGCGCCGCAAGGTGAACATCTCCGCCCGCGTCTCGGCGCAGATCGAGGAGCTCCCCTTCAAGGAGGGCGACTTCGTGAACCAGGGCGAGGTCATCGTCCGCCTCGACGACAAAACGCTCAAGGCGGACCTCGCCTCGAACGAGGCGTCGCTGCGGGCCGCCGAGGCGAGGCTCGAGGGCGCCAGGGCGTCGCACATCAACGCCGTCGCCGATTGGGAGCGGATCGATTCGCTCTTCAAGTCGAACGATGTCAGCAAATCCGAACTGGACTCCGCCGAGGCGCGCCTCCGGATGTCCGAGTCCGACCTGAACGCCGCGGAGCAGAACGTCGAGATCGCCAGGTCCGGCGTCGTTCGCGCGCAGGAGAATGTCGGCTACACCGTCATCAAGGCCCCGATGAACGGGCGCATCACCCGACTGCATTCCGAGGTCGGCGAGACGGTCACCGGCTCGGTCACCAACTTCGGCACAGTCATCCTCGAGATGGCGGACCTCACCGAGATGCTCGTCAACGCGGAGATCGATGAGTCCGACATCGCCCCGGTGCGCATCGGGCAGACCGCCAGGGTGTACATCAACGCCTTCGATGATCAGGTCTTCGAGGGCACGGTTGAGTCGATCGCCCTGCAGCACACGCTCGATCCGAGCGACCGCTCGAAGTACTACAAGACCGAGATCCTGCTCCACCTCGACCCTGATGCGCAGATCTTCGCCGGTCTGACCGCCAACGTGGACGTCGAGGTCGAGACGCTCGAGGGCATCCTGAAGATCCCCTCGCAGGCGGTCATCGACAAGCGCGTCGATGAGCTCCCGCAGGATGTCGTCGATAGCGAGGCGGTCGATCGCAACAAGACGTTCGCCCGCGTCGTGTACATCCTCCAGGACGGCAAGGCGGTCGAGACCCCGATCAGGATCGGCCCCAGCGACCTGACCGCCACCGCGGTGCTCGCGGGGCTCGACTCCGGCGCGGAGGTCATCGTCGGCCCCTGGAAGACGCTGCAGGAACTGAACCACAACAAGTCGGTCCGCAAGCGCACGGACAAGGACGCCGAGGACGCGGACGCGATCGAGGGCGACGCAGCGCCAGCTGAGGAAGCTATCGCCGGCGCGGAGTCCGAATCGGATGATGGCGCCCGCGCCGAGCACGCGAACGATTCCGACGAGGGCGACGACGACGGCTCGCAGAGCGACGCTGGCGCCGACCGCACCGCAACCACCGCGGCGGCCTCGTCATGACCATCGAGATCCAGAAGCTCCGCAAGACCTACAAGATCGGCGTCGAGCGCGTGCACGCGCTGCGCGGCGTTGACCTGCAGATCGATCGCAACGAGTACGTCGCGATCATGGGCGCTTCAGGGTCCGGCAAGTCCACGATGATGAACATCCTGGGGTGCCTCGACCGCCCGACCGGCGGCAAGTACCTGCTCAACAACAAGCCAACGCACAAGATGGGCGCCAGCGAGCTTGCGCGCGTCCGGAACGTCGAGATCGGCTTTGTCTTCCAGTCCTTCGAGCTGCTCCCCAGAGCGAGCGCGCTCAAGAACGTCATGCTCCCCTTGCTCTATTCCAAGAGCGGCTGGATGGGCGCCCGCCGCGCCGCCAAGCGCGCGCTCGAGCGCGTTGGTCTCGCAGACCGCATGGGGCACCGGCCCAACCAGCTCTCCGGCGGTCAGCGGCAGCGCGTCGCCATCGCGCGGGCGCTCGTCAACGCGCCGAGCATCCTGCTCGCGGACGAGCCGACCGGCAACCTCGATTCAACAACGACGCACGAGATCATCGAGCTCTTCAACCAGCTGCACGCCGAGGGGCAGACGATCATCGTCGTGACGCACGAAGAGGACGTCGCGAGCCACTGCCAGCGCATCGTCCGGCTGACGGACGGCAAGGTCTCGAGCGATCACGCGACGGACGAGGACCCGATCCACCTCCAGTGGCTCGAGCACGCCGCGGCCAACTTGCTGCACCAGCAGGGTTCAGGGCAGCCTGCCGCGGCAGGCTGCGCGCCTGAGATCCACGTCAACCCAGGCGTCACGAACCCGGCGGAGAAGAAGGCATGATCGTCATCCGGTGGTTCGTGCAGACGGTCCTCCTGGCGCTCTCCCAGATCTGGGCGAACCGCGCCCGGTCGGTCCTCACCTCGCTCGGCATCATCGTTGCCACCGCCCTCGTCCTCAGCGTCATCGGCGCGATCACCGGGATGAAGAACTTCGTCCTCAACGAGTTCGAATCCGTCGGTGCCCAGATGATCTTCGTCGATGGCCGGGTCCCGGACTCGATGCGGCACAAGGTCACCTGGCGCGGCGTCCAACTCAACGAAGATGAGCTCTACGCGCTCGTCGAGCACTGCCCCTCGGTCGAGATGATGACGCCGCACTGGTTCGGCTCCTACGAGGTCCGCCACGGCGAGGACGTCAAGCAGATCGTCGCGTGGGGCATCTGGGAGACGTGGCACGAGATCAACGACCGCTATTGCATCAAGGGCCGGCCCTTCTCCAAGATCGACCGCGACGAGGCGAGGCAGGTCTGCCTGATCAACGAAGAGGCGATCAGCGAGTTCAACCTGGAGATCGACCCGGTGGGTGATTTCCTGCTGATCAAGGACCGCCGGTTCATGATCGTGGGCGTCGTCGAGACGAAGGACGTCTCGCCCATGTTCGGCGGCGGCGATGCGCGCTCGGAGGTGTACATCCCCTTCGAGCAGGCGCAGAAACTCAATCCCAACGGCTGGCTGAACTACGCGCTGGGCAAGATCACGAGCCCTGAGGTCGCGGATGATGCGCAGAACGAGATGCAATTCGCCCTGCGCACGATGCGCGGGCTCGAGCCGGAGGAAGAGAACACCTTCGACATCGGCGTCATGCAGCAGTTCATCGACGGCTTCCTGAATGTCGCCGGCATCATCACCGCGGTCCTGGCGAGCGTGGTCGGGATCTCGCTCGTCGTTGGCGGCGTCGGGATCATGAACATCATGCTCGTCTCTGTCAGCGAGCGGACGCGCGAGATCGGCCTGCGCAAGGCGGTCGGCGCCCGGCCTGCGGTCATCCTCATGCAGTTCCTGGTCGAGGCAATCGTCCTCTGCCTGGTCGGTGGCGCCCTGGGCATGGTCCTGGCGCAGGTGCTGATCATCGGGCTCTCGCTGATGCCAAGCGCCCAGCTCTCCGGCGCGGAGATCCCGGTCTGGGCGATCGTTCTCGCGGTCGGCTTCAGCGCCGGCACCGGGCTCCTCTTCGGCATCCTCCCTGCGTACAAGGCGTCGCGCCTCGATCCCATCGACGCGCTGCGTCACGAGTAACCACCGCGCCCCACCGGCGCCCGGCACGAAAGGTCGGTCATGCTGATTCGCTTCATGCTCCAGACTGTCGTGCTGGGGCTCACCCAGATCTGGTCGAACAAGTTCCGCGCAGCGCTCACGGCGCTGGGCATCGTCATCGGTGTGACCTCGGTCGTCGTCGTCATCGCGGCGCTGGGCGGGATGAAGGCCGGAATCATGGGCGAGTTCGAATCCCTGGGCGCCAAGAAGATCTGGATCTGGGGCCACGTCCCCCGGTCGCAGCGCGGCGCTCTGGATTGGGACGAGGTCATGATGACCGTCGAGGAGATCGACGCGATCGACGAGCACTGCCCCTCGATCGAGATGCTCACGCCGACCGTCGGCCGTCGCTGGGATGTCAGCCACGGCGAGCGGCTGGTGCAGGGGATCTCCGTCACCGGGATCGGCCTAGATTGGCGGGCGGTGCAGGGGCGCGACATCATGATCGGCCGCCCGATGACCAGGATCGATCATGACGAGAGCCGTCATGTGTGCCTGATCAACGAGGACGCGATCGCGGACCTCGACCTGAACATCGACCCAACCGGGCAGCACATCCGCATCGGCAACCACCGCTTCGTCATCATCGGCGTCATCGAGGAAGAGGCGAAGAGCGTTTTCACCGGCGACGACTCGAACGCCGAGGTGCTGATCCCGTTCAACACCTCGATGAAGCTCAACCGGTACGGCTGGGTCCAGTGCACCGCCTCGATCGCCTCCCCGGAGCTGGTCGATGAGGCGCGGCGGGAGATCCGGTTCGTCCTGCGCAAGATGCGCAACCTCGCGCCGGAGGACGAGGACACCTTCCGCATCGAGATCCTCCAGCAGGCGATCGATCAGTTCTCCGGGATCGCAGCGGCGATCACCGCGGTAGTAGGCGGCGTGGTCAGCGTGCTCATGCTCGTCGCAGGCATCGGCATTATGAACATCATGCTCGCATCCGTCAGCGAGCGGACGCGCGAGATCGGCCTGCGCAAGTCGGTCGGCGCGAGGCCCTCGGTGATCATGCTCCAGTTCCTCGCGGAAGCGGTCACGCTGTGTGTGGTGGGGGCGCTCATCGGCGTCTTCTCGGCGCAGATCGTGGTGCTCATCATCCAGAACGTGGAATCGATGGGCATGGAGCAGGCGGCGATCCCCATGTGGGCAATCATCCTGGCGGTCGCGTTCAGCGCCGGCAGCGGCATCATCTTTGGTATGTTCCCCGCCGTGAAAGCGGCGCGAATGGATCCGATCGAGGCTCTCAGACATGAATAACTGTTTCGCTCCCGCGGCCTCCTCCGCCGCGTGCGCTCTGGCTCTCCTGGCGCTATCAGGCTGCGCCCGCAACCCCTTCGCCACCTCCCTCGACGAGTACGGCGAGCGCCCAGCGACGGAGCGCCTCCGCTCCATCGACGCGATCTCGCTGGATAACAGCAAGGTCGCCGGCGAACTTCCGGAGACAAGGGAAGACGTCACCGAGGCGGAGCTCGACACGCTGCGCGAGAACCCCTTCGAGGGGCTCGACACGATCGACATCACCCTCGAGCAGGTGCGCGCCTGGACGATCAGCAACAACCTCGACATCCAGGTCGCGCTCATCAACCCGACGATCGCCAACCAGAGCGTCAGCGAGGCGGAGGCCGCGTTCGAGGCGGTCTTCTTCGCGAACTTCAACCGGAACTCGTTCGATACCCCCACGGCCTCGACGCTCTCCGGCTCGCAGGTCGACACCACGGACATCGACTTCGGCGTGCGCATCCCGGTGCGTACCGGCGGCAACGTCAGCGTGACGTTCCCTTTCAACCGGACGGAGACGGACAACGCCTTCGCGACGCTGGATCCCTCGTACTCCGCTGATGCGGTGGTCTCGATCTCGCAGCCGCTGCTCCGCGGCGCTGGGCGACGGTCCTCGACACACGGCATCCGGGTCGCTGCCCTGAACGAGGGCATCAGCGAGACGCGCACCAAGCAGGAGATCATCCGCCAGCTCGCCGCGGCTGATCGGCTGTACTGGCGTTTGTTCGCGGCACGCAAGAGCCTTGAGGTCGCGCAGAACCAGTACGAGCTCGCGATGGCGCAGCTCGAACGCGCCCGCCGCAGGGTGGATGCCGGCGATCTCCCGGAGGTAGAGGTCATCCGCGCCGAGGACGGCGTCGCGTCGCGGCTCGAGGACATCATCGTCAACGAGAACCTCGTCCTGACCAGGCAGCGGCAGCTCAAGCGGCTCATGAACGTCGAGGGCCTCGAACAGCGCACCGACATCATGATCATCCCCACGTCCGACCCTGACCCGGTCCGCTACGGCATCGACGGCGATGCCTACGTGCAGGCGGCGATCGACAACCGCATGGAACTGCTGGAGATCGAGCTGCAGCTGACCATCGACGAGTCCACGATCGCCTTCGAGCGCAACCAGGCGCTCCCGCTCTTCACGGTTGATTACACCTACCGCGTCAACGGCCTCGGCGATTCCAACAGCAACGCGATCAACACCGCCAGGACCGGGGGGTTCCACGACTGGCTGCTTGGCCTCCGCGCGGAGATCCCGATCGGCAACGAGGGCGCCGAGTCGCGCGTCCGCCGGGCGATCCTGCAGCGTCTGCAGCGTCTCTCATCGAAGGACGCGAGAGAGCAGGCGATCGAGCAGGAGGTCCTGGACGCGATCGACACGATCGAGTCCGGCTGGCAGCGCATCCTCGCGGCCCGCCTGAGCGCGATCGCCGCGAGCCGCACGCTCGAAGCGGAGCAGCGTCAGTTCGACGTTGGTCGCAGGACGAGCACCGATGTGCTCGACGCCGCGACGAGGCTCGCGCAGGCGCAGTCCGCGGAGATCGCGGCGCTGACCGATTACGAGATCGCCCAGATCGACCTCGCATTCGCCACAGGCACGCTGCTGGGCAAGAGCCGCGTCGATTGGTCGCCCTCCGACCCCTCCGGCGAGGACCCAGGCGGCGCGGTCATTGATCCCGACTTCTTCGCGCAGAAGTAACATTGCATGGCGTCATGGCATCATGGCAACGCACCGGCTCGGCGCGCAGCGATAGATGCAAGACCTATCAATGTGAATCAGTTCGGGGGATTAACCCGGCACGGACGCGATCGGTTTGATCGCGCCGACCACCGATGGGCGTTCGGAGAGGATCTGCTCCGCGACCTCGCGCCGATGGACCTCGATGTTGCGTGGGAATTCAAACGCGAGCCGCACCCGGTCGCCCTTGATCCCTGCCACGCGCACGATGCCGATCGGGTCGCTCGGATCGCCGATGACGACCTCTTCGCCTTCACGCCTCGTAATGACAAGCATTGTTCGGACCTCCTGTCCAGCCGGTGATGCACCACGCACCCCGGCCCCACCACAAATCAGAGTACCACCATGGGCAACACCGTCAAACCTGCAATGCTGGATTGCGGCTGATTTGTTATCACACCGAACATAATGTAAGTATCTGCAAACAGGTTGCTTCCGGAGGGTAATGCCCCTCGGCGCCCACAGTCAGTCCACCGCCATCACACCGGTGATCTCCGGGACATGCGCCTTGAGGTTCTCCTCGATCCCCATCTTCAGCGTCATCTCGCTGCTGGGGCACCCGATGCAGGCGCCCTGGAAGCGGATCTGCACCACCTTGGTCGGCGTGATCTCGACCAGTTCGATGTCGCCTCCATCGCGTTGGATCATCGGCCGGAGGGCCTCGAGCACCGCCAGGACGCGGTCGGTCAGGTTCTGGTCGGTCTGGGTCAACAAGGCGGCTCCGGGCGTCTGGGTGATCGCCGATCCGGAAATCGGACAGGCGGTGTCTTGATTGTCGCCTCCCAAGCGCCCCGGAGCAAGCACCGGCGGTGAAATCCCATGGACACACCGGCCAAACCGGGCCCCACGACTACACTCCTGCCGATGCACGACACCCCCAGACGTACCAGGATCGCCCGCCGAATGTCCATTGAGGGCCTGCTCGTCCTCGTCTGCCTGCTGGCGCAGGCTGGCTGCGGCGGGGCTTCCCAGCAGGCCAACGACGACCCGCTCGGCGTCCTGGGCGATCCGGACGCCACGACACGCTCGAAGTCCGTCGCTGTCCGGGCCGTCGCGAGGATGTCCCGCGAGGGGGAGATCGACGCGGCGGTGGGGCGCGAGCTGCTCAAGCGCACCGCCTGGGGCAGGGGCAACCGGCCGGACGTGCGCAACGCCGCGATCGATGAGCTGCACGCCGACGACCCCAGCGACACGGCGCGGATGCTCTCGCTGATGCTCCCGACGGAGAACCACTGGCCGGTGATCGAGCACGTCTGCAACCTCGCGGTGGAGACGAACTCGACCGAGATGATCCCGGCGCTCGTGCGCAGCTGGGCGCGTCCGGTGCAGCGCCCGGCGGATGACGAGCGCCCTGAGCGCGCCGCGCTGCTGACGCTCGCGCCCGATCAGCCGATCGAGCAGACCGTCTTTGCGGTCTTCGCGTCGAACCACGACCCCGACGACCAGTTCGCGGAGCGCACCAGGCGCGACGCGTGGACGCTCCTCTCGCGGATCGACCCTGCAGGCGCGACGACGAAGGAGTACATCGCGCAGGCGACCGATGTGCAGGACGACCCGATCCTGATGGACCTGCAGATCGTGGCGCGGGACCTGAGCGCGATCCCCCTGACCACCGAGCAGCTCGAGTGGGTGGAAGACCTGCGGAAGCCGGAACGCTCTGCGTTCTGGGACGACGCGAAGCGGCAGGTCGTCAGCCTGAACGATGCGCAGCGCGAGGGGTTCGAGCTGCGGCATGTCGCAGGTGTGCTCTGGGCGGCGCAGCACCGGAGCGAGTGGCTCGCCTCGACCAGGCGGCAGCTGCTTGACCTTGCCGAGGCAGAACTCGACGGCCGCCGGCACACCCGGCGCTCCGCTGATTTCCCCGACGCGATGACCGCCCCCAAGGAGGACATCGACCACTGGCGCAAGGACCTCGTCTGGGGCGATGCGCTGCTGATCCTGATCGCCAGCGAGGCGGTGAACCAGCCTGACGTGATCCGCGAGCTGTACGAGCAGGCGGACCACGACATGCGCGACGAGTCCACCGAGCACGGCGGCATCCTCGACGCTGCGGAAGGCGACGCGTTCAGGGCGTACTCGTACCCGCCGCGGCCGGCGCAGCGATCCAGCGACAACCGGTTCGTCGCATCCCCCGAGCTGCTCGACGCCGGCGCGACGGCGCTTTTTCACTATCACTTCCACGCGCAGACCTTCAGCAACAGCGACTACGCTGGCCCTGGCCCAGGCGATCTGGACTACGCCAAGCGGTTCGGCCGGTCGTGCCTCGTGCTGACGTTCACCTCGAAGAACGCGCTGGGCGTGGACTACTACCAGCCTGATGGGGCCAGGATCGATCTCGGCTCCATCGCCAGGCCGAGCAGGCGATGAGCGAACCTTCAACCCACACGCCGCAGGACGCGACCCGCTGAACCCACGATGCTCCACGCGCTGATCATCGCGATCGTCGGCGTCATCGCCATTCACGACAGCTTCCCGGCGGTCTTCTCGCCTGGACGTGGGGAGACTGCGCCGCCCTTCGGATCGATGCTCTCGGTCGCAGTGCTGATCGCGGCGCTGCTGTCGGTCTTCGCGCACAGCGCCGTTTGGATGAGCGGGAGGCGGCTCAACCGCACAGGCTCCATGAGCGCCGTCCGCAACGCAGAACGCGCCACCAGGATCGCGCGCATCGCGGCGGTCGTCGCGTACGCGTGGCTGGTCCTCGCGGCGGGGTTCCTCGATTCGGCGCGTGCGGCGATGGGGGACCTGGTCCTCGTTGATGAGATCGTCGTCATCACGCCGACGCTGCTGGTCTTCGTCCTGGGGTGGTGGTCGATGTTCCCCATCGAGCGGCGCCTGCACGAGGCGGGGCTGATCTCCATGCTCGATGCCGGCCGACCACTGAGCACGATGCCGAGCAGGTTGACGTTCGTCCTCGACCGCGTCCGGCACGATCTGCTCCTGCTGCTGGCGCCCATCGCGCTGATCCTCGCGTGGTCGGAGGTTGTCGCGATCGCGCTGGAACAGCCACGCACCGGGTTCGTGCGCACGACGGACGACTGGAGGAATGTCGCGGCGCCCTGGCTGCAACTGCTGGGCGCCGTGGTGATCCTGCTGCTCGCGCCGCTGGTGATCCGCATGTGCTGGCGCACGCAGCCCATCGGTCCGGGGCACATCCGCAACCGGCTGACGGCGCTGTGCGAGCGGCAGGGCGTGAGGTTCCGCAAGATCCTCGTCTGGAAGACGCACGGCATGATGATCAACGGCGCTGTGCTGGGGTTCTGGGCGCCGGTGCGGTACGTGCTGCTGACCGATGCGCTGCTGGAATCGCTCCCTGAAGAGCAGGTCGAGGCGGTGATGGCGCACGAGGTTGGGCATGTGCGACGCAAGCACATGCCGTGGTTGCTGGCGTCGATGGTTGTTGGGCTGGGGCTCGCGTCGATGGTGATGACGCTCTTCTCGGAGGGCGTGATCTGGGACCTGCGGCATTACCAGGTCCCTGTGCGGCCGGGCGCGCCGACGCTG
>CAYGNN010000008.1:0-4695 GCA_964351165.1 uncultured Phycisphaeraceae bacterium
CGCGGCCTCGTGTTTGTTCGGTGGTTGATCTGATGGAACCGAGCCGCGGCGTGGGCCGTACCATGCTTGTGGTGGCCTTCTATTTTGATCGATTCTCGCGCTCGCAGCGCGATCCGTTCCCCTGCGTGATGCAATCCGGAGTGAAGATGAAGACGACACAACGAACGGGAACCAGGCGTGCGTTCACGCTGATCGAGGTGCTGGTGACGGTTGCGATTATCGCGGTCCTCACCGCGCTGCTGCTCCCGGCGCTCTCGAAGGTGCAGAACACGGCGCGCGCCGCTGCGACCAAGGCGTCGTTGACGAACTTCCTGAACGCCAGCGACAGCTTCCAGGTGGATCAGAAGCGGGCGCCCGGGCATTTCTCGCAGAAGCTCATGGGCGCCAACGAGAACGGCGACCTCACCTCCAATACCGGGATCGGTCTGACCAACATGGAGAACGCGCTGCTCGATCTGGCTGGCGGCGAGATCCCGGAGGGCGACCCCCTGTTCGGGGAGGACCCCAGTTCGATGAACACGATCCGCGACATCGCTCCCTACGCAGGGACTGTTGCGGATGGCGCTGTCAGGGTTGATATCACCGCGGTCGGCTCCGGCCGGTTCGGCGGCGGGTACTTCTCCGATTCCGATGGCAACCTCGTCGCGCTCGAGGGGCAGTATGGGTCTGACCCTGAGCTCAACCCGACCGCGATGCCGGACCTGCTGGACAGTTGGGGGCAGCCCATCATGATCTGGCAGCGCGACAACGGCGCCCGCGGCGTCCCGCCCTCGGATCCTGACGACGCCCGCTACTTCGTGCAGGCGGATTCGGAACTCGAGCCGCGTTCGCTCTTCTACTGGGCGTCGAACGCCGGGTATCTGCGCTCGACCGCGCTGGGTGAAGATCGGATCAACCAGAACGCCGAGAGCATCCTGGGCGGCGAATCAGGCCAGCACAACGCTGAGAACATGCTCCGCGCGATCGAGGGCATCCTGGGCAGCCCCGCGTACCCGGTCGAGCTGACCTCGGAAGCCAATCGCTGGCGCCCGGCGCGTGCGAGGGGATCGATCATCGCGATGTCCGCAGGGCCTGATCAGGTCTACCTGAAGAAGGGATCGACCGACCCCGGTAGCGACCAGAACATCCTGTACTACGCCCCCTCACAGGACTCCGCTGATGAACCGGTCAGAACGCTCGAAAGCTTCGATGACATCATCTCGTCCACTGGCAGCTAACGGCTCGTCCCGATCGGCCGGCTGATCATCGGATTTTGGCGCAACCGCAGGCCCGGCACTCGGTATCCTGCTGGGCATGACCCAATTTTCAATCGTTCGTTTCACGCGTTCCGTCATGACGGCCGCGATCGCGTGCGCCCTCCCTCTGACCACCGCGTTCGCGCAGCCGGCGCCGTTGAATGGACCGAAGCCGGTCGAGACCGGCTGGCACGCCCTCGTCGGCGCGACGGTCGTCACGCAACCTGGCTCGACGATCGAGAACGCGACCATCGTGATCCGCGATGGCGTGATCGATTCGATCGCCGCGGGCGGCTCAGCGCCGGTTGGCGCCAGAGTCTGGGACATCGAGGGGCTGACGGTGTACCCGGGCCTGATCGATGCGCACGTGCCGGTCGAGGCGCCGGCGCCCGATGCGGATCTCGAAGGCACGCACTGGAACACGAAGGTCATGCCGCAGCGGAGCGCGCTCGATGGCGCCGGCATCGGCGAGAAGGACCGCGAAGCGCTGCGGAAGCTGGGCTTCACGGTCGCAGCGATCGCGCCGGAGGACGGTGTCTTCCGCGGCAAGGGCGCCGTGGTGCTGCTAACGGAGCCCAGCGATGACCCCACCGCGCAGCGGCGCGATGTGCTGCGTTCGCACGCGTTCGATGAGGCGGCGCTCGACCGCAGCGGGGGTGGGTACCCAGGCTCGGAGATGGGCGTCATCGCGCTCCTCCGGCAGACACTCTCCGATGCGCAGTGGCGCGATGCTTCGATCAAGGCGCACGGGAAGTCGGGTGATTCGATGCCCCTGCCCCCGGCGGACGCGCTCGACGCGCTGCTGCCTGGCGGTGATCAGCCTCCGCTGCTCCTGAACACAAGCAACGAACTGCAGGCGCTGCGGGCCGCGAAGATCGCGAAGGAATTTGACCGCGAGGCGATGCTGGTTGGATCAGGGACAGAGTTCCGCCGGCTGGACGCGATCGTCGAGGACGGCCTCCCGATCATCCTGCCGCTGGATTACCCCAAGGCGCCCAGCGTGGCGTCCCTGGCGGAGGCGGAAGCGGTGACGCTGCGGACGCTGATGACCTGGGAGCAGGCGCCGACAAACGCGAGGCGGCTGATCCACGCCGGCGCGACCGTCGCGCTGACCACCGACAAGCTGAAGAAGCGAGGCGACTTCTCGAAAAACCTGCGCTCGGCGATCGAGCAGGGGCTGACGGAAGACGAGGCGCTCGCGGCGCTGACGACGACCCCTGCATCGATGCTGGGTGTCGCGGACCGCGTCGGCACGATCGAGGCAGGGAAGATCGCGAACCTCGTCGTGGTCGATGGCGGCCTCTTCGAGAAGGACAGCGAGATCCGCGATGTGTGGGTCGCCGGCCAGCGGCACGAGCTGAACAAGGCGGCGGACAACCGCCTCGTCGGTTCATGGGACACCACGTTTGGAGAAGGCTCCGCAGCGGTGGACGCGGTTGTCACGATCAGCGAGAAGGACTCCGTCAAAATCAAGATCGAGGACATCGAGATCAAGGGCCGTTCCGTCCGCACGGAGGGCAATCGGATCAGCTTCCTCTCTGATGGCGACGACTTCGACGTCCCCGGCGTTTTCTCGCTGACGGCCGCACTGAGCGGCGATGCGCTCCACGGCGTCTACACCGATCCACAGGGCGACCGCTTCGCCTGGAGCGCGACCAGGATGGACGAGGCGGAGGATGACGCAGAAGACGAAGATTCTGCGGACGACAGCGACGCCAACGATGATGACGAGAACGATATTCCCGAGTCCCTTCCGGTGCCCTTCGGCGCGTACGGCCTCGCGGCGGATCGCGACGCGGCGCCCGGCACGGTGGTCGTCACCGGCGCCACGATGTGGACCGTCGGCCCTGATGGGATCATCGAGGACGCGACGCTCGTCGTCAGTGATGGGAAGATCATGTACGCCGGCCCTGGCGCTGGAGCGCCGAGAATCGCTGCGGATCACGTCATCGACGCCAGCGGAAAGCACATCACGCCTGGGCTGATCGACTGCCATTCGCACACCGGCATCAGCGGCGGCGTCAACGAGGGCACGCAGGCGGGGACCTCCGAGGTGCGCATCGCTGATGTCATCAACCCCGACCACATCGGCTTCTACCGGCAACTCGCTGGCGGGCTGACGATGTCGAACCAGCTGCACGGCTCCGCGAACCCCATCGGCGGTCAGAACAGCGTGGTGAAGTACCGCTGGGGCGCTGACCGGCCGGACGACATGCGGATGGAGGGCGCGATCGAGGGCATCAAGTTCGCGCTCGGTGAGAACGTCAAGCAGTCCAACTGGGGCGACAGCAACACGACCAGGTACCCCCAGACGCGGATGGGTGTCGAGACGATCATGCGCGACCGCTTCATCGCCGCAGGCGAGTACGACCGTGCGATGCGGGCGTACGACGACCTCTCGTCATCGGCGCGCGGCAGGACGCTTCCGCCGCGGCGCGATCTGGAGCTCGAGGCGCTGGCGGAGATCCTCGCCGGCGATCGGCTCATCCACTGCCATAGCTATCGACAGGACGAGATCCTGATGCTCTGCCGCATCGCGGAGGAGTTCGATTTCACGATCGGCACCTTCCAGCACGTGCTGGAGGGGTACAAGGTCGCGGAGGCGATCAAGGAGTCCTCGCTGGGCGGCTCGACGTTCTCCGACTGGTGGGCGTACAAGTTCGAGGTCGTGGACGCGATCCCCTTCAACGGCGCGATCATGCACGACGTCGGTGTCCCAGTGTCGTTCAACTCCGATTCCAACGAGCTCGCACGCCGCATGAATACTGAGGCTGGCAAGGCGGTCAAGTACGGCGGCCTGACCCCTGAAGAGGCGATCAAGTTCGTTACGCTCAACCCGGCGATCCAGCTGAAGATCGAGGACCGTGTCGGCTCGCTCGAGGTTGGCAAGGACGCGGACTTCGTGATCTGGTCCGGCGATCCGCTCAGCACGCTCTCGCGCTGCGAATCGACCTGGATCGATGGCGTCGAGCGTTTCTCGCTGGACATGGACGCGAAGCTGCGCACCGAGGCGCAGCGGGAGCGGGCGCGGCTCATCCAGAAGCTGCTCGCCAGCGACTCCAAGGGCAAGAAGAAGGGCAAGAGCGATGATTCGCCAAGCGCCGGCGACGAGAAGCCGGCCACGCCCGCGACGGCCGAAGAGCTGGAGTACGAGGCGTGGGCGTTCGAGGTCCTCCGCTCCGGCGGCTCCCTCGATGACCACCTCTGCGGCCAGTGCGGCGACATGATCGTTCACATCCACTAATCCCGAGCGCACCAACACCATGAACAAGCACATGAACACCATCCTGAAGGCGGCCATCCCGGCCGCGATCGCGCTCGGCACAGCCGCTTCGACCCTGGCGCAGGACCTCCTGCCCAAGGCGGCGAAGCAGGACCGGCCGATCCTCATCGAGAACGCGACCATCCACACTGTCTCAGGCGGCGACATCCACAGAGGCGGCGTGCTGATCGCAGATGG